>JAJYLS010000229.1 GCA_021787555.1 Acidobacteriota bacterium | reverse complement strand
GTGGTCTGACCGTTGACCGTGTATTCCACCCAGGGGATTGTCTGCCGGCTTTCGTCCGAATAGTAGCGCACCACAACATCGCCATCGCCGCTGCCCAGGTGGGTTCCATGAATTCCGATGCCGTGATTACCGCCGCCGATCTTCATCAGCAGCACGGTCTTGGTCTCCGTATTGGTGACGTCGTCGGCGAACTCGTCGACGACGTCCACGCGGTCCTGCCCGTATTTCTGCGGCCAGTGGCAGGTTTCGCAGGTTTCCCGCGCTGGACGCAGGTCGTGCACCGGCACGGGAATCGGCCGGGGATAAGTATTGAATGCCACCGCGAAAACCTGTCCCACGCCCGAAAGCTTGCTACGCACGAACCACGATGCTCCCGGCCCGATATGGCATTTGACGCACTCCACGTGGGCGTGCGGCGAGTGCTGATAGGCGGTGTACTCCGGCTGCATCACCTGGTGGCAGGTCTCGCCGCAGAAGGTCACCGAATCCATGTAGTTCACCGCGCCGTAGGTGAGTTGGCTGGCAATGACGATGTTCAGCACCGTCGCGACGCCGACGAAGTACACCAGCTTGCGCAGTTCAGGATTGGCGCTCCAAATCAGGGGCGTGCCGCGAGGCAGCAGGCCGAGGCGCCCCTCGCGCCGCTTCTTCAGCCAGATCCCCAGGGGGATCATAAAAAGTCCAACGAAAAAGGGCGCCGGAATGGTGAGAAACGCAAGAATTCCGACGTAGGGATTAGTGGTCTGGCCGTGCAGCGTAACGGGCAGCAGAAAAAGCCAGAAGACGGTGGCGGTGGTGACAATCACGACGCCCGCCAGGCTGATCCAATTGTTGCTCAGATGGATAAGGGGAGACAGCCACCCCCCCTTTCCACCACCGGAGTTTTGAGGTGTCATTGCTTCGTTTCAAAATTTTCAGATCTTCATTTCCAGTTGGCGAAATCCCCCGCGGCGTGCGCTCCGTGAGATCCCGGAGCTTTCGATAATTCAGAGTACTCTTCTCTTTTTACACTAAAACCGGTCAGGAAGGCAGTATTTAGCGGATAGACATCGGGATCGAGGATAACCGAATAGAAATGCCAGACGACGATGGCGAGGGTGGCCAGGACGGCTTCGTAGAAGTGGATGGAGGTGGCCACGTCCAGCCAGGATTTGGGCAGGAAGCGCAGCACCAGGTTGTTGGCCCAGAGGAGCACGCCCGTGGCGATCATCACCACGGCGCCCCAGACGACCGCCCAGTATTCGGCCTTTTCGATGTAGCTGTGAGCGGAGCGTCCGGGATCGGTCGAAATCAGGCCGATATTGTAAGCGAGATTGGCGGCAGCCTCGGTTGCGTCGGTGCGGTTGGGCAGCATTTCCTTCCAGTGATTGCGCAGGCGGCGGCTGGCCATCAGGGAAACCGCGTGCGTGGTTGCGACGCCCATGAAGATCACCGCCGCGATGCGGTGAATGAGGCCGCGCAACGGGTGGCCGTGCTCCAGCAGGATCAGCGGCTGCGCCCATACATCGTGGGGATAGCGCAGCGCGAACCCGGTATAGACCAGGGTGAGGAAGGAGATGGCAAGGAGCGCGTGCTGAAGGCGCTCGAAAGGCAGCATACGCAAGGGGCCGGGGCCTGAGGGGCCAGAGGTTGGGGGCCAGGGGTCGGGGGAAGGAGTGCGCTTAAAGCGCAGCTTGAGCAATTTACGGATCCAATCGCCGCCGTTGTGCAGGAGCATCAGGCCGATGGTGGCGGGAATCAGGAACAGGTAGAACAGGCGGATCCAGTTCAGGGCCGGCGGCCCGTCGCGGCCTTCCACGATATGCACCTGGCTGATGGCGAACCGGGTTCCCGCGCCGGGATGGCACTTGCCGCAGGTCTGGGGCAGGTTGCGCGGGTTGGTGGTGGACTTGGGATCGCTGGAGGACAGGATGTTGTGCACGCCGTGGCAGCTTGCGCAGTTCGCCACGGTTTCCGAGCCGGCCTTGGCGGCCAGCCCGTGATAGGAAGCGTCGAAGCTCACCAGGCGGTCGGCCGGCATGCCGAACCGGCGCGTCAGCGTGACATTGCCGTGGCAGCCGCCGCAGGTGTCGCGGATGTGCCTCGGGTTCACCGGCGAGGCGGCATCGGAAGGCTTGATGATCTTGTGCTCTCCGTGGCAATCGGAGCACACGGGGGCAGCGACGACGCCGTGGGCGACTGCCTGGCCATGCACGCTGGCGTTGTACTGCGCGGCGACGTCGCTGTGGCACATGCCGCAGGTATCGGGCACGGATTTGCGGAAGGCTTCGGATTCGGGGGAGAGAAGTTCGTGGGCGCCGCCGTGGCAGGTGGCGCAATCGGGCGCGCTTTCGTCGCCTTTCTGGCGCGCCTGGCCATGGACGCCGAGGGCGTATTCGCCCGCCTGGTCCTGGTGGCAGGTGGTGCACTGGGGTTTGGCTACCGCGGGATGGGGATACTTATCGTGCGACTCGTGGCAGGTGTCGCACGTCAGGCCGGCATGGGCACTCTTGGCCAGCTTGGCCCCTTGATCGTGGCAGGCGGAGCAGTTCGTGGAGTCCTGAACCGGCTGCTTCGCCTTCGCCGCTTCGGCGGCGCAAACCGCCCCTGCCGCCAGAAGCCCGAAAATGATGGCGCCGGGCCATACACCGAAGAACCAGGAAGCCCGGCTCATCGTTCTATCAACCTCCTATAGTTGTAGACTGCTGCACCCAGACCTGGTAGAAGTACAAAGCTCCCACGAGCACGCCGAACGCGATCGTCACGACGGTGAGAACCTTGCCCCACTTATCGATATTTTCGAGTTTGTGCGCCACGGCGGACTGCTGCGAGGTTCCGCCATGGAGGACGTGGATCGTATCGTCCTCCTGCCGCGCCACCTTAAAACGCCAGACCACGAGCGCCGTGACGATTACCGCCAGGACTGCCCAAAGAACCACTAACGGACGTAAGTCAATATGCATCGTTCACCTCCTGTCGTGAGCCATCGAGGGTCTGTCAGGAAACCACGATCCCGCTAGAGCCAGTTCTCGGGGCGCGTCTTGCAAGCCCCGATTTCGGACAATGGAATCCAGTTGACTTAAAAAGCGGCCCATCGACTTCGCCTTACGCCAGCGAATTACGTGCACGCAGAAGTCCACGACATACAATAGCTAAACTATTGGATTTTGCAACGCTTAGCAGCCGGGGGCCGGCTTTCTGGGGCTATTGACGCAGAAGCGGCCTCGGACTTGGGGGATATTGCCCGGCCAGAGGGCTGCGGTGCAGCCGGATCGCCGGCAGGCTGTGTTTTAGCGATGCGCAGGCCAGCCGCCATGACAGCCAGTAGCACGGTATTCAAGGGATCGGACTCCGAGACCACAGAAACAATTCCAGCGTCCCACGCTTCGGCGAGCGACTGCGGGTCCTTGCGGGTGATGAGCACGACCCGCTCGGGATTTGCTACGGGAAGCGGCAGACTCTCCAGCGCCGATTCGTCCAGCACCAGTACACAAGGCTGCGAGGGGTCGGGACGGTCAACGAATTCCACGTGCCAGGCGCAGCCGCGGGACAATGCCCCCCGCACGGACTCGGCATACGGCCCGGCGGCGATGGCGACCTGAACCTTTTGCAACATGGCTGAATCTACCGCTTCAGGTTCCGCCAGGCTACTTTCCCGAGTAGCCGTCGAGGCTCTTGTGCTCGGAGAAGTACTTACCGGCTTCGGTCAGTTCCTTGGGGCTCTTCTTCTGATCGACGTGACAAAACGTGCAGGTTTTTTTGGTCTGTTTCGTGTATTCCGGTTTGCCGAACGAGGCCGTCGAGCAAACCAGGAATCCGCCCAGCAAAATAGCAGCGGGCACGAACAATTTCCAATGCGACATGGCGCCTCCGGAAGGCCAAGTAGCAATTGCATCGCCACGCGCTAAGTGCCGAGATCGCACGGGTTTTGCCGAGATTCTCCACATCCCTGGCTGAGTGATTTCCCCGCGAGATTGCGCCAATTGACGCAGGCCGGCTGGTATAATTTAAGTTAGCTGCTGCACATGTCCAAGCTTACGCCAGGCTGGCAGAATACCAGCGTCCTGGAGTCCGTATTTGACCAGCTCACGGATGCGCTCATCCTGTACGATCCCGATTTCCGCATCACCGGCGTCAACCGCTCGGCCGAGAAACTCTTCGGCATGTCGTCGGAGGAAATGCTGGGCCGGCATTGCCAGGAGATTTTCCGCTGCACGGTGTGCGAGCCGGGCTGCGGGATGCTGGTGGGCCTGAACCAGACCCCCACCGCGCCCAACTGCACGGTTCGGCTGAAGACGGACAACGGCATGGAGCGCCTGGTGGTGATGAAAACCAACCAGATGTTCGATGGCGACGGACAGGTGACGGGTGTGGTGGCTACGATCAAGGACATCACCGAGGAAGCGGCGCCGCAGAAGCGCGAGGTGATCGCCGAATCGGCCCCCATGCGGGAGGTGCTGAACTTCGTGCGGCGGGTGGCTTGCAGCGAAGCCACGACCATTCTGCTCGAAGGGGAAAACGGGACCGGCAAGGACCTGATTGCCAAAACGCTGCACTACCAGAGCACGCGGCAGGCGGAGCCGTTCATCGCCATCAACTGCGCGGCCATCCCCGAGACGCTGCTGGAAAGCGAGCTGTTCGGCTACGAAAAAGGGGCATTCACGGACGCGCGCGCGCAGAAGCGCGGGATTTTCGAGCTGGCGGACAAGGGCACGCTGTTCCTGGACGAAATCGGCGAAATTCCGCTGATGCTCCAGGCCAAGCTGCTGCGCGTGCTGGAAGAGCAGAGTTTCCGGCGGCTGGGCGGGCTGAAGGACATCAAGCTGGACCTGCGGGTGATCGCGGCCACCAACAAGAACCTGCGCGAGGCGGTGAAGGAAGGCGCTTTCCGCCAGGACCTCTATTTCCGGCTGAACGTGATCCAGATCCTGATTCCGGCGCTGCGGGAGCGCCCCGAGGATATCCTGCCGCTGACGCGGTTTTTCATCGAGCATTACAACCGCAAGTTCAAGCGGAGCATCGAAGGCGTGAGCGAGGCGGCGGCGAGCCTGCTGCGGGACCACGACTGGCCGGGCAACGTGCGCGAGCTGCGCAACGCCATCGAGCGGGCGATGATCCTGGAGGAATCGGCGCTGATCATGCCATCGAGCCTGCCCATCGCCATATCCAAGCCGGAATCCACTGCGGCGGCGGCCGTACCAGGGGCGGTGGCCATTCCGGCCGACGGCCTGTCGCTCGAGGAGAACGAGCGCAGCCTGCTAGCCCGGGCGCTGGAGAAGACCAACGGCAACCAGACGCAAGCCGCGCGGCTGCTGCGCATCACGCGCGATACGCTGCGGTACAAGATGAAGAAGTTCAATTTGAGATAGAGCTGTTGGCTTTTAGCCAGCAGATAGAACTGCTATCCTTTACGCCAGATGTTCGGGTAGCTCATGGCCGCCGCTTTGGCCGCCGGCGTCCGCGTCGCATCCGCGCGGAGCGCTGGAGAGGCTCTCGCGGCCCCGCTGCTCATGCGAATCAAACGGCACGTTCGCGACGGGGTGGCGCGCCAGACCGATTACACGTGCCTTCAAACCACCCAGCGATATCGCAGAGCAAAAGCCAGGGCGGCGCTGAAGCCATTCGACACGGTGCGGCTGGAGGGCGGCAAGGAAATGTATGCGCCGCCCGGCGCGCACCAATTCGAGCATTACAGCGCCGCTATTTTCGCCGGAACCGGCCTGTCGGGCACCGGAGTCTACTCCCCGCAATTTGCTAGTGAATGACCACGGTACGGGTGATGCCCGTGCGGTTTCTTACGAAACCTCTGCAACATTAACATACTGCATATAGATAAAATCCTTGACGGTATACTAGATATTGGGGGATTATTACGAATGTGCCCCAAGGGGTGTGCTGAGAGGAGGCATTGGAATGGGACAGATCGTCGTCGGGCTGAATGAGAAAATGGAAGCGTTGAAGCCCGCTACAAAAGCTGAATCCGGGATCGCTTTCCCGCGCTATTTTACTTCCCGGCTGGAACCCGGCAAGACGCCTTGCGATGAGGTTCGGTGGGAGACCCGCACGGCCTCGATCGGCAACGATAAGGGCGCGATTATCTTCGAGCAGCGCGACGTGGAAGCTCCGGTGGACTGGTCGCAGACGGCCACGAACATCGTCGCCAGCAAATATTTCTACGGAAAACCGGGTTCGCCGGAGCGCGAAACCTCGGTCGCCCAGCTCGTGGAGCGGGTGGTGGACACCATCACCGAATGGGGCAAAAAGGACGGCTACTTCGCGAGTGAGCAGGACGGCGAGAACTTCCGCGCCGAGCTAGCGCACCTGATGCTCACGCAGAAGGCCTGCTTCAATTCGCCGGTATGGTTCAACGTGGGGGTGAAGGAAACCCGCGGCTACGGCTGGATTTTCGACCAGCAGGCCGGGCGCATCAGCAAGCTGGAATCCGGCATTCTGCGCCCGCAGTGCTCGGCGTGCTTTATCGTTTCGGTGAAGGATTCGCTGGAATCCATTCTCGATCTCGCCAAGACCGAGGGCATGCTTTTTAAGTGGGGCTCCGGCACGGGCACCAACCTTTCGGCGCTGCGTGAAGAGGACGCGGTGCTCTCGGGCGGCGGGCGCGCCTCCGGCCCGCTCTCCTTTATGAAAGGCTTCGATGCCTTCGCCGGCGTGATCAAGTCCGGCGGCAAGACGCGCAGGGCGGCCAAGATGGTGATCCTGAACGCCGACCACCCGGATATCGAAAAGTTCATCTGGTGCAAGGCGAAGGAAGAGAAGAAAGCCCACACGCTGGTGGAGGCCGGCTACGACGCTTCGCTCGATGGCGACGCGTACAGCTCGATTTTCTTCCAGAACGCCAACAACTCCGTGCGCACCACGGACGATTTCATGGAAGCCGCCGCCGCCGAGGGTGACTGGTGGACCAAGGCCGTGCACACCGGCCAGCCGGTGAAGCGGTACAAAGCGCGCGACCTGCTGCGGCAGATCGCCGAAGCCACGCACCAGTGCGGCGACCCAGGGATGCAGTTCGATACCACGGTGAACCGCTGGCATCCGTGCAAAAACACGTCGCGGATCAACGCTTCGAACCCCTGCTCGGAGTACATGTTTCTGGACGATTCGGCGTGCAACCTCTCGTCGCTGAACCTGATGAAGTTCGTGGGGCCGGACGGGCACTTCGACGTGGATGCCTTCCGGCATGCAGTGGATACCATGATCGTGGCGCAGGAGATCATCGTCGATAACGCCAGCTATCCCACGCAGAGGATCGCCGAGAATTCGCACAACTTCCGCCCGCTGGGGCTGGGGTTCGCCAACCTGGGCGCGCTGCTCATGTCGATGGGGATGCCGTATGACAGCGACCAGGGGCGCGATTATGCCGCCGCCATCACCGCGGCGATGTGCGGCCAGGCATACCTGACGAGTTCGCGGATCGCCGCAGCCATGCAACCGTTTACCGGCTACGCGGCGAACGAGCAGCCGTTCCTGGAAGTGATCCGGATGCACCGGGATGCCGCCGCGCGCATCAACCACCACCACATTCCCACGGCGCTGCACCAGGGCGCGCTGAGGTGCTGGGAGGATGCTTACGAATCCGGCCGGCAGCACGGTTACCGCAACGCACAGGTGACGGTGATCGCGCCCACTGGCACCATCGGGTTCATGATGGATTGCGATACCACCGGCATCGAGCCGGATCTGGCGCTGATCAAGTACAAGAAACTGGTGGGCGGCGGGGTGATCAAGATCGTCAACAACACCGTGCCGCAGGCGCTGATCAAGCTGGGCTATTCGCCGCAGCAGGTGGAGCAGATCGTGACCCACATCGATTCCACCGGCACCATCGAAGGCGCGCCGCACCTGAAGCCCGAGCACCTGGCGGTGTTCGATTGCAGCTTCCGGCCGCAGAACGGCACGCGGTCGATCCACTACATGGGCCACGTCCGCATGATGGCCGCGGTGCAGCCGTTCATCTCCGGGGCGATCTCGAAGACCATCAACATGCCGGAGGAGTCCACGGTGGAGGACATCATGCGAGCCTACATGGAAAGCTGGAAGCTGGGCCTGAAGGCGGTGGCCATCTACCGCGACAATTCCAAGCGCGTGCAGCCGCTCAGCTCCGGATCGGGCAAGGGCGAAAAGAAAGCCGCCGCCGCGGCGGTGCCGGGTGCTGGGGAAAAAGTGGTCTACCGCCCGGTCCGCCGCAAGCTGCCGGACGAGCGGCAGTCGATTACGCACAAATTCTCGATTGGCGGGCACGAGGGTTATATCACGGTCGGGATGTACGATGACGGCACGCCCGGCGAGCTGTTCATCACCATGGCCAAGGAAGGCTCGACCATTTCGGGCCTGATGGACGCGTTCGCCACGGCGATCAGCTTTAACCTTCAGTACGGCGTGCCCCTCAAGTTCCTGGTGGACAAATTCGCCCACCTGCGGTTCGAGCCCAGCGGCTGGACCGGGAACCAGCAGATTCCCTATGCCAAGTCCATCATGGACTATATCTTCCGCTGGCTGGGCGCCAAGTTTCTGGGACCGGAGTACGCCGTAACCGAAGTGGGCGAGACGCCCACGCTGCGCCCCACGGAAGCCGATCCGCAGCAGCAGTTGCCCTTCGCGCCGGTTTCCGCCGATGCTCCGCTGTGCGCCGAATGCGGCTCGATCATGACCCGCAACGGAAGCTGCTACAAGTGCGGTAACTGCGGCGGAACGAGCGGGTGCAGCTAGCAGCCAGTGTTAGAAGTAAGTGCCCTGGAAAACCGGGTACAGGCACCGAAATTCCGCGGGGAGGTGTGTTCTGTTTCCAGCGGGTTAGCGGTATTTCGGAGCCAGTCCCCGCTTTTCCGACTCGACGAGTTTTACCACGGGCTGCCGGAACAGTTTTCAGTCATCAGTTTTCAGTTGTCAGTCTCAACACAGCGGTCCGAACGGGCTACGATAACTGACAACTGAAGACTTGTTGTATTCTTCCGCCCGGCTTTCCGCAGGCGTCAGGAGCTATGATTTTTCCAGGAGACGCTGCGCCGTGTCCGAGGAAACTCTCCCTGCCGGTAACCCACGCGATCTCGAAGGCGAACTGGAGCAATCCCGCCAATCCGCCGCACGCCTTCTGGAAGCTTTTGCCCGGAAACTCGGCTCGGTGGGCGGCCGGATGCCCTTCGGGCGGAAGGCGGCCGGCAGCTTCGGACGTGCGGCACGCTACGTGCAAGACTACGCAGTGAGAGATATGGCGGCGGGAATCGACAGAATCGTCCGCAAGAACCCGGTGCCCTCGATCATGCTCGCTGTGGTGGCGGGGTTCCTGGTCGGGCGCGCGATCCAGGTCCCGCTGAGGGGGCACTCATATGGCAACTCGACCGAGCACGCCAATCGAAGAGCGCCGGTCCGTCGGTGAGATTATCGAGGACGTGGTTCACGACTTTGGCGATATCGTCCGCTCGGAACTGCGCCTGGCCCGTGCGGAAATTACGGATAAGGCGCAAAGGGCCGGAAAAGCCGCCGGGTTACTAGTGTAGTGTCTCAGAAATAGCTTTACAATACGCGCGGATTGCCGCATACTGGCCTTACGATGTGGAGTGTGCCGGACGCGCTGCCAATTTCCGCCGAACAGCGACGCAC
>JAJYLS010000228.1:5868-9629 GCA_021787555.1 Acidobacteriota bacterium | reverse complement strand
GATCTTGATTGTCAGGATCTCCAGAGGGACACCGAGCAGGAACGACAGGGCCTGAACGACGATTTCCATCCCCGTCTATTATGACCGAAACAGGCGAGGCGCGTTGGCGCTATCAGGCGACGCGCAGATTTCCGCCGAGACCGGGATCGGGTGGCAGCGTCGGACCGCTGGCCAGCAGATTTCCGCCGAGGCCGGGATCGGGTGGCAGCGTCGGACCGCTGGCCAGCAGATTACCGCCAAGGCCGGGATCGGGCGGGAGCGTCGGACCGCTGGCCACCAACACGCCAGGGGCTAATACCACCCGCGCGGAACCACCCGCAAATACGTTCCAGGCAAAAGCCACCAGGAAGGTCACAGCGATAATCGCGAATACAACCCGATTCTCAAGTAAGCGACGCGTCATTCGAAATCTCCTTCTTATTTCGTCCCAGCACGTACTGCTGATATACGTCGGGGTTTGAGCAAAAGACTGGAAGCCGATCGTTGTCGGACCATGCTATTCAGAGGCCCTTCTCATGCTTTCCATCTCCACCCCGGAGTGTACCCCACTAATGTTCATCCAATAACTATAGTTGTGGGATCTCTAGTACTTTTAGGGTGCATTTGACTGATATTGGATATCAGGTAAATCCCTGAGGGAACTGCTAGTCCATTAGATATGTGGGAGATTTGTCGGCTAGATATGTGGGAGATTTGTCGGCTGGGGTGCCCAAGGCGCGCACGGCGCGCGCTTTCAAGTAGAGATCGTAGGCCTGCGGATCGGGCGTCCTTTGGCGGGCGAGGGACAGACCGGGCCGGAGCGCCGCCACGACCGGAGCCGCGAGATCGTTTTCGAGGCGGCCGAGGTCGGCGAGGCGGCCATCGAAGGTGCGCGAGAGGATGTGATAGCCGTCGGCGGCGCGGTTTACCTGTACGGTAAGGCGGAGGCCGCCGTTCAGGCTGCGCACGCTGCCTTCGATCACCGCACCGGCATCCACGTGGCGGCCGATCTCGCGCACGTCGACGGCCTTGCCTTTGAACTGGAACGCCGAGGTCCGCGCCACCACGCGCAGGGAGGGGATCTGCGCCAGCGAGTCGGTGAGCTGTTCGGTCACGCCGCCGGCAAGGTACTCGTTGTTCGGATCGCCGGTCAGATTCTCGAACGGAAGAACCACCACCGAGCGGATGGAATTTCGCCCGGCGAGGAGGCGGTATCCCAGCAGCCATACGGCGCAGGCGGTGAGGACCCGGTGACCGCCTGGCTGAAGGCGATCTCGACCAGGCCATCCAGCGCGACCCCGCGTACGCCAATGCCTATGCCGCCTTGGCCAATGTCTACGCCTCCGCGGCCGTCAATTTTGCCACCGAGCCGCTCGACGACGCCGCGCAGGCCAGGGCCGCGGCCCGCATGGCCCTGAAGTTCGATCCCCGGTCCGCCGACGCCTTGGCCGCCGAGGGCTTTCTCGATGCCCTCGTCGGCCTGCGCTGGAAGGATGGCGAGCAGGAGATCCGCCGCGCCATTGCCATCGCCCCGCAAGACGCCACCTTGCATAACCGCTTGGGAGTTGTTCTCGATTCCCAGGGGCGCTTTGCGGAAGCCATCCAGGAACTGCGCTTCTGCGAAAACCTCGACCCGCTCGCCGCCGGCGCCGGCGTGACCCTCGGATTCGCCTCTTTCCTGGCCCGCCAGTACGACGCCGCGCTGCGTCAGCTATCCAAAGTCGAGCGCCTTCACCCCGACCTGTACATGGTGCATCCCTATATCGGCGATGCCTGGATCGGCAAGCGCGACTTCCCCAAAGCCATGGCCGAATACCAGTCCGTGCGCGCGCGGGTCCCCACGGTGGCGTACCGCATCGCGTATCTGATGGCCATTACGGGCAAGCAGAAGGAGGCGCGTGCCATCCTGGCACGGTTGGAACATCCCCAGCCCGGCGCCCCGCCCCCGGATGCTTTCTCGCTAGGCGCGATTTACGGCGCGCTCGGCGACCGCGACCGCGCCTTCGCCTGGCTCGACCGCGCCTACGATCGCCGCAACGTGGCCCTGCTCAAAGTCCACCCTTTCCTCGACCCCCTCCGCCACGATCCCCGTTTCGCCGCGCTCCTCCGCAAATCCGGCTTCTGAACTCACTCCGCCCCGTACGGCCTGTGCGCCTGCCGGCTTCGCGAATCCCGAAACACCCGCTCCGCGTACCGGTCTTCGGGGCGGAACGGCCGCTCGCCCGGCGCCTCCAGCCGCATATCCGCGGTCACTTCTTCCAGCATCTCCATCGTCGCCGTCTTGGTTTCCATGGCGAACGACGTCAGCAGCAGGTTGTCGCAAACCGCGTTGATCAGCCGCGGTATGCCCTGCGTGCGCACGTAGATCTCTTCCAGCAGCCGCACCGGAATGATGGTCTGGTCTTTCAATCCCGCCCGCGCCATCCGCGAATTCACGTAGGCCATCGTCTCGGAAAGATTGAACCCGCGCAGCGCGCACCGCAGCGCAATGCGCTGCTTGAGCTGCCGGAACTCCGGATCTTCCAGCTTCCGGTCGAGCTCCTGCTGCCCCGCCAGGATGATCTGGAGCAGCTTGCCCCTGCGGTTCTCCAGGTTCCCCAGCAGCCGGATCTCCTCCAGCACGTCCCATTCCAGGTTGTGCGCTTCGTCCACGATCAGCACCGTCGTCCGCCCCGCTCCCGCGCGCTCCAGCAGCATGTTGTTCAGCGAAAGCAGGACCTCGGTCTTCGACAGCCGGTTGCACCGCAGGTCCAGATCGTAGGCCAGCATCTCGAAAAACTGCTCCACCGTCAGCCGCGAATTGAACAGTGAGGCGAAAGCAATCTGCTGCGAGCTCAGAAAATCCCGCAGGCACTCGAGCATGGTGGTCTTTCCCGTGCCCACTTCCCCCGTAAGTACAATGAACCCTTTCCGGCTCTGTACCCCGTAAATCAGGTTGGCCAGCGCCTCTTCGTGCTGCGCGCTGCGGAACAGAAACGCCGGGTCCGGGCTCATGTTGAACGGGCTTTGCGTGAAGCCGAAGAAGGCGTTGTACATACGGCAGGACTTACCGCATCTTAGCATGTGCCCGCCCGGTCCAGCTAACCTGCGCGCCGCGGGCAGTACCGGATCCCACTATTATTCTTCCTCGGCTTCTCTTCTCCGGAATAGAATCCACCCGGTGGCGAACAGCGCCAGCGCCAGCCCGCCCTCGACCCCGTAGTGCGCCACCTCGCCCGGGTGCAGCGTGCGCACCATGAACGGGTCCGTCATCACCATTTCGCCCCCCACCTTCCCCAGAATCGCCGCGCCCACGTAGACCAGCATCGGGAAGCGGTCCATCAGCCCGGCAATCACGTTGGCCGACAGCACCACGAACGGAATGCTGAGCCCCAGCCCGAACAGGATCAGCGCGAAATGCCCCTTGGATGCGCCGGCAATCGCCAGAATATTGTCCGTCGACATCGTGATGTCCGCCACCACCACGTAGCGGATCGCCTCCAACAGGCGCTTGGGCGACGGCGCCGTCTCCACCGGCTCGCTCACGTCCCGCAGCACCTTGACCGCGATCCACAACACGAACAGACCTCCCGCAAGCTGGAGGCCGGACACCATCAGGATCTCCGCCGCGAAGAACGTCAGCGCCACCCGCAGCACCACCGCCGCCGCCGCCCCCAGAATCGTGCCCACCCGCCGGTCGTGCGGCGTCAGCGACCGCACCGCCATCGCAATCACCAGTGCGTTGTCCCCCGCCAGCAGCAGGTCGATCAGAACGATCGAGAGCCCTCTTAAGACGAAGGGCA
>JAJYLS010000228.1:0-5858 GCA_021787555.1 Acidobacteriota bacterium | reverse complement strand
CGAAGGGCATGCCACCCGCCCGATCCAGGCCTTGGCGCGGCGGAAGTAGTTCCGGGCCGCCCGCGCGTCCAGCAGAATTCTCTGCTTGAGCGCCGCGGGGCTTTCGAATTTGCGCTCGTCGCGCACCCGCCACGGGAACTCCACGCGGATGCGCTGCGGCGGGTCGCCCGTGAGCGGATCCAGCAGGAACGTCTCGATCGAAAGCTCCTCGCTGGTCCCGAACGTCGGCCGGTAGCCGATGTTGGTCACCGACTCCCACGACCGCGCCGCGTCCAGGTCGCGCGTGTGCGTCACGTACACGCCCCGTGCCGGAACCAGTTCGGCCGCCGTGCGCAGGTTCAGCGTTGGCACCGTCTGCTTCGATCCCACGCCGCGCCCTTGCACCACTTCCCCTTCGAGCGCGTACGGCCGCTCGAGAAACCGCGCCGCCTGCGAAACCCGCCCCGCGGCGATCATCTCGCGAATCCCGCTCGAGCTCACCACCCGCCCCCGGCAGGTCACCGCCGGCACGATCTCGGTTTCAAATCCCAGCCGCCGCCCGAGCTCCGTGAGCAGCCGCACGTCCCCCGCGTGCTTGTGGCCGAAGCGGAAGTTGTCGCCCACCAGCACCGCCCGCGCGCCCAGTTTTCCGGCGATGATTCGCTCCGCGAACTCTTCCGGCGAGAGCTGCGCCAGCTCGCTTGTGAACGGCAAAATCAGCACCTGCGCGATGCCTTCCGACTCCATCAGCTCCGCGCGCCGCTCCGGCGAAGTCATCAGTTGCGGCGTGCGCTCCGGCGCCACCACCCGCGTAGGATGCGGATCGAACGTGAGCACCGATGGCTTCCACCCCTGCCGCTCCGCCACTTCCCGCACGCGCCGCAGGATCCGCCGGTGGCCGAAATGCACCCCGTCGAAGTTGCCGATGGTCAGCGCGCTCGGCCCAAAATCCGCCGGCACCTCATCGAGCTTGCGATAAATCTTCATCGCGAGCGCAGCGAGCCTCCCCAGCCCCCAGCCCCTGGCAGCGCGTGGCAAAACCCGTCGAGTCGGAAAAGCGGGGACTGGCTCCGAAATTCCGCGCCGCTAACCTGCTGGAAACTGAACACGCCTCCCCGCGGAATTTCGGAGCCTGTACCCGGTTTTCCAGGGCACTTACTTTTACCACGGGTTGCTAGCCCCCAACCCCTGCTCATGCCACCTCAATCTCCAGCCCGTCATACGCCAGCCGGATGTACGCCGGCAGCAGGCTTTCCGTGCGCTCGTGCGCCAGGTCGTGGCAGATGTGCGTGAAGAACACGCGCCGTGCTCCCAGCGCCTCGGCGGTCTTCAGCGAGCGGTCCACCGTCGAATGCGTCGGGTGCGGCTTGTGCCGCAGCGCATCCAGAAACAGCACGTCCAGGCCGCTCAATCGCCGCATGGATTCTTCCGGAATGTCGCTGTGGTCCGTCAGGTACGCCGCCGCGCCGAAGCGGAACCCGTATATCGGCTGCCTGCCGTGCAGAATGGTCACCGGTTGGAATTCCAGCCCGAACACGTCGAACGGCGTGCCGTCGAGGATCCGTGCATCGAGCTGCGGCACGTTGGATTCTTTCTTCATGCCGTCGAAAATATATTGGAAGCACCGCCGGATGGAGGCCATCGTCTCCTCGGCCGCGTAAATCGGAATCCGCGTCTTCTGCCGGAAATTGAACGGCCGCACGTCGTCCAGCCCCATCACGTGGTCGGCATGCGCGTGCGTAAAGATCACCGCGTCCAGGTGGTCGATGCCCGCCCGCAGCGCCTGTAGCCGGAAATCCGGCGTCGTGTCGATCAGCACGTTGCGCCCGTCGTAGCTCACCAGGATCGACGGCCGCAGCCGGTTGTCCCGCGGATCGGCCGAGCGGCACACGTCGCAATGGCAGCCGATCGTGGGCACACCTACGCTGGTCCCCGAACCCAGAACCGTAATCTTCAGGGGTGGCGGCATTCAGGCTTTCTGTGCGTCGCCTTCCTCTGAGACCTGCACGAAACGGAACCGCAGCTCGGTGAGCGAATTTTCCAGCAGCCGCTGCTCCTCCATCTCCAGGTTGCCCCTGGTCTTTTCCAGAAGCATCGCCATCATGTCGATAGTGTGGCGCGCAAGCTGGAGGTCGGCCTCGGGCTTTTCCTCCTCGCCGAAGTGCATCAGCCCGAGTTGCATCTCGGCCTGCGTGCGCAGCGAGAGCACCAGGAAACTGAAGGTCGGCGGCGGCAGCGGAATCTGAAATTCTTCTTCCGGCGCCGGCTCTTGTGATTCTACGTCGCTCATCTATTTCATTGTAATGGAGCTTCCGGGCCGCGCACGCCCGGGATGGATCGCGCTGCATAACCAATCGCTCGCAAAAAGCGCCTATGCGCGTCAAAGACCCATTGCGAGGTAGCGCCTGTTGCCGGCTGTTCTGGCAGCGGCACTATTCACGCCGGCTCTTCCCGGCGCCGAGGTGAACCGCTCCTGGGAGAATCTCGTTGCCACGCTCAAGCCGGGACGTGCCGTCGTCGTGCAGCATAACCGCAAGCAGGCCGAAGGCAGGTTGCTTGCTCTCACGGGCGAGTCGATCACGGTCCAGGCCGCGCCCAGCCCCTCACCATCCAGCGGGATCGGGTTTTTCGCGTGCGCTTTGCGGGAACCCGCCGCAAGCGCGTGCTCATCGGCTTGGGCCTCGGGGCCGCTGCGGGCGTCGCTTTCGGAGCGAACCTCGGCTCCCGCCGCCACGGATTGAGCGCCGTGGCCTTCGGGGGCATCTTCGCCGGACTGGGCGCCGCCGCGGGAGCCGCGATTCCCGTGACCGGCTGGTCCAGGTCGCCCACCTCCAGCGTCACATCCAGCGCCAGTTTCCGGCGGGCCTCTAACTACCCCTGTATGCCGCACGCCGCTGGCCATCGCACCGCCTGCCAGGAGTTACAATCGGGCAAAATGCCTTTTCCCACGCATCGCATGCGCCGGCTCCGCAATACCGAAGCCATTCGCCGGCTGGTCCGCGAAACGCTCCTCGACCCCGCCCGCTTCATCCTGCCGCTGTTCGTCTGCCCCGGCGAGGGCGTCCGCCGCGAAATCGGCGCCATGCCCGGAAATTACCAGCTCTCCATCGACGAATTGGTCAAGGAATGCGCCGAGGTGCAGGCGCTGGGCATCGGCGGCGTCATCCTCTTCGGCCTCCCCGAGACCAAGGACGATATGGCCTCCGGCGCCTACGACGACAACGGCATCGTGCAGCGCGCCATCCGCGCCCTGCGCAAGGAAGTCCCCGGCCTGCTCATCCTCACCGATGTCTGCAACTGCGAGTACACCAGCCACGGCCACTGCGGCTATGTGAAGGATGGCGACGTCGATAACGACACCACCCTGCAATGGCTGGCTAAGACGGCCCTCTCGCACGCGCGCGCCGGCGCGGACATCGTGGCCCCCTCCGATATGATGGATGGCCGCGTCTGGGCTATCCGCCAGGCGCTCGACGCCAATGGCTACGAGCGCATTCCCATCCTGGCCTACGCCGCCAAGTTCGCCTCGGTCTTCTACGGCCCCTTCCGCGAGGCCGCCGAATCCGCGCCCCAGTTCGGCGACCGCCGCAGCTACCAGATGGACCCCGCCAACGCCCGCGAGGCCATGCGCGAAATCGAGCTCGATTTCGAGGAAGGCGCCGACATGGTCATGGTCAAGCCGGCCATGCCTTACCTCGACCTGATCTGTGAAGCCCGCCGCCGCTTCGACGTCCCCATCGCCGCCTACCAGGTGAGCGGCGAATATTCCATGATCGTGGCCGCCGCCCGCAACGGCTGGCTCGACCACGACCGCGCCATGCTCGAAAGCCTCACCGCCATCACCCGCGCCGGCGCCACCATCATCCTGACCTACTTCGCCAAGCCCGCCGCCCGCCTGCTCGCATAGCCGATGAACCACCAACCTTCTTCCAACTCCATCCCGCGCCGGACCATTCTCCGCGGGATGTGCCTGCTCCCCGCCGTCGTGCGCGCCGCTTCTATTCACCTGAATCCCGCTTCCGCCCGAAAACTCCAACCCGCAGTCTTCTCCACGGCCGCCATGAATGACTTAGGCGGCTTACGTCCCGAGTCCCCCGTGCTCGCCAAGCTGTTGCAGGCCATCCGCCCACCGGTCCTGAGGCTCCCCGCCGGCAACGCCATGAACCTCTGGGACTGGAACGCCGGAGCCATGCGCACCGCTGAACAGTTGCGCCGCTTCGGAGCCGATCCCACCACCAACATGTCCAAGGGACCCGTTGCCGGCCGCGAGGCATTTCTCAAAAAAATGGGCGGCCCCATGACCCCCGAACGCTGGGCGGCACTGGCACGCCAGGGCGGCTCCGAGCCGCTCTGGGGCCTCAACGTCTCCACCATGCTTCCGGAAGAGAACCGCGCTTTTCTGCTCCACCTGAAACAGGCGAACCTGCCGGCGCACCTCTTCGAACTCGGCAACGAGCTCTATCTCTCCCAAAACTGGGGCGATCAAATTCACGCTCCCGAGGACTACGTCTCCAAAGCCAAAGCCCACGCCGCGGAGGTGCGGAAGGTCTTCCCAAATGCCCGCATAGCCGTGTGCGTGAACGCCAATGACGACCGCACCAACTCCCCCTTGGCCAAGGCCGCTCCCGATCGTTTCCACCCCGCGCCGCTCAACGCCTGGAACGCTGCATTGCAAAAGGAATCGTTTTACGATGCGGTGGTCATTCACCTCTATTACCGGCCCAGTGAATTGCGCGGTCTCAATGGCGTGACCGCCCGCGATTTTGCCAATTGGGCCAATGTCCGGTGCTCGGCTTTCTGTGTGGACGACATTCTCGACTGGGCCGAACGAACCTTTCCGCGCCGCGAAATCTGGGCCACCGAATGGAACCTGAACAACAAATCCGCCCGCGGCGCCAAAACGCATCCCTTCCTCGCGCAGCATACCATCCTGCATGGTCTCTTCGTTGCCAATTTTCTGTTGAACGCCGCCTCCGCCGCATCCAGATTGACCATCGCCAATTACTGGCAACTGAATGGCGATCCCCTTTTCGGCCTGATCGGCCCCGCCCCCTACCGCCAGCGGCCTCAGTATCACGTGTTTCGCATGCTGAGCCCCGCCGTCCACGAATGCGACCGCATTGCCCGTCTCGCTTTGCCGGATGCGCCCAAAATTCGCGGCCCGCGCCAATTCGACGTCATCCAGGCGCCGCAACTCACCGGCTTCGCCCTGCTGCGGGGAAATGAGCCGCGCTATCTCGCCTTCGTGAACTTTACGGAGGAGAGGTTCCCGGTTCAATTCACCTCCTCCGCCAAAGCCGCGGCGCTGGAGTTCATTACGGCGTCGCAACTCCTCCCCGGCTGGAACAATCCGAATAATCCCTCTCCGAACGACTGGCATCCCCCGTACGAACTCAACACGAGATCGATCACCCCGGCTTCCTTCACCCTCGAACCGCGCTCGTTCAGCGTCATCCGCCTCTGAACCCCCGGGCGAAGAAAAAGCGGTCACTCGATTTCAGATTTTTTATTTCTCTGAACCCAAAGCACTTCCGCCTCCCGAATTTAAGACTCCTACCTGCCGCCGTGCTCCACTGAAAGTGGGATGAGATCTGCGGGAAACCGCACCCCCGCAAAAAGGAGACCCCGCAAAAAGGGGACTGACGCGAAATTCGCCTTTTGAATTTCGGGTCAGTCCCCTTTTTGCCCTTTACGCTTATGTCCACCCTCAAACAAATCGAGGCCAACCGCCTCAATGCGCAAAAATCGACCGGCCCCCGTTCCCTCGAAGGCAAGGCCGCGTCTTCCATGAATGCTCTGAAAACCGGGATTCATGCTCAATCCCTCGTCATCCGCGGTGAAAACCCCGATGACCTCGCCGCCCTCACCGCCGAATATTA
>JAJYLS010000227.1 GCA_021787555.1 Acidobacteriota bacterium | reverse complement strand
GGCAGCTTGACGATACCGTCGTTCTGCACACGTCCGACCACGGTTTCTTTCTGGGAGAGTGGCGCATGTACGACAAGCGCTTTATGCACGAACCGTCGATTCGGCTTCCGACGCTGTTGCGATATCCGAGGGCTTTCCAGGCCGGGCGTGTGGTAAATGAGATGATCCTGGATGTGGATATTGCGCCAACGCTGTTGGAACTTGCGGGTGTCGAGGTCCCCTCGCAGATGCAGGGACGTAGTTTGGTTCCCCTGGCGAAGGGGCAGAATCCGGATTGGCGGAAAGAATGGCTTTACCACTACTACGAATGGCCGGAGGCCAATCATGTCCGTCCGCACCGGGGAGTCCGAACCGAGCGCTACAAGTTCATCCACTATTACCTATCGCCGGAGGAATTCGAGCTGTACGATCTGGAGGCGGATCCCGGTGAACTGCACAATCTCTATGGTGACGCGCGGCACGCCAGCCTTCTCCGGGATATGCAGGAGCGTCTGAGCCGGGTACGCGCGCAGATGGGCGATACGGCTTAGCTGTCGGGCAGGCCATCCAGGTGCCGCAGAGAAACCTATGTTGCAGGTCGAAGATGATGCGTTTGCCCGCCCCTCTGCCCTGGAGCGGATAGGGATATATCCTCCGCTCGCCTGGGGGTTCCTGGGGCTGCTGCTATTCATGATTGGCGACGGGGTGGAGGCGGGCTACCTCTCCCCGTTTCTGATCGAGAAGGGAATCTCCGCTTCCCAGGTTCCACTGATCTTCACTGTGTACGGGGTGACCGCCGCGGTGGCTGCCTGGCTCTCCGGCGCGCTTTCGGACGTATGGGGCCCGCGCCGCGTGATGTGGCTGGGGCTGGCAATTTGGGCTGGCTTCGAAATTCCGTTTCTGCTGTTGGGCGTAGCCCCCGCGAGGTATTCGTGGCTGTTGCTGCTCTACGGCCTGCGGGGATTCGGCTATCCGTTATTCGCTTATGGCTTCCTGGTATGGATCACCGCGGTAACGCCCAAGCGTGAGTTGGGCTCGGCCGTCGGCTGGTTCTGGTTCGGCTTTACAGGCGGCCTGCCCACGCTTGGGTCGTTGCTGGCCAGTTTTCTGATCCCGGTCATCGGCGCCTACTCGACTTTGTGGTCATCTCTGGTTCTCGTCGTTTTGGGTGGTTTGGTGGCGCTCTTTGGCGTGCGCGAACGCAGGGGACGAGACCGCCTCGTGCCAGCGACTGAGCAGCCGGTTAAGACGCTCCTGGCGAGCATCAGCATCGCCTGGAAAAGGCCGAAGATCGGCATCGGCGGACTCGTGCGGGTCATCAACACCGCTCCGGAGTTCGGATTTCTGGTGTTCCTGCCCCTTTTCTACACCAGGACGGTCGGGTTCACTCTGACTGAGTGGCTGCGGCTGCTCAGCCTGATGTTCTTGAGCAATATTATCTGGAACCTTCTGTTCGGAATCATCGGCGACAAACTGGGCTGGCGCAGAACCGTGGCCTGGTGCGGCGGAATCGGCTCGGCGATCACCACGCTTCTGCTCTACTACGTGCCGGCCCTGCTCGGCGCCAGGTACTCATTGGCGGTGATCGCCGGAATGATGTACGGGGCCACCTTGGCCGGATACGTGCCGCTCTCCGCCCTCATGCCGTCCCTGGCTCCGGATCGTAAGGGCGCGGCCATGTCGGTATTGAACCTGGGAGCGGGTGCGGCCACGTGGGTGGGGCCCGGCATCGTCGCGCTGTTTCTGCCGTCACTCGGAGTGGTTGGAGTGATGTGGATCTTCGCGGGCCTGTACGTGGTCAGCGCGGTGATGGCGCTGTTCCTCGATCTGCCCGACGAAAGTGCCCGCTACGAGTAAGGGAATCAGACCGCGCCGCCGGCGGACAGCGCGGCGCGGGGTACACAGTTCCATTGTAATTAGATCGTTTGCTACCCTTAATTCGAAGCGAGGTGAGGCTGCAGAACGGGCGGGTTTCCTGACTGTTTCGGAGCCAGTAGCTTTCTGGCACCGCCATGAGGCGGCACCTGGGCCGGTACTGAGAACGAACATCGTAGGGGTGGAACTGATCCCATGAAGGGCTGCGAACGCGTTGCTGCACTGCTCACAGGTACCGAACCCGATCACATCCCGTTTATGCCAATTACGATGATGTTGGCGGCGCGGAGAATCGGCGTGAAATTCCGCGACTACGTGACCGACCATCGCGTGCTGGCTGAAGCCTAGGTCCGTATCTCCCAGGAATTCGACATCGATCACGTGTCCGTAATCGCCGATTCCGCCCGCGAAGTCAGCGATCTGGGCGGAACCGTGGAGTGGTTCGAGGATCAGCCGCCAGCGATTGTGGAAGAGCAAGCGTTATTGCTGGATAAGAGCAAGCTGGCCAGGCTGATTCTCCCGGACTGTTCCACTGCCCCACGGATAGCCGACTCTGTGGAAGGCGTGCGGCTCCTAAGAGAGTGCGCGGGGCAGGACCGCATTATAGAGGGCTGGGTGGAAGGGCCGTGCGCCATGGGTGCGAACCTGCGCGGCCTAAACAGGTTAATGCTGGATTTCTTCGATGATCCGGTTTTTGTGCGTGACCTGTTCGCATTTTCGGTGGAGATGGAGTTCGAGATGGCGCGTGCACAGATTGCCGCAGGAGCCGACGTCGTAGGTGTGGGAGATGCGGCCGCCTCATTAATCGGGCCGAACCTATATTTCGATTTCGTCCTGCCATATGAGTGCGAACTGGTAAACCGGATTCACAACGCGGGCGCTTGGGTGAGATTGCATATCTGCGGCAAAACGTGCAAGATCTATAGCGGGATGGCGCACGCTGGAGCGGATATCGTGGACCTCGACTTTCTTGCGCCCGTAGACGAAGCCCGCGCGAAAATGGGGCCGGATCAGGTATTGCTCGGCAATCTCGATCCCGTCCGGCTCATGCGCGACGCCACGCCAGAGGACATTGAAGCTGGATTTGCGCGCTGTCACCGTGAAGCAGGCCCACGTTATATCGTAGGCGCGGGGTGCGAAGTACCGGTGGGCACACCCGATGAGAACCTGTTTGCCGCCGCACGCTATGCGCAAATGCACCGAAATGCCGATGCGGCATCGTATTGATTGCCGCACACGGAGGGGAACGGAGCGGAGGACCAGCGGAGGAAACAGCGATGAGCGGCACCGGGATATGGGCACCGCGCTGTTCCACAAGGCTGTTAGCCGATCTTTCGCAGTTGGCGGGGTTCGCACGCCCAGGTACAGCACCGTGCGCTGCGCCGTTTTGCCACCGGGCAATCGACGATTCTCCACACTACTGAATTAGCAGTGGTCCTTGCCACTTTCTCCTGCTGCCACTCTTTGCGCGGACGGTCGTGATTCAATTTCGCCAGAGAACAGCCAATCTCCCAAAAGTCAGCCCAGGCCCGTTGCGCCCGGCGCGCAGCTTCGACATGATCTGGGGGGAACGTACAACGAGTGGCTTTTGCCGTCTTCCCGATAAGTAATGTAGAGGTGTGGCCCGTGCAGGTGTGTAGGGTCTCGATAGCAGGCACAGCCCAGATTGCCACAACGGCGAGAGGTTTCCGGCAGTCCGCCCTGGACCATGGTTTCCGATACGCGGAGAAGCCGCTCGATCAGCCGTTGTTTTTGCTTACACATAGCTTAATATTAAGCTACGCTCGTCCGTTTCTGCTGTCAACAGAAAAATGACATGCACCAACAAAAATGTTTCAGTACAGGAAATTGTACGATCGCCGCACCCACTGAATCGAAACGGCTTAATCGCTCATTATTGCGCCGGAAAGTAGTTAGTTCGTCCGTTTGTGCGCAGCGGTTCGCTTCACCGGCGTTTTTTTCGGCGCGCTTTCAGCCAGCATCTTCTCGATTTCGGCGCGCAGGTTGCCGGCCACCTGCTGCTCGTTGACGAGCATGGAGTCAAGACCTTCGGCCTGGCTGCGGACCATTCCCTGGCGATCGATGAAGGCAATCAGCGGCATGTGCGGGATCAACATGGGCGGATGCTGCATGAACGCAATCGCCGCATAGGGGTTGTTGAAGCCCACGGGAAACGGCGGCTGGAAGCTTTTCACGAAGCCGGGGACGGCCGCTTGCGCGTCCTGCTCGATGGCCGAGGCGACCACCTGCAAGCCGCGCGGTCCGTATTGTTTCTGGTCCTCGCTGAGGCAGCGGACGGCGTTCTGGCAGTGCGGGCAGGTGGTGAGGATGAATATCAGCACCACCACCTTCCCCTGATACTTGCTGAGGTGCAACTGCGAGCCGTTGGGGAGATTGATGGCGAAATCCGGCGCTTTACGCGGCAGGTCCGCCGCGAAGGCCAGTGCGGCGGCTACAAGAAAAACGGCCGATGCGCGTTTCCACATAGAATTTTCAGTGTAGCTCAGGCGGCAGGCCTTCCATGCTGGTGACCAGGGCGCCGGTGCGGCGGAGTTGGAAGCGGCCGTCGTCGCCGGTGCCGGTGATGGAATCGGCAGTCTCATTTTCCATAGAAAACGTCTTCCATTTCTTGGAAAGGATCTGGCGATACGCCGCGAAATATTGGCGGGCGGCGTCCTCGGTGTCCCATTGTGAAGCATAGAGCAGGACGACGCGGTGCAGCTTCTTGTTTTCGCGGAGCTCGAAGGTGGCGCCGCGCCAGTGCGGCGCGAGTTCGCCGGCGCGCTGTTTCCCCAGATACTGCTCGATCAGGATATTGTGCTCCAGCTCGCCGAAGGTGCCGGCGACAAGACCTTTATATCCGCGGGGAAGGCGCGGGTTGGGAAGATCGGGCTCGGTGGGCTTCACATTCGCGAAATATTTCTCCGGATGAAGAATCTGCTGAGTAGAAACCGGCGGATGGAGAAAAACTTCGGCAAACCCGAACTGGTGGTCGCGCTGGACGACGGCGTTCTGGAAAAGCATGCCCTTGGTGTAGGGGAATATGAGGGAACGGCGGAGATAGAGCGGCGATTTGTCGAAGACGGGAAACTGGCCGTTGGCGGAATCGCCCATATTGGCCATCATGGCGACGAGCTCGGGCGAATCTCTAAGGGTCTGGCCGTTCTTGCGCACGAGGTATTCGGACATGATCCAGGTGGCCTGGCCTTCCATGATGGCGAGGCGCGCAGTGGAACCGTCGTCGCTTTTGCGGCCTTTTTTGATGAAACGGGCGAGGTCGAAGCTCTGGTCGGCGAGGGCGTGGGCGAGCTCGTGGGCAAGGACCGGCTCCTGGTTGTCGGTGGGGGTGGTCTCGGTGATGAAGAGTTTCTTCTTGTTGTAGTCGTAAAAAGCGGCGGCCTGCTCGGTGAGCAGATCCACGGTGCTTTGGGCGAGATCGAAATCCGGCGGAACGAGGCCGAATTTTTTGAGGGTCAGCTCTTCGGCGCGAATTTCCTCGGGGCTGGCGACTTCCCTGACGCGCTTGCTCAGAAACTCGTTGATTTTGTCCTTGGTGATAAAGGCGCAGGGAACGGGGTGGCGCAGGGGCAGGCCGGTGATCTCGGTGAGCTCGGCGGCGATCCGGTTGGCCTGGCCGCAAACCACCGCGGCGCGCGGATCGGGCTGCGTCCCGCGCGGGGGGGACGCGACAGCGGCCGCGCAGAAGAGGAAGAGTATGCTAAGCCGCAATCGGGGTGCTCCTGAGGCTGGCTCCGAAGGCGGCGGTCGCGGCGATGAGGAGCAGGCCTCCGGCGGCGACGGTGGCGCGGGGGCCGAAGTGGCCGGCGAGCGCACCGGCGGCGAGGCTGCCGAAGGGGCCGAGACCGACAACGGTCATGGCGTAAAGGGCCATGACGCGGCCGCGGTATTCGTCGGGAATGAGGGTTTGGATGGTGGTGTTGGCGGAAGCCATCTGGCGCATAACAAAGTAACCGAGTAAAGGCATAACGGCGAGCGAAAAATAGAACGATCGGGAGAAGGCGAAAGCGATGTAGGTGACGCCCGTCGCGAGGCCGCTATAGACCATGAGACGGCGGAGGCCGGCGACCTGGGTACGGCGCGCCAGGCCCAAGGCGCCGGCAACTGCGCCGATGCCCATGGCGGCCATCAGGAAGCCCAAGCCCTGGGAGCCGCGGTGGAAGATGGAATCCGCGAAGAAAGGGATGAGCACAAAGATAGGCATGCCGGAAAGGGTGGCGGCGGCCATGAGCGCAAGAACTCCGCGGACGGCGCGGTGATGCCAGGTGTACCGGAAGCCATCGATGAGGCGCTGCCAGGGGGAGTCCGAACTTTCGCGGCCCAGGGGCGGCAGGCGCATGGCGAGCAAGCAGCCGATGACCGCCAGGAAGCTGACGCCATTGAGGAAGAAGCACACGCCCTCGCCGACAGCCGCGACCAGCACGCCGGCAATGCCGGGCCCGACCACGCGGGCGGCGTTGAAAACGGCGGAGTTCAGGGAGATCGCGTTGATGAGATCTTCCTTGCTGGTCATGTGAATGACCAGCGCCTGGCGCCCGGGCATGTCGAAGGCGTTGATGGTGCCGAGGCAGACCGCCAGGGCGAGGATATGCCAAACCTGCACGCGGCCGCTGAGGGTGAGGGCGGCGAGGGCGAAGGCCTGGAGCATCGACAGGGTTTGGGTGATCACTACCAGCTTGTGGCGCGAGAAGCGGTCGGCCGCGAGGCCGCCGAGGGGGCCTAGAGCGAAAACGGCGATCTGCGAGCAGAACCATGCGGTGCCCAGGAGGAGTTCGGAGTGGGTGAGGCGGTACACCAGCCAGCTCTGGGCGACGTTCTGCATCCAGGTGCCTACCAGGGAGATGATCTGGCCGCTGAGGAACAGGCGGAAATTGCGGTGGCGGAGGGCGCGGAAGGTGTGGGGGACGGCGATGGCGGGGCCGCCGGGCAACTGCCCGTCGGCCGGCAGCGCGCCAATGGAGGGCGGCGACTGCTCATCTGGTTGTGTGCGTGGCGCCGGCATCCGTATCCTCCAGCATAATGCGCGGTACAATAAAGGGGCAATTCACCACTCACAGGAGAGTTTTCTTGGCTGAAGATAAGATCTATAAGGCGGAGTATCTGGGCAGCGGAACGTTCGTGATTAGCAAGCCCAAGCGGAAGAGCGCCAAGTTGCGCCAGACGAGGCTGAGGAACCCGGAGCGCGGTTCGCGCAAGTGAGTGCGGGCGGTAGAGGCGCGGCCGTTATTCGCGGGCGCGCCGGTCGTTGAGGAGACGCATGAGGCCTTGGAGTGCCGCCTTTTGAACGACGAAAGCGCCTAGAAAACTTCCCACCAGCGTCGCGGCAATTACGAATGCCTCCATTGCTGCACCCCTCACACTTCCAGTTTGCAATTTCCATGCCAGGCGCTTACCAGCCCGGTTTCCACTCCCAACCACTGTCCGCGGGGGCGATGGTGCCGACACTGGGAAATGGAAAATGGAAGGCCATGACGTGCATGCGTTCGGCGGCGGCGCGCTGGAGAAGGGCGCGGCGGGTGGCGGTGGCCTGAGCGGCGGCGAGATCGAAGCCGTTCTCCCATTCAGGTTCCTGGAGGTGCAGGGGATGAACCGCGGCGTCGCCGAGGTTGAGGAGATGGTGACCTTCAGAGGAGAGCAGAACCGCGAGATGGCCCGGGGTGTGGCCGGGAGCGGGGATGGCGCGAACGCCGGGGAGGATTTCGGTTTCGCAAACGATGGGCTCGACTTGCATGCGCAAGGCGGCCAGGGTGCGGCGCGCGGTTTGAGCCATCCGGTTCTTGAGCTCGTCGGGGATGCGCAGGGGCTGTAAGCTGGCGCGGGAGGCGGTCCAGAAATCCCATTCGGCTTCGGCGAGGATGTAGCGCGCGTTGGGGAAGAGCGGCAAGCCGCGGCCATCCACGGCGCCCCCGATGTGGTCGGGGTGGGCGTGGGTGAGAACGACGGTATTAACGTCGCGGGGGCGGATGCCGGCCACGTCGAGGCGCGCAACAATGGCGCCGCTGGAGAGCGAGTTATTGCCGCCGCCGGTATCCACGAGAACCACGTGGCGGCCGGTCTCGATGAGGAGGCAGGCGTAGGGACTGAGCACACGGTCGGTGGGGAGACGGCGGCTTTCGAGGGCGTGCCAGAGGCGCGCGGGATCGGCATTGGGGAAGAGCCAGGGTGCGGGGTAGGCGACATAGCCGTCGCTCAGCACGGTGCAGTTCAGCGAGCCCAGCTCAAAACGGTGCGCGCCCTCGGGCATATAGTAAAAAATACCTGAAAACCTGGAAAAGAGGGAATCCGGGACCGGAAGTAGCGCTCGTCGAGGAGCGGAAAGGGATTCGAGGGAGGAGTTTGCGGTCTTCAGAGGGGTTGGAAAAGTTGGTGAGACCGGACTCCCTCTTACACCTTCACACTAGCGCGGGGGCTGGCTGGATTCCGGTTTCGAGTTTCGTAAGCTGCTGAATTCAAAAAGAAAATAAAGACAATAATATACTTAACAAATCAATTCGGACGGTGTAGTATTGAACCATGGCAGCCGATCCGAGAACCCTTCAAGAAGCGGTCCTCTTCTTCGCTGATCCGGTCAACTGCCGCGAGTACGTGGTAGCGCGGCGCTGGCCGAACGGCGTCATTTGCCCCCGGTGCGGAAGCGACAGAGTGAGCTTCCTCGAAAAATACAACCGCTGGCAGTGCCATGCTGGACACAAGGACCGCCAGTTCACGATTAAGACTGGCACGGTTATGGAGGATTCGCCCATCGGCTTGGACAAGTGGCTCCTCGCAATGTGGCTGCTGGCGAACTGCAAAAACGGCGTTAGTTCCTACGAAATCGCCCGCGCCCTGGGCGTCACCCAAAAGACTGCGTGGTTCATGCTTGGTCGCATTCGCCTTGGAATGCAGGATGAAAAGACCGGCGGCAAGATCGGCGGTGGTGGTGGCGAAGTCGAGATCGACGAAACGTTCATCGGCGGCAAGGCCCGCAATATGCACAAGGACGTAAAAGAGCGCCGGCAACGCGAGGGCCGCAACACCGGCGGCAAAGCCGTTGTGCTCGGAATGCTGGAGCGGGGCAAAACCGTTCGCGCCGAAGTGATCGTTGATCGGAGCAAAGAGAGCATCCAGCCGGTCGTGCGGGCGAACGTCGAACGCCGAACTGAGATTTTCGCCGACGAGCATCTGTACAACTGGCGGATGCCGAACGAATACTCGCACAACGTCATCAAGCACCTGGAAGCCTACGTGGATGGCAACGTGCATACCAATGGCATCGAAAACTTCTGGAGCCTGTTGAAGCGCGGAATCGGCGGTACGTACGTCTCGGTTGAGCCCTTCCACCTGCTCCGCTACGTCGATGAACAGGCATTCCGGTTCAACAACCGGAAGCCGATGGATGACGGAGATCGGTTCCGCTACCTTATGCGGAAGATCGTTGGTAAGCGGCTCACGTACGCCCAGCTCACCGGAAAGGAGGCGGGCTACCAACCAGAAGAGAACCTGGCAGTTAGCTCGCTAATTTGGACAGCAGTGACATCCAATACAAGAACTTCGATCTCAAACAGTACTTCAAGGAAGGACGCGGCTGCCGGACGGAAGGGACCTTCCGCAACCCCAACGACTTCGACATCAACAAAAGGACTGGTGAACCTACCCTACCTGCAGACACTCGCGTCCAAATTAGCTGTTTGAGCAACTTCCCGCATTGAAAACATTGGGCCCACCCGACCTGTGACCGTGAATGCACCTCTGCGCTCCGGCGCAGGTCAAAGTAAGTGTCTGAT
>JAJYLS010000226.1 GCA_021787555.1 Acidobacteriota bacterium | reverse complement strand
CTGGTGGTATGAACATGCGTGACATGCCCGGCATGGGTGATGGCCAAGCCAAGTGATCACGCGCGTCGCGCCTTGCTGCGCCACGCCCTTTCCCTCGGTTTGGGCGCGGCCGCCAGCGGCTTGGCGGCGACAGGCGGGCGCGGCAGCGGGGCGGGCGGCCTGACCGACGGCGGACGGGGCGGCGCAGCCGCTTTGCCGGGCTCGATCCGCATGCCACGGTCGCCGAAGAACTGCTGGATGTTTTCGATGGAATTATAAGTCTTGCCGGTGAAGGTGCCGCGGCGCGCGGACTGCCGCACGTCGTGACGCTCGGCGTGCAAGTTGATCTCGTCGTCGCGGTCTTTCGGCCCAAGGTCGAGGATGAGGTGCTCCGGAACTTCGCTCAGAAATATCGAGGGCGCGGAGCGCTCCTGGTCGCCTCCGCCGAAGCGCCGGCGGAACTTGGCCCAGGTGAGGACGAGGCGTTTCTGCGCGCGCGTCATGCCGACGTAGCACAGGCGGCGCTCCTCTTCGAGCGCGTCGGCCGAGTTCATCGAGCGGCTGTGCGGAAACAGGCCGAGCTCCATGCCGGAGAGGAACACCACCGGGAATTCCAGGCCCTTGGCGTTGTGCAGGGTCATGAGGGTGACCTGCGCCCGATCGTCGATGGCGTCGGCTTCCGCCACCAGCGCGGCGTGGTCCAGAAAATCGGAGAGCGTTTCGCCGCGCTCGGCGGCTTCCGCGGCGGCCGTGACCAGCTCCTGGAGGTTCTCGATGCGCGTCTCGGCGTCCGGGGTGCGCTCCTGCTCGAGCATGGCCTGGTAGCCGGTGCGCTGGAGGATGTGGCGCAGCAGGTCGGGGAGTGAAGAGGAACTGGCCACGAGGGAAAGCTCCTGGATCAGCGTGCGGAAGATGACCAGCGCGGATTGGGAGCGCGTGGAGAGCGCCTGGTTGTCGATGATGCGCTCGATGGAATCCCAGAGGCTGATGCCGTTTTCGCGGGCGTAGCGCTCGATCTGCTCGACGGTGGTGCGGCCGATGCCGCGCGCGGGCGTGTTGATCACGCGCAGCAGGCTCACGGAATCGGTGTTCGACGCGGCGAGCTTGAGGTAGGCGATGATGTCTTTGATTTCCGCCCGTTGATAGAAACTGAATCCGCCGACTACGTTGTACTTGCGGCCGTAGCGGCGCAGCGCTTCTTCGATCTGCCGCGACTGGAAATTGGTGCGGTAGAGGACCGCCACGCGGTCGGAGGGGTTGGACGCGAGGTGCTTCTCAATCATGTTGGCGATGAAGAGTGCCTCGTTTTCGGCGTCGTAAGCGGCATAGAGGCCGAGCTTATCGCCGGCGCCGGTCTCGGTCCAGAGCTTCTTGCCCTTGCGCGCCTTGTTGTTCTCCACCACCGCGCCAGCGGCCCCGAGGATGTTCTTCGTGGAGCGGTAATTCTGCTCGAGGCGGATGATGCGGGCCTTGGGAAAATCGTGCTCGAAGTCCAGGATGTTGCGGATGTCGGCGCCGCGCCAGCTATAGATGGACTGGTCCTCGTCGCCGACCACACAGACGTTGTTGTGCGCTTCCGACAGCAGCCGCATGAGCTCGTACTGGCTGCGGTTGGTGTCCTGGTACTCGTCGATCATGAGATAGCTGAGGCGGCGGTTCCAGGACTCGCGGGTGGCCTCGTCGTGGCGTAGCACGCGGACGGCTTCGAGGAGGAGGTCGTCGAAATCCAGTGCGTTGGCGTTGCGGAGGGACTTTTCGTATTGGTCGAAGACGGCGGCCAGGGTCTCGGTTTCCTTGTTGACGGCGGCCTTGTACAGATCGTCCGGCCCCTGCTTGGTATTCTTGGCGTGGCTGATGCGGGAGAGCGCGGCGCGGTACTGCATGAACTGCTTCTCATCGATGCCGAGGGCGCGGTAGGCGGCCTTGATAATGCCGAGTTGGTCCTCGTCGTCGTAGATGGTGAAGCGGCGGGTGAAGCCGGGACGGATGGCGGCCAGCGGGTCGCCGTCGCGGCGCAGGAGGCGCACGCAGAAGGAATGGAAGGTGGAGACGTTGGGGGCGGAATCGAGCGGAGTATCGTCCAGCAGCCGGGCCACGCGCTCGCGCATCTCGTTGGCCGCCTTGTTGGTGAAGGTGACCGCGAGGATGGCGGACGGCGGCACGTGCCGCGCGATGATGATGTGCGCGATCCGGTGCGTGATGACCCGGGTTTTACCGCTGCCCGCGCCCGCCAGAATCAGCAGCGGCCCTTCGGTAGCGCTCACCGCTTCTTTCTGCTGCGGGTTCAGCCCTTTAAGAAAGTCCATTGATGGGGAACACTTCGAGTTTATCGCAAAGTAATGGGGGCAATGTGGCCTGCGACGCGATTTAGCGCGAAGATACCGGCTCGCGCAGCGGCGTGCCCGGTCCGGGGGGAATCAGCAGCGCGAGCAACACGGCGAGCAGCAGGACCAGAATCGTCATGAAATCGGGGTCGATCATAGGCGTAATCCCTCCGATGTACACCAAGCCGCCACCCACGAGCGATTTGAGCAAGAAGAGGAGAGCGCCTGAGGGTCGCTAACTAATTCCTGTAGGAACGCACTTATTCTAGCATGGAGCCGAACGCCCGCATAACTCCGGCCTCCTCGACGCGGGGCGTGCAGCAGGAGCGGTAGCTTTCGTAAGCGCAATCCGCGATGGCGGACCAACTGAAGCGGCGCTCGGCGGTGTGGCGCGCTTCACGCCCGATGCGGGCGTGAAGCGCGGCATCGGACAGCAGGCCGCCAAGCGCGCCGGCGAAAGTCTCCCAATCGGCGCGGATGAGGGCGTCGGAGCCGTCGACGAGGTCGAGGCCGGCGCAGCCCACGGGCGTGCTGACCACCGGCTTACCGCAGGCCATGGCTTCCAGCACCTTGATGTTCGTGCCGGCGGAGACTTCGAGCGGAACGGCCACGGCGGCAGCGCGGGCGTACAGCGGGCGCAGGTCTTCGACGAAGCCGTGGATGGTAATCCGCGGATCGAGCTCGCGCGCGGCGGACCGGGCTGCCAGGCGATGCCAGAAATGTTCGTGCTGCGGACCGGCCACCACGCGCAGGCGCGCATCCGGAAAACGGCGCCAAACGCGGGGCATGATCTCCTGCCGCAGTTTCTCGAATCCCAGGATGTTGGGCAGGTGGCGGAAGGACCCGACGTAGAAGATCTCGGGCGGCTCCGAAGAATGGCCGGCGGGCTCTTCGGCGGGTACGAACCGCCGGATGTCCACACCGTTGGGCACGGTGAAGGTTCGCGCGGGCGGGCGGCCGCTCTCGCGAAGGGCGGCTTCGCGATCGGCGTCGGAGACCGTCCACACGCCGTCGTAAGCGGCCAGCCAGTGGCGCTCGAAATTCAGCCAGCGCTGGTATTCGGCTTGCTGCCGCGGGTCGGCGGCGGCCAGTTGCCGGTAGAGCGTGAAGGTCACATCGTGCTCGACGAGGATGGCGGGCACCTGTGGCGCGGCGTCGCGGAAGGCCGCCATGTGGGTGTATTCGATCTGGAGCAGATCGGGGCGGCGGGTGCGGGCGATCTCGGCGATGAGGGCGCGCAGGCTGCGCGATTGATGGCCGCGGACCTGCTGCGGCAGGCGCTCATCGCTGGAGGCGCGCTCGTCCACATCGAGCGCGTACACTTCGCTGAAGACCTCATGCAGCTTGCGGTAGTGCACTTCCTCGCCCTGTTCGCGGATCACCGCCAGGATAAAATCGGCGCGGTCCGCGAGCGCGCGGCAGAGATTGTAGATGCGCACGGCGCCGCCGTGCGAGAGCGGGTAGGGCAAGAACGGTGAGACCACCAGAACCTGGGGCCGCGCGGGGTCGCGGCGGTGCGGGTGGAGTTGGAGACCGGGGGCGAAGACGATATTGCCGCGCGCGAGGCCCGTCTCGCGCGGCTCGAGGCGGCGCAGCGCGCGGTCGCGGAGGAAATGAAAAAGCACCTCGCCTTCCTCGGCGGGAGCGTCCGGCTGCTCGAAGACGGGCGCGGCGCCGCCGCCGCTATAGGAGCGCCAGCCGGCGGCGGCGGCTTTCCAGAACAGGACGGTCCATGCGGTGAAGGGGGTCCGGCAGCGCGGGATGCCGAGCGCCAGCAACTTGCGGCGGTCCACCAGCATGGCGGGCGCCATCGGCGCGAGCACGCGGGTGGCCTCATCCGGCTGCAATTTTCGAAACGGCGCGGAGAAGAAGATGCATCGCTTCCAGGCGCGCAAATGCTCCTGGCGCGAAACGGCGAAGGTGCGCGGATCGTCGAAGAGCGGCAGCAGACCGGTGAGGGTATCGGCGGAGGCGGGCCCGCGACGCCAGAAAATCCAGCGGGCATCGGAGGAACGCGCGAAGCGTTCGAGCTCTGCGCCGTTCCAGCGCCAGTCGCGGTGCTCGAATTCGGCCACCCCGGTGCCTGTGGGGGGATCTTCCGGCGGCGAGAGATCGAGCGGGCGGTCAGGCGGGGAGTCCGAGAGGAGATTGCCCGCCAGCAGCAGGGGCGAATCGAACATGCGGGCGACCATGCCCAGCGCGCAATGCCACGCCGAGTCGATCTGGTTCCCAACGCGCCGGGCGGTATGGCGCACGATCCACGCGCCATGCCGCGCGATCCACAGGGGCGTGCCGGGGAAGAAATCGCCGTTGGCGTTGAGCACCAGGACGCGGCCCGGCGGCACCAGGAACGGCGCTATTTTCAGCAGCCATTTGCCGCGGCGGCCGGTCCACGCGGCCACGCCGAGGGCCACCCAGCGGGGCCACAATTCGGCTTCGGCGCGGGCCACCAGCGTGAGCGAATTGCGGCGTACGACGACGCGCTCGCACAGCGCGGCGGTTTCGGCGGAAGGGGCTTGGGTGGCGAAAAGCCATACCGGAACGCCTGGCGCGCCCTCGCGCAGATGCACCACAGCGCGATGGCAATCGCCTGGATCAGAGCCGAAAACCGCGGCAACCTTATGCTCGCTCTTTCCCGCGAGCTTCAACAAAGAACGAAAGAGGCCTCGCATCGGTGGACCATGTTTCCGGTTATTTGGGCGCGCCGTTCAGCAGGCCGCGCACGCGCAGCCAGTCGGCCAGGCGCGCGGGCCAGGAAGAGAGCGCCTCGTCCGTCGGGGCCAGGCCGACGCCGTGCGGGCCCTCTTCGTAAATGTGAATCTCGGCCGGGACGCCGGCCTTGCGCAGGGCCAGGTAAAACAGCACGCTGTTTTCCGTCGGCACGGTGCGGTCCGCGTTGGTGGCGAACAGGAACGTGGGGGGCGTTTGCGGCGTGACCTGCAATTCGTTGGAGAGATTTTCCACGAGCTTGGGATCGGGGTTGGGCCCGAGCAGCGCGTGCATCGAACCTTTGTGCGCATATTCGCCGAAGGAGATGACGGCGTAGCAAAGCACCAGGAAATCCGGGCGGCTGCTCATGCGATCGATGGGATCGGGCGCGGCGGGATTGCCGGCATCGAAGTGGGTTCCGGCGGTGGAGGCGAGATGGCCGCCGGCGGAGAAACCCATGATGCCGATGCGGTCGGGCAGGATGCGATATTGGGCGGCGCGATAGCGCACGGTACGGAGGGCGCGCTGGGCATCGCCGAGTTCGATGGGATGGTGGTACTTGGGGCCGAGACGGTACTTGAGCACGAAAGCGGCCACGCCGATGGAATTCAGCCAGCGGGCGATGTCGGTGCCTTCCTTTTCGAAAGCGAGGTGCATATACCCGCCGCCGGGGCAGACGACCACCGCGGTGCCGGTGCCGTGCCCGGGCGGCACGAGGAAGGGCGTGATGGACGGCTGATCCTCATCCGCCGTGCCCTTGGCGCCGGGAGCGCCATCGGGCCAGAGAAGCTCGGGCTTGGGCAGATGGGCGGCGGGCTGGGCGAACAGGACGCCGGCGAAAAGCAAGACTAAGAATTTGGCCATGGGGCAATTTTAATCCGGCGACGCAGCGCGCAGCGGCGGACGGCATCCGGGTTAACCTGATTATTATACGCATGCCCCGCTACGCGGCCATCGATATCGGCAGCAACTCAATCCGGATGGAGGCGGCGGAGATCGTGCCGGGGCAGGCGCCGCGCATCCTGGCTTCCGACCGCGAGGTGACGCGGCTGGGAGAGAGCGTGTTCCGCAACGGCACGGCGAGCGAGGAGGCGGTGAAAGCCACCTGCGCTGTGCTGGCGCGCATGGCGGCGCTGTACCGCAAGCTGGAAGTGGTGGGCGCGCGGGCGGTGGCCACCAGCGCCATCCGCGACACGCGCAACCAGCGGGAATTCCTGGCGCGCGCGTCGGAGGCGGCGGGGACGCCGGTGGAGATCATCTCCGGTCGCGAGGAAGCGCGGCTGATCCACCTGGGCGTGGAGAGCAACTGGCCGCAGACGGGCAAGCGGACGCTGATCCTCGATATCGGCGGCGGAAGCGCCGAGATTATCGCCACCGAGAGCGGGCGGCTGCTGGAATCGTTTTCCAAGCCGCTGGGGGCGGTGCGGCTGAAGGAAAATTTCGTGCACGACGATCCGCCTTCGCCGCGCGAGCTGGGGCAGATGCGGGAGTACATCGAGGAGAAGCTGGCGAGCGCGGTGCGGCGGCTGGGGCACGGGCCGTGGGACCGGGCCATCGCGACTTCGGCCACCGCATCGGCGGTGGCGCGGGCGGTGGCGCGCGTGCCGGGATCGAAGCGCGACGAGGTGGACCGGCTGCGCGTTTCGACGGCGCAGGTGCGCAAGCTGTATGCCAAGCTTTCGGGGCTGACGCTGGCGGGGCGGCGCAAGGTGACGGGCATCGGGCCGCGGCGGGCGGAGATTATCGTGCCGGGGATCGCGGTGCTGCTGGAGTTTCTGCGGGAGTTTCAGCTTCCGGCGGTGTACAACTCGCGCGCCGGCGTGCGGGACGGCATCATAGCGGACCTGGCGGCGCGGAACGTGGGCGCGGAGCTGGGGCGGCTGAGCCGCGACCAGCGGCGGGAGGTCGAGGACATGTGCCGGCGGTACGGCGTTTCGCTGGACCATGCGCGAGAGGTGGCACGGCTGGCGGGGCTGCTGTTCACCTCGCTCGAACCGCTGCACCGGCTGCCGCCGGCGGCGGGCAAGCTGCTGGAGGCGGCGGCGTACCTGCACGACGTGGGGCACTTCATCAGCGACGCCAGCCACCACAAGCATTCGTATTACGTCGTGGCAAATTCGGACATGGCGGGATTCACGGAGCGCGAGCGGGTGCTCATCGCGACGCTGTGCAGGTACCACCGGAAGGCGCTGCCGAGCCCGGTGCACAACGCCTACCAGGGTCTTCCGGCGGAGGAGCGGCGCACGGTGCTGCTGCTGATTCCGCTGCTGCGCCTGGCGGACAGCCTGGACCGCAGCCACGAACAGCGCGTGGCGGGCGTGGAGGTCCGGATGCGCGACGGGGAGGTGGCGCTGCAACTCAAAGCGCAGGGAGATATCGGGCTGGAGCAATGGGGCGCGGAGCACGCGTCGAACATGTTCCGGCAGGTATACAACCGTGAGATCGCGATCGCCAGGGCGAGGAGTTGAGATGCGCGAGTACGCCCGCCAGCAAACCGCGGTTCTGCTGCGGCGGTTCGCGTATCAACTGAACCGGGCGATGAAACAGGGGGACGCGCGGGCGGTGCACGACCTGCGGGTGGCGAGCCGGAGGCTGAGCCGGGCGCTGCGGGTCTTCGCGCAATTTTTCCCGGATGGAGCATGGAAGAAGATCCGGCGGGAACTGGGGGAGCTGATGGACTTGGCGAGCGGAGTGCGGGACCGCGATATCGCCCTGGAATTTCTGGCGGGCGTGCCGCGCGCGGGCGGCGCCGTTGAGAGCATCGAGAGCGAGCTGCGCGGACTGCGGCGGGAGTTGACGCTGGAGCTGCGGCGGTGGCGGGCGCGGGGGTTTTCGCGGAAGTGGAGGAGGAAGCTGGGGCTGTAGAAATGAACCGGACGGTTTTGGTTTTCTTGCATGGCGTCGATTGTTAAATGGGACGAACGGCTGGGGCCAGCGGGGAACGCGCGGCAGGTGCTTCCGGGGCTGGCGGCGGATTATTTCGCGCGGGTGCGCGAGGCTTTGGCGAAAGGAGCGGATCCGGGGAAGCTCCACCGGCTGCGCCTCGGAGCCAAGAAGCTGCGGTACACGCTGGAGCTTTTTCGGCCATGCTATGGGCCGGGGCTGGAGGCGCGGATTCAGGCGCTGCAACATCTCCAGCAGTTGCTGGGGGACGTGAGCGATTGCGTGGCGGCGGCGCGCGTGATCGGTGGGAGCTTGAAGCACTCGCCGCGGCGGGCGCGGCTGGAAAAAATGCTCGACCAGCGGGCTAATGCCGCGGCGCGGCATTTCCACGAGCACTGGACGCGGACTTTCGACGCTCCGGGCGAGGAGGGCCGGTGGACGCGGTACCTGGCCCGCGAGGCGCGGGCGCCGCGGCGGCGTATGTAAGCGTACCGTGCTTTGTTTGGCACCTTCCGTGCAGTTGGTCTGCTGTGGCACAGGCCGTTAGCCATCCACGCCCGGTGCGGGACTGGTCGTCGCTGATTGCGGAAGGACGCTGGCGGATCTACCGTGAAGTTCTGGACGAAGCGGAGGCGCGGGAGATCCCGTTTGCCATCGGCGGTGCGTTCGCGGTGGCCACCTACACAGGGCACTGGCGCGATACCAAAGACATCGACCTGTATGTCCTGCCGCCGCACCGGGAGCGGATGATCGCGGTGCTGGGTGCCCTGGGGTTCACCGATTATTACAAAAAGCTGCCGTACGACCGGTGGTGGATCTATCGCGGGACCAAGGACGACACCATCGTGGACGTCATCTGGGCGATGGCCAATCACCGGCAACGGATCGACGGGCTGTGGATGTCGGGGCGGGAGTCCGAGATTCACGGGCGGTGCGTGAAAGTTCTGCCGCCGGAAGCGCTGCTGTGGGACAAACTCTACATTTTGCAGCGCGACCGGTGCGACTGGCCGGACGTGCTGAACCTGCTCTACGCGACCGGGGCGGATCTGGACTGGCGCTACGTGCTGGAGCGGATCGGCGCGGATATGGCGCTGCTGGCGGGGGCGCTTGCGGTGTTCCGCTGGATAGCGCCGGGGCGCGCAGGGAGCCTGCCGCCGTGGCTGTGGGAGCGGGTGGGGCTGGCGCCGGGCGCGGAGGCGGAGCCGCCGGGTCCAGTGCCGGAGATCGACGCGCGGCGCGCCTCGCTGCTGGACACGCGGCCATGGTTTAGGCCGGAACGCGGAAAAACTTGAGGAAGTAGCCATGCTGATCGGAACGATGAACCATCCCGCCAATGACGTTGTGGACGAAGTCGAGTGGATGGCGGCGATGGGCCTGGAGTTCATCGATCTGACGCTCGAACCGCCGGCGGCGGCGTCGTGGCTCATCGACCCGCTCAGAATCCGCCAGGCACTGGAAAAATTCGGCATGCAGGTGGTGGGGCACACGGCTTTTTACCTGCCCATGGGGAGCGCCATCGAGGAGGTGCGGCGGGCGTCGATCTGCGAGCTGCGGCGATGCCTGGAAATGTTCGCGATCGTGGGGGCGCGGTGGATGAACCTGCACCCCGACCGGCACGCGCCAATGCACGACCGGCGGTTTTTCATCGAGCAGAATATCCGCACGTTCCAGGAGTTGATGCCCGACGCGCGGCGGCTGGGCGTGGGGCTCATGATCGAGAACCTGCCGGGCGATTACAATACCGCGCCGCAGCTCGGGGAGTTG
>JAJYLS010000225.1 GCA_021787555.1 Acidobacteriota bacterium | reverse complement strand
TTCCGATCTGTTTACGCTGGAGCTCCGCGCGGAAGCGTACAACATCCTGAACCAGATAGTCTTCAGCGGTCCCAATACGGTGCTGTCTTCCGGCCAGTTCGGCGTGATCACCAGCCAGGCGAACACGCCGCGGGAGATCCAATTCGCCTTGAAGCTGCTATTTTAGGCTCACCGCCGAGGCACGGAGGCGCCGAGAAGACTTTGGTTTTCCATGCGCTCCGCGCCTCGGCGGTAATCGATGTGCCACAATAGCACCTGAAATGACCCGCAGAACATTCCTCGGAACCCCGGCGGCGCTGCCCGCCATGCAGGCTCGCGCGCAGACGGCGCCGCGCAACGCGGCGCGCCCCGGCCTGCCGAACATCCTTTTCATCATGGCGGACCAGGTGACGCCGTTCATGATCTCGCCCTACGGCTGCGCCGCCGCCAAAACGCCGAACCTGGCACGACTCGCCCGTGAGGGCACGATCTTTGAAAACGCGTATTGCCCCAGCCCGCTGTGCGTTCCGAGCCGCTCCTCGATGTGGTCGGGCCGCCTGCCCACGGCCATCACCTCGTTCGATAACGGCTCGGAATTTTTCGCTCACCTGCCCACGATTCCTTATCTCCTGCGCACCGCCGGATACCGCACCGCCGTGTCCGGCAAATGCCATTTCATCGGTCCCGACCAGCTTCACGGTTTCGACGAGCGCCTGACCCCCTGCATCTTCCCCGCGGGCTTCAGCATGACGCCCAACTGGAAGCTCGGCCCGGTGTATAACAAAGGCACGTCGATCCAGGCCACCATGCGCGCGCTCGGCCCCTCGAAATGGACCAAGCAGCTTGGCTTCGATCAGTACGCCTTCGAGCAGGGCCTGGCGCGCCTGCAACAGCACGCGGCGGCCCGCGATCCCGAGCCGCTATGCCTCACCGTCTCGTTCACGCAGCCGCACGATCCCTTCACCACGACCAAGGAATTCCTCGACCTCTACAACGGCGTGGATATTCCGATGCCGAAAGACTACGGCGACATCCGCCGGCTCAGCCCGACCTACGAATGGTTCATCATCCATCACGGCCTGAACCGCGAAAAGCTCAGCCCGGAGCAGATCCGCGAGGCGCGCCGCAATTACCTCGGCATGATCTCCTGGGTGGACAGCCGCATCGGCATGCTGCTGGACGAACTCGACCGCCTCGGGCTGGCCGCCAACACCGCCGTAGTCTTCACCAGCGATCACGGCGAGATGATGGGCGAGCACGGCCAGTGGTCGAAGCGCCTGCTGCTCGAATGGTCGGCGCGGGTCCCGCTGATCGTGCGCCTGCCCGGCGGCGCGCGCCCGCCGGCGCGCATCACGCAGCCGGTCTCGACACTGGACCTTCTGCCGACATTCAACGACCTTGCGGGCGCCAAGACCGACCTGCCCTTCGACGGCACGAGCCTTCTGCCGCTGCTGCGCGGCGGCGCCGAAAACCCGAATGCCAGCGTGATCTGCGAATATCTCGGCGAAGGCACCATCGAGCCGGAGCGGATGCTGCGCTCCGGCCGGCACAAGTACATCATCGTGAACGGCTACGGCCCGCAATTGTTCGACCTGAAGGAAGACCCGAACGAAACCGTGAACCTCGCCGGTCGCAGCGAGTACCGGGCGGTGGAAGCGGAACTCGCCAAAAAGATCGGAGTCGGCTGGGACGGCCCGGCGCTGAAGCGCACCGCCATCACCGACCAGCAGCAGCGGCTGCTCATCCAGTCGCTGGCCAAGTCCACGCCGAGGTGGGATTATGTGGTGCACACCCCGGGCCCCTACCTCCGCGATGCCGGCGTCCGCGACACGATTCGGTGAGCACCTTTTTCGCAAATGCGGTTGTGTACCCGAAGACCGCTCCCTGACGCTCGCGGGTTTTTGTTCGTGAGCGAATCTACTGAGCGTGCGTCCGCCGGAACGCTGTAGACTTGATGTGTGCAGCGGAAGATTTTCTGGACGACCTTTACGCTTCTGGGGCTGATGGCCGATTTCGCGCTTCCGCTGTGGTGGGGAATCGCGGCGACGATTCCGATTTTCGTGGTCAGTTGGTGGGTGGCTTACGGGAGCGGGTGGTTCTGAGCCGTTGGCGGGGTGGCGTCTGGTGGCATAATACTTTCGTGGCCTCCTTAACTCGCAAACAATTCCTCGGCGTCACCGCGGGCGCGTTGCCGCTCCAGGTGCGCGTGGCGAGCGCTCAGCGCCGCCCCAAAAACGTCCTCCTGGTGATGACCGACCAGCACAGGCAACATGCCCTCTCGATCGACGGCAACCCCGTGGCCCACACGCCCAACCTCGATGCGCTGGCACGCTCCGGTACGCGCTTCGATTACGCTTACTGCTCCAATCCCGTTTGCACGCCGGCGCGCGCATCGCTCCACACCGGGCTCTACACGCACCACCACCACTCCTGGAATAACGGCACACCCTGGCCCTTCGAGCATAAGACCACTGCCGACTACCTCGGCCGCGCCGGCTTCATGACCGCGTCGATCGGCAAGCTGCACTGCGTGGATGCCCAGACGCACGGCTTCGACTACAAGCTGGACTTCAACGACTGGTTCCAATACCTCGGCCCAAAAGCCAAGCTCTGGGCCGACGAACTCGGCCACCCGAACTCGGGCTCCGGCCAGCCGCAGATCGACGACCTCTGGCGCGATTACGGCGATCCCTGGAAAGGCCTGCGCGAGTACGACGGCCGCAAGGGTTCGGTCGCCGTCGGCGGCGTCTCGAAGCTCGAGGAGCACGACGGGTTCGAAGCGTTCGTCGCGCGCGAATCCATCCGTTTCCTGAAGAACCACGGGAAGCAACAGCCGTTCTTCCTGGTCACGTCGTTTCTGAAGCCGCACGATCCTTTCATGCCGTCCGCGCGCTTCGCCGCCAAATACCCGGCCGAAGCCATGCACCTTCCCGATACCTGGGGCAAGGTCAATCTCGACACCATACCGCGCCAGATCCGCGCCTCCATCCTCCTCGACCGGCCCACTCCGGAGCTGAAAGATCCCGAGCAGGCGAAACGCCGCATCGGGTACTACTACGGGAGCCTGGAGGAGATGGACGACGCCGCCGGCCAGGTGCTCAAGGCGCTGGACGATCTGGGCCTCGCCGACGACACCATGGTGGTCTACACCTCCGATCACGGCGAAATGCTGGGCGAGCACGGCCTCTGGAACAAATTCGTCTTCTACGAGCCGTCGGTCTGTGTGCCCCTGATTTTCCGCGTGCCCGGCCTGACGCAGGCGAACGTGCGCTGCGCGACGCCCGTCAGCATTACCCAGGTGATGCCGACGATCCTGGAACTGTGCGGTGTGCCTGTGCAATCGGGCGTCGACGGCGAAAGCCTGGTGCGCGACCTGAAGCAGCCCTCCGCCAAGCGCCAGACCACGGTTTACTCCGAATACGCGCTGAACAGCCCGCGCGCCAAATACCTGATCCGCCGCGGCGATTACAAATACAGCCACTACGACGACGACACGCCGGAGCTCTACAACCTCCGCGACGACCCCAAGGAAATGCACAACCTGGCCACCACGGAAAAATCCCGCGCGGCGGAGTTGGACGCGGAAATTCTGGCCTGGCGCGTGAAATAAGGACTCACCACAGAGCCACAGAGAGCACAGAGGAAGCGCGGAGAAAGCCAAAGAAAAACTCTCCGTGTAATCTCTTTGTCCTTCGTGCCTCTGTGGTGAAATCATTCCAGATCGGGCGAGTAGGCTATGATGGCTGTGATGGCCCAGCGCCAATCCACGCTCGCGCCGGCCGCGTTTTCGCCGCACATTCTGGAACGCGCGGCCGAACTGGAAGCGGCGCTCGGCTCCGCCATCCGCGGGAAGGGGGAAATCGTCCGTTTTTCCGTGGTTTGCCTGCTGGCCCGCGGGCACCTGCTGATCGAGGACGTTCCCGGAGTAGGAAAAACCACGCTCGCCCAGGCGCTCGCCCGCTCGGTGTCCTGCGGCTTCCATCGGCTCCAATTCACGAGCGACATGCTTCCCAGCGATGTGCTCGGCGTCACAATTTATAACGTCCATTCCGAAGCGTTCGAATTCAAGCCGGGGCCGATCTTCACCAATTTTCTGCTGGCCGACGAGATCAACCGCACCACGCCCAAGACGCAATCCGCACTGCTCGAAGCAATGAATGAGAGCCAGGTCACGATCGATGGGCGCTCGCATGTGCTGCCGCGGCCGTTCATGGTGATCGCCACGCAAAATCCGGTGGAGCACCACGGCACGTATCCGCTGCCGGAGTCGCAGCTCGACCGGTTCTTGATGCGGCTGCGGATCGGGTATCCGGACGCGGCCAGCGAGCGCGAAATCGTGCGGCAATCCGGGCGGGGCGCGCTGGGGCAGCCGGCGCCCTCGGCGCTCGCCGCGGAAGATGTTTTCGAGATGCAGGAATCCGTCGAGCGGGTCGCGGTGGACGATTCGCTGGTGGATTACATGCTGACCATCGTGCAGAAGACGCGCAGTCACGAATCGCTGGCGCTGGGAGTGAGCCCGCGCGGCGCGCAGGCGCTGTACCGCGGCGTGCAGGCGCTGGCTCTGCTCGAAGGGCGCGACTACGCGCTGCCGGACGACGTGAAGCGCCTCGCCGTCCCGTTATTCGCGCACCGGGTGGTCATCAATACGCGCACCACGCTGGTGCAGAGGCGCTCCGATGGCGTGTCGTCATCGGAGCGCGTCATCGAAGAGATCCTCAGCCAGATAGAAGTGCCGCTCTAGCGCTCATGAAAACCGCAATCATCGGCCTGCCCATGACAGGCAAGACCTCCCTGTTCACGATCCTGACCGGCGTGCACCAGGAGACCCGCATCGGCGCCACGGCGGCGCGAACGGGTGTGGCGAAGGTGCCCGACCCGCGGCTGGACGAACTGGCGCGGCTATTCGAGCCGAAGAAGGTCACCCACGCGACGGTCGAGTACGTGGACATGCCGGCGGTCTCGAAGGAAAGTCTGCGCGATCCCGCATACGTGGCCAGCCTCCGCGTGGTGGATGCCTTCGCCCACGTGCTGCGCCTGTTCGCCGACGAAACCGTGCCGCACGAGAAGGGCTCGGTGGATCCGCTGCGCGACATGGAAGACGTGGAGACGGAGCTGATTCTCAGCGATCTGGTGGTTGTCGAGAAGCGGCTCGAGCGCCTCGACAAGGACCGCAAGAAGATCAAGAATCCCGAGCTCGACCGCGAATTCGAGCTGCTCCAGCGCTGCCGCGCCGAGCTCGAAGGCAACCGCCCGCTGCGCCAGCTTACACTCGAGGCCGAAGACGAAAAGCGGCTTCGCGGCTTCCAGTTCCTCTCGCAGAAGCCCATGCTGTACGTGCTGAACCTGGGCGAAGGCGAAGCGGGCAGATTGCACGAGCGCGAGCGCGAATACCGCGAAGGCCCGATCAAAGACCGGCACCACACTTCCGTGAGCGCGGTCTGCGGCAAGATCGAAGCCGAGCTCGCGGAGCTTGCGCCCGAAGAGCAGCAGGATTACCTGGCCAGCTACGGGCTCGCCGAATCCGGGCTGGAGCGGCTCATCTCCGCCACTTACGCGCTGCTTGGGCTGATGAGCTTTCTCACCGCCGGCGAAGACGAGTGCCGCGCGTGGACCATTCCCATCGGCAGCAATGCGGTGAAGGCCGCGGGCGCCATTCATTCCGATTTCGAGAAGAAATTCATCCGTGCCGAGGTGGTCAACTGGAAGGCGCTGGTGGACCACGGCGGCTATGCGGGCGTCCGTGAGAAAGGGCTCCTGCGTCTGGAAGGTAAGGAGTACATCGTCAAGGACGGTGATGTCCTCGTGATCCGCCACGGCTGAGCGGTTTGTATGCATAGATACTAAAAAGATACAAAAACGTCTCTTTTCGTCTCTCGTGAAATCCCACCCTGAAGTAAACTGAGTTTTTCTTTCGGAAAACCGTGAAAAACGCCTCGCGTGCGATTCTCGCCCGCCCTGCACGGCGGCGCGAGATCCCCAAATGCCCGACCGGGATTTCGGGTCTCGATCAGATCATGGCCGGTGGTTTGCCGCGCGGCCGCCCCACCCTGGTCTGCGGCAGTGCCGGTTGCGGCAAGACGCTGCTCGGGATGGAGTTCCTCATCCGGGGCGCGATCCAGTTCAACGAGCCGGGCGTGTGCCTCTCCTTCGAGGAGACCGCGGCCGAGCTGATCGCCAACGTGGCTTCACTCGGCTTCGACGCGCAGGGTTTGGTCGATGCCGGCAAGCTGATCGTCGATTATGTCCAGATCGACCGCAGCCAGATCGAGGAGACGGGCGAGTATAACCTGGATGGCCTGTTCCTGCGGCTGGACCACGCCATTCAGGAAATCGGCGCAAAGCGCGTGCTGCTCGACACGGTGGAATCTCTGTTTGCCGGGCTTTCGAATGAACTGGTCTTGCGCGGCGAACTCCGCCGCCTGTTCCGCTGGCTCAAGGACAAAGGCATCACTGCGGTGGTTACGGGCGAGCGCGGCGAAGGTACCCTTACCCGCCATGGCCTGGAGGAGTACATCTCCGATTGCGTCATTCTCCTGGACCATCGCGTGAACAACGCGGTATTCACCCGGCGGCTGCGCGTGGTGAAGTACCGCGGCTCGACGCACGGCACCAACGATTACCCGTTCCTCATCGACGAGCGCGGCATCTCGGTGCTGCCGGTCACCTCGGTCGAGCTGCGCCACGCGGCGCTGCGCGAGTTTGTTTCTTCCGGCATCCCCGGCCTGGATGAAATGTTGCAGGGGCGCGGATTCTATCGCGGCAACAGCATCCTGATTTCCGGCACTGCCGGGACGGGCAAGACCAGCGTGGGCGCGCATTTTGTGAAAGCGGCGGTGGACCGCAAGGAAAAAGCGCTGGTGTTCGCCTTCGAGGAATCGCGCGACCAGTGGGTGCGGAACATGCAATCGATCGGGATCGAGCTGGAGCCGGCGGTCCGCAAGGGCCTCCTGCGCCATGACGCCAGCCGCCCCACGGCGTTCGGGCTGGAAATGCACCTGGTGCGCATGCACAAGGCCATCGAGGAGTTTCGTCCGGACGTGGTGGTGGTGGATCCCATCAGTGCATTGGCGCACGCCGGATCGATTTCCGAAATCTCCGGCATGCTGCTGCGGCTGGTAGACTATTTGAAATCGCTCGGGATCACCGCGCTGTTCACCACCATGGTGCAGGGCAGCGAACTGGAGTATACGGACCTGGCGATTTCTTCACTCGTGGACACCTGGATTTTACTGCGCGATATCGAGAGCGGCGGCGAGCGCAACCGCGGGCTTTACGTTCTCAAATCGCGCGGCATGGCGCACTCGAACCAAATCCGCGAATTCGCCCTCAGCAGCAAGGGCATCCGGCTGCGCCAGGCGTATCTCGGTCCGGAGGGCGTGCTGACCGGCTCGGCGCGCGTGGTACAGGAGGCGCGGGAGCGCGCCGCCGAATCGGCCAAGCTGTGGGAGATCGAGCGGCGCAAGCTGCAATTGGAACGCAAGCGCAAAGCGCTGGACGCGCAGGTTGCGGCACTGCGGGTCGAAGTGGACGCCGAGGAGGCCGAACTGCGGCAGTTGCTGGCGCAGGAAGGCCAGCGGCTGGAAGCCGCGCGGACCGAGCGCGCCGAAATGGCCGGCAGCCGGCGCTCCGAAGCCAGAGCCGGGGCGGTGCAAACCGGCCCCAACGGCGGAGGGCGTAAGCGATGACTCCGCAAAGGAAGAAGGTTGGCCGGAGGATAACGGCCGGCCGCAAGGCTTCCCGCTCCCCGGAATGGGATCTGCGGCTCTACGTGGCCGGGCAGACGCCCCGCTCGCTGGCCGCGTTCCGGAATCTCAAGCGGATCTGCGAGGAACACTTGCAGGGCAAATACCGCATCGAAGTCGTCGATCTGCTTGAAAACCCCACCCTGGCGCGCGGCGACCAGATCTTCGCGATCCCCACGCTGGTCCGCAAGCTTCCCGAGCCGGTGCGCAAGATCATCGGCGATCTCTCGAACACCGAGCGGGTCCTGGTGGGTCTGGATTTGAGGGCGCGCGCATAATGCGCCCGGAAAAGGTGGCATAACACGATGCGTAAGCCGAAGTCGAAAACCCGCGAGTACGAGAAGGCAATTGCCGCCGTCCCTCGGAAATACCTGCTACGGCTCTACATCAGCGGCACGACGCCGCGCTCGGTGCGCGCCATCGAAAACATCAAACGGCTTTGCGACACGCGGCTGAAGGGGTGCTACGAGCTGGAGATTGTGGATATCTATCAGCAGCCGGCTTCGCTTGCCACCGACCAGATCATCGCGGTCCCCACCCTGATCAAGACGCTCCCGCTGCCCATGCGCAAGCTGATCGGCGACCTGTCCGACGAGGAGAACGTTCTCATGGGGCTCGACCTGGTTAAGACCTCGGGGGCAGCCTGAAGGCGGGGGAACCATGATGTCGGGGAGCAAACTGATGGAACGGGCCCGCACGCTGGAGGTTCGGCTGAAAGAAGCCGACGAGATCCTGTCGGCTATCCGCAACGGCGAGGTGGATGCTTTTGTCGTGCATGGCCGCAACGGCGAGCAGGTCTACACACTCAAGGGCGCCGACGAGCCGTACCGCATCCTGGTGGAGGAGATGCGCGAGGGCGCGCTGACGCTTTCGCCGGAGGGCCTGATCCTGTATTCCAACCGCCGCTTTGCCGAGCTGGTGGGGGCGCCGCTCGATCGGGTGATCGGCTCGCATTTCGGAGGCTACGTTGCGGGCGAAGATGCTGCCAAGGCCGCCGCGCTGCTGCGCGAGTCCGCCGCCGGAACGAGCCGCTTCGAAGTCGCGTTGCGGGCATCGGATGGCGGCTCCGTTCCGGTCTTCCTTTCCATTAGCAGCCTGAAAATCGAAGGGGTGCGTATCGTCTGCCTGGTGGTTACGGATCTCACGGAACTCAAGCGTGCCGACGAGTTGATGGCGTCGGAAACCCTGGCGCGGGCCATCCTCGATCAGGCGGCGGAAGCGGTGGTCGTGGTGGATCCCGGTGGCCGCATCATCCGCGCCAGCCACGCCGCCATTGCATTGGCCGGCGGAGAAGTGGTATTCCGCCAGTTTGACGAGGCCTTTCCGTTCCGTCCAGCCGGGCAGCGGGGCGACTGGATTTTAGCGGCGCAGGATATTTGTCAGGCGGCCTGCGAAGGACAGACCATCAGGGGCATGGAGGCCGTTCTGCCGCGCGCGGGCAAGCCTCCGGCATATCTGCTCTGCACGGCCGGACCGCTCGCCGGTCCTGGGGGCGAGACGCTCGGCTGCGTGGTTACCCTCACCGATATCACGGAACGCAAAAATCTCGAACAGCAGATGTGGCAGGCGCAGAAGTTGGAGGGGCTGGGGCTGCTGGCCGGCGGCATCGCGCACGATTTCAACAACATTCTCACGGCGGTGATTTGCCAGATTGACCTGGCCCTGCAAGACAAGGAACTGGCGGCGCCGATTCGCGAGAGCCTCGCCCAGGCGCTCAAGAGCGCGCGGCGCGGCGCCGAGCTGAACACCAAACTGCTCCAGTTCAGCCGCCACACCGAGGCGCGCCCGGCGGCGACGCTGCCGGCGCGACTGGTCGAGGAGACGGTGTTTCTGCTGCGGCGCGGCATTGACAAGCGGATTCAAATTCAGTTCGAGCCGCCGGCGCCCGGTTTGTGGCTGGCGTGGGTGGACGAGGGCCAGTTCATGCAGGCGCTGATGAACCTGTGCCTCAACGCCCGCGACGCCATGCCCACGGGCGGCGAGC
>JAJYLS010000224.1 GCA_021787555.1 Acidobacteriota bacterium | reverse complement strand
TTACTAGCCACTCTGGTATTCTTTGGCGAGATTGCTTCCGCCCAGCACGCCCGTATCCGCAGCGCCCCCCAAATCGACATGCCTTGTGCAGTCGATTCTAACAGTCCCGCGTACTGGCGTGACAGCCAGCTCAATCTCTTGAATTCCACAGGTGACGGACCGTTGCGAAGCGTCGGTGTCAGCCAGTCCCGTCTGGCCTCGCCGACCAGCGTCAGGATCTACACCATCAATGCCTGGCCTACCTGGATGGAGGCCATTTGGCAAGATACTACTACAGGTATAATTTTTGGATGGTATCACCAGGAGCATTGGTATGTCTGCCCTGGCGAGGATCTTGCCGTTCCACAAATCGGGGCGGCTATATCTTACGACGGAGGTAATAATTTTCAGGACCTGGGTGCCATTCTGACCGATAGCAATCCCATCGATTGCCAGGCAAAAAACGGCTATTTCGCCGGCGGTGTGGGCGATTTTTCCGTCATGCTCGACAAAAGTCAGACTTATTTCTACTTTTTCTATTCGACTTACGGCGGCCCCCTGGAGCAGCAGGGCGTTGCCATTGCCCGCATGCCTTTTGAAAGCCGCTTCGGCCAACCGGGTGCCGCCGTGAAATACTACAATGGCGATTGGACGGAACCCGGCTTGGGCGGCCGCGAAACCCCCATCTTTCCCGCCACGGTCAGTTGGCAGGACGCCAACACGAATGCCTTCTGGGGACCTTCGGTCCACTGGAATACCTACCTGAACTCTTACGTCATGCTGCTCAACCACTCCTGCTGCTCGCCCGGTTTTCCACAAAAGGGCATCTTCATCAGCTTCGGCGCCGAACTCAGCGACCCTACCTCCTGGAAGAAGCCGGTGAGACTCATGAACGATAGCGGTTGGTATCCGCAGATCTTAGGCATCGGCACGAGCGGCACCGACCGCCAGGCCGGCCATACCGCCCGCCTTTATATCTACGGCCACTCGAGCTGGACAATCATCTTCGACAAGCCCACCCCCGCCCCCGCCGCGCCCTCGCAATGAGTCTCGCGGCGCCCTTGCGAATCGCTTGTCCGACCTTTAGTGCTAGCGGGTAACGATGGAGCGAAGATATTCGCGGTTGCGGCGGGCGCTCTCTTTGGGCGTGCCCATTCCCGGAAGAACGTCCTGCTCGACCAGCACGTAGCCGGAATAAGGCTTCCGGTTGAGCCAGCGCAGGACCGCCGGAAAATCGACGCCGCCCCGGCCCAGCTCGCAAAAAATGCCGTGGCGCAGCGCTCCGAAATAATCCCACTGGGCGGCCCTGGCCTGGGCAGCGATGTCCGGATGGCAGTCCTTCAAGTGCACGTAGTCGATGCGGTCTTTGAAGCGCTCCATGCCCGGGACCACATCGCAGGTTCCGGCGCCGTAGGCGAAGTGGCCGGTATCGAAAACGAGGCCGATGGCCTGGGGATCGGTAAGATCCAGAAATCGGGCGATTTCGTCGGGCGTTTCGACGCAGCCCGCGCAATGGTGATGGAAAACCGTGCGCAGGCCGGTCTCGTGCAGCACGGCGCGGCCGATGCGATTGGCGCCGGCGGCGAAGGTTCGCCATTCGGGCGCGCTCAAGCCGAGCTCGGGAGCGATGCGGCCCGCGTTGCGGGTGCGCACGGGGTCGGTCCCGTTGGCGTCGGCGAGAACGAGGTAGGGCTTGGGTTCCGACACTACCGCCGCCAGCAGGCGCGCGGTCTTGAGGGCGGTCTCGATTCCCGGCTCATGCGCGGCGGAGTCTTTCAGCGCCACGGGCACGAAGGCGCCGAGCATCACGATGCCGCGGCGGTCGAGTTCGGCCTTGAGCACGGCGGGATTGGTGGGCATGTAACCCCAATCGCCCAATTCGGTGCCGGTATAGCCGGTTTCGACGAGCTCGTCCAACATGCGGCCGAACGCGATCTGCTCGCCCTGGGTTTCGTCGAATTCGAGCGTGCCCCAGGAACAGGGGGCGTTGCCCACGCGGAGGGGGGCGAGAACGGTTGTGGGTGTCATTTGCGTCCGGCGGCCATTTCGTACCGCCGCTCCTTCTTGACCGCACCGGCGTACTCGGCGCGCGCGGCGCGGATGCTCTCGATATGGGAGACCTCCGAAATTGGCACGTCCCACCACGATTCGTATCCGGGGACGCGGGTCTCCTTGTCCACTTCGATCACAACGGCGGCGGTGCGGGTATCATGGCGCATTTGTTCGAGCGCCTTTTCCAGGTCTTCGCGGGAGCGCGCCCGCACGGTACGCGCGCCGAGGCCCTGGCATAAAGCCGCAAAATCGACGGGGACATAATCGCCATCGAGCTGCCCGCTCGCGGTGCGGCAGCGGTAATCCGTGCCGAAGCCGCCCGAACCGACGGACTGCGAAAGCCCGCCGATGCTGGAAAACCCGTGGTTATCGAGCACCACGATGTTGAGCTTATGGCCCTCCTGGATGGAAGTGGCGATTTCGCTCGACATCATGAGGAAAGAGCCGTCGCCGACCATGACGTAGACTTCGCGCGACGGATCGGCCATTTTGATGCCGAGCCCACCGGCGATCTCGTAGCCCATGCAGGAGTAACCGTATTCGAGGTGATAGCCGTTGGGCTGGCGGGTGCGCCAGAGCTTGTGCAGGTCGCCGGGGAGGCTGCCGGCCGCGCAGACCACGACGTCGCGCGGTCCGGAGACGCGGTTCACCGCGCCGATGACTTCGCCCTGGCTGATGGGCGGCCCGTGGCGCAGGCCGTAGAGGCGGTCGGTTTCGCGCTCCCAGCGGTCTTTCCACTGGGCGATGCACGCGGCGAACGCCTCCTCGACGCGGTAGCCGGTAAGCGCGCGGGTGAGTTCTTCGAGGGCGACACGCGCATCGGCTACGAGGGGCAGGCCGGCGTGCTTGAAGGCATCGAATTCCGCCACGTTGATATTGATGAAGCGCACGTCGGGATTCTGGAAGGCGGTTTTGGACGCTGTTGTGAAATCGCTGAGGCGGGTACCGATGGCGATGACGAGATCGGCCTCGCGCGCGGCGATGTTGGCGCCGGGAGTGCCGGTGACGCCGACGGCGCCGAGGTTCTGAGGATGATCGAAAGGCAGCGAGCCTTTGCCGGCCTGGGTTTCGCCCACGGGAATGCCGGTGGCCGCGGCGAACTGCGCGAGCGCGGCGGTGGCCTCGCTGTACAGCACGCCGCCGCCGGCGATGGCCAGTGGCCGCTTGGCGGCGCGGATGGCATCGGCCGCGCGGGCGAGCATCGCGCGCTCGGGCTCCGGCCGGGCGATGTGCCAGACACGCTTTTCGAACATCTCTTCGGGATAGTCCCAGGCTTCGGATTGCACGTCTTGCGGGAGCGCCAGTGTGACCGCGCCGGTTTGCGCGGGCGAAGTGAGGACACGCATGGCCTCGACCACGGAGCAGACCAGTTGATCCGGGCGGTTGATGCGGTCCCAATAACGCGAGACCGGCTTGAAGGCGTCGTTCACCGAAATGTCCTGGCTGTGCTCGGATTCGAGCTGCTGCAAGACGGGGGCGACGTTGCGGCGCGCGAAGATATCGCCGGGAAGCAGCAGAACGGGAAGGCGATTGATGGTAGCGGTGGCGGCGCCGGTGATCATGTTGGTGGCGCCGGGACCGATGGAGGAGACGCAGGCGAAGGCTCCCAGGCGATTTTTCGCCTTGGCGAAGGCGGTCGAGATGTGCACCGCGGCCTGCTCGTTCTTGGCCTGGTAGTAGCGGAAATCCGGGTTCTCCTGGAGCGCCTGACCCATGCCGGCGATGCAGCCGTGGCCGAAGATGCCCCACGCACCGGCGAAGAACCGCGCTTCGCGGCCGTCCCGCTCGATAAACTGATTTTTGAGGAATCCCACCAGGGCCTGCGCCATGGTGATGTGTCGTATTTTCATGCCACCTCCCTCCGGTAACAAATGTTTGACTGTTGCCCGACCCATGATGAGGGGCTGCTGCGCCGGAGGCTGGGTTCACTCCGGGGAGCCGCCCTGCCAAGGGCTCTAAGGCGATACGACCGGAACGCGCGGATCTTTTTCGCGCCACGTGGAGCGCACCCAGGCGTAATCGGGATCGTCCGTAGCCGCCATGGAGCGCGCGGTGCCGGCGAGGACATTGAGATAGTAGACGTTGTAGCCGTGCGCCGCTACCACGGGGTGATAGCCCTCGGGGATAAGGACGAGTTCGCCATCGCGAACCGTGATGGTTTCATCCAAATGGCGATCGCGTGTGTAGACGCGTTGGATGGCGTAACCTTCGGGCCGGTCGATCTTGTAATAGTAGATTTCTTCGAGATCCACTTCCGCCGGGGGATTGTGGACATCGTGCTTGTGCGGCGGATAGCTCGACCAGTTTCCGCCGGGAGTATAGACTTCCACGATGAGGATGCGATCCGCGGGAAATTCCGGTCTTAATAAATGATTGATCTGCCGCGTGGCGTTTCCGCCGCCGCGGATTTCGATTTCCACTTCGTCCGGTGCGACGAGCCGCGCCGGGTGGACCGTTTGCGCGGCGCAATGGCACAGCGCGAATTCGCAGGCGCTTTCGGCCACGATCTCGAAACGGGTGTGGATGGGGAGATAGAGCGTGTACGCGACGCCATCGAAGACGTGGGCGCGCCGGCCGATGCGCGGCCACTCGCCGGCAGAAGATCGCACGCTCGCAATGCCCCCGAGCATTACCATGCCCAATTCGTTGGCGCCGGTTTCGGCGGCAAACGACCAGCCGGGATCGAGGCGGCGTATCTGAAAAGACAAATGCTGGAATCCGGCAGCACCGGGCGGGAGCGAAAGGTTCTCGCCGGGGCCGCGACCTGTGGGGAGAAAGTGGAGCATGGAACGACCGCCTGCCAAGGCCACATTACGTCACTCGCCCGGTGCGTGTCAATGGTATGCTAGACGACGAAAGCGGGGAACACCATGGACGTTGCGGTCCTGGGACGGATCGGATACGATCTGCACGCCGAAGAGAGGCACGTCCCGCTGCCGCAGGTGCGGCGGTTCGCACGCTCGCTGGGCGGCTCGAGCGCCAACATGGCGGTGGGGCTGGCCCGGCTGGGAGTCCAGGTCGGGATGGTGGGCGCTCTGGGGACGGACGCGCTCAGTCAATTCCTGGTGGATTTCCTGGCGGCCGAGCACGTGGATGTGTCGCACGTGCAGCGTTCAGCGGGGTATCTTCCCTCGCTGGCGCTGACCGAGGTTTCACCGCCCAATCATTTTCCGCAGGTGTTTTACCGGCGCGATCCCGCGGATACACAAGTGGACCTGGGGCCGGCGGACCTCGACTATCTGGCTTCGGCGCGCATGTTCATCACCAACGGGACATCGCTGTGCGCGCCGCCATCGCGCGAATCCACTTACTTGGCGCTGGAGCGCGCGCACGAGGCCGGCGCGCGCGTGGTGCTGGACGTGGATTACCGCTCCATGTCGTGGCGCCGGCCGGAGGAGGCGGGACTGGCGGTGCGGCTGGCGCTGCCGTACGTGGACGTGCTGATCGGGAACGAACCGGAGCTCAAGCTGGTGGCTGGCGCGAAGGATTTGGAAAGCGCCGTCGGGCGGCTTCGCGGCCGGCACGTCCCCATGCTGGTTTCAAAACTGGGCGATGAGGGGACGCGCGTATACGAGAGCGATACGGAGGTTTTTTGCCCGCCTTACCGCGTGCCGGTGGTTTCCACCATTGGCGCGGGCGATGGGTTCGCTTCCGGGTTCCTGGTGGCGCTGTTGCGCGGTAAGCCGATCGAAGAGTGCCTGCGGTACGGTAACGCCGCCGCGGCGATCGTGGTAAGCCGCCTGGCCTGTTCGGAAGCCATGCCCACGCTGGCAGAAGTGGAAAAGCTGAAAGCGGAGCAGGATAGAGCCTCATTGGCTGCGGAGGAATAATTATGGTGCGGATAGCGGTGTTGGGCGCGGGCCGCATCGGCCGGGTGCACATGGCGAACCTGGCCGGGCGCATTCCACATGCAAAACTGGCCGGCGTGGCGGATATACGCGCCGGCGAGGCGGCAACGGCAGCGGCGCAATCCGGCTGCCCGTTGGTGGTGGAAGATTATCGGGAATTGCTGCGGCGCGAGGACATCGATGCGGTGGCGATTTGCACGCCGACGGATACGCATTACGAGATGATCCTGGAAGCGGCGTCGGCGGGAAAGCATATTTTCTGCGAAAAGCCGGTGGATCTTTCGCTCGACCGGATCGACAAGATTAACCGGGAGGTGGCCGCCAGCGGCGTGCAGTTCATGGTGGGATTCAACCGCCGGTTCGATCCGAATTTCGAAAAGCTGCGCAACATGGTGGCAGGGGGCGCGATCGGCGCGGTCGAGATCGTGCGCATCACGAGCCGCGATCCGGCGCCGCCTCCGGAAAACTATCTGCGCTCTTCGGGCGGGATTTTCCTGGATATGACGATCCACGATTTCGATATGGCGCGGTACCTCGCGGGCAGCGAAGTGGTGGAGGTCTATACGCAGGCGGGCGTGCTGGTGGACCCGGTTTTTTGCGCGGTTGGCGATTGGGATACGGCGGTGATTTCGCTGCGCTTCGAGAACGGTGCGATGGGCGCCATCGATAACAGCCGGCGGGCGGTTTACGGATACGATCAGCGGGCCGAGGTATTCGGGTCCGGCGGCATGGTTTCCAACGGCAACAACGCGGCGGAGAACCATGTCTATTACGACCGGCAGGGTGGGCACTTATCGCCGCCGCTGCCTTTCTTCATGGAGCGCTACGCGGAGTCGTACCGGCGGGAAATGCAGGCGTTCGTGGAAGCCATCCGCGAAAAGCGGCCGGTGCCGGTGGGCGGCGCCGACGGCCTGGCTGCGGTGGCGATCGGATTGGCCGCGGCGAAATCCGTGCGCGAGCACCGCCCGGTGGCACTGGCCGAGGTTTATCGGCGGACCGGTGCCGCGCAGCCTGCTGCCTGAGTCTCGTCTAAGTCCCGTCTGCCCGCGGCCGGGTGGCCCCGGGGCCATGCGCGCCGGTTACGCCGCCCGCGATCCTCCTATCGCGCAAAATTCCGCACGAACGTATCGCGCGGCAACCCCGCCGCGCGTGCCTGCTTTTTCAGCCGCTCTGCTTCCGGCAGCGTCATCCACCCACCCAGCACGACAAAATACGGCGCCGAGTCCCCGCGCGGCGCGAAGACCTGGGCGTGCCATGTCCGCCGCTTCGCGTTTAGCCTGTGGGCTCTGTGCTCCGCTGCCGATCGTTTCGCGTACTCGTAGACCACCACCCGCCAGATCGCCGCCCGGCCCGCTTGCGCCTGCACGTTCCGGGTGGGCGCCGCGGGCGCCATGCGCTCCGCCGTGTGCCCACTAGCCGGTGGTCGCACTGGTGCCGAGACGGCCTGTACCGATGGCTTCGCCGCCGGCTCCTTGGGGTGCGGCAGAAACAGCGCGCCCAGCGCGATCGCCGCCAGTGTCCCCGCCAGCGGAACCCATTTCATTACCTGGCCGTGCGCCGCGGGCGCCGGCGTTCGCGGCTCGACGCTGCGCGGCTCGATGCACGGCTCGCTGCGCGGCTCGACGCACGCCTCTGGTGGGGCCACTTCGGCCGCCACCGCCGCTGCCGCCACCGCCGCGGCCTCGGCTTGCGCCGGCGGGTGCAGGTGCGCCTCCACCTCCTTCACCGACCATCGCTCCGCCGGATTTTCCTTCAGCGTGTTCCGTACGATCGTGGCGAACGGCTCCGGCAATCGCGGAACCTCGCCTCCCGCAACCGGCCGCTCCCGCGTCAAAATTTCCACCAGCATCGCTCCCAGCGACTGCATGTCCTCTGCCGGAGTGGCCCGCTCTCCCGCGCGTCGAATGGTCTCCGAAGGCAGTTTAATCCGCTCGCCCACGGCCACAACCCGGTCCGCGGCCACGGCTCTGTGAACCAGACCCTTTGCATGGAGAAACCCCAGCGCCGAAAGACACGCCGCCAGCACCCCGTCCGCCTCGTCGGTGGAGAGCGGCCGCTCGGCCAGTGCGCTCCCCAGAAAGTCGTCCGGGTACTCGCACACGGCGTAAATCACGTTCACACCCCCCGCTTCCACGCAGCCGGCGTCGAGCATCCGGACGAGGTGCGGGTGCTCGATCCCCAGTGCTTCCCTCCACGCCTCCAGGATCCGGTTTGCGCCCGGAGCATCGCCGCACACCACGCGTACGGCGGCATCCGCGCTCGCCCCGAACCGTGTCAGGTACCAGGCGTCGTTTTCCCTCGCGCTGAGACAGCGCTTCAACCAATACCGCCCGGCCAGAGACGCACCTTCTAATTCGTTCCAATCGCAGGTCATCGTCTTTAGCAATGAGCATGCCAACTTGCCCCGCCGTTTTCTTTCCCCCTCCCGACCGCCGCCGCCGCCCGATCACGTAAAACTTACGCGCGCCTGTGTGCAACGAATTCACTCCGGCTTCATTCCCGCGCCGAAATGTTTCGAGTTGCGGAGTGGCCCACGGAATGCAAACCGAAGCCGTTCTTTGGCCCAAAACCGAAAAGGAGATTCGTATGTGGAATAAACGCGAAGAAGGCAGCGCACCGAGGATGCAGCCTGAGCCTGCACCTGCACCCAGACCCATCGTGGCCATGCCGCCGCCCGCACCGGTTCCGGCCTCCGCTCCAGCGCACGGCAGAGCGGTGATCGGAGCCTCCATGGAAATCAAAGGCGATATCCGCACCCGGGAGGAACTGCTGGTCGAAGGCAATGTCGAGGGCGTCATCGAATCGCAAAGCGCCATGACCATCGGCCCCAACGGCAAGGTCAAAGCCAATATTCGAGCCCGGGAGGTGGCCATTTACGGATCGGTCCGAGGCAACATCGAGGCAGCGGAAAAAATCTCCATCCGCCAGAAGGGCAGCCTCATCGGCGACATCAAGACCGCCGGCATCAGCATCGACGATGGCGCTTATTTCAAAGGCAGCATCGATATCGTCCGCCCCGAGCCCGTACGCCAGACCAAAGCCGCCGTCGTCAGCGAACCCGCCGCCGGTTAGTGCTGCACGTACCTTTTTGTGGGTGGATTTGGCTGGGCATCGTGGACACATTTCGAACTCTGACCTGTCTGCCGGCCCTGAGGCGTTTGCTGATACCATAAGGACGATTCATGGACTGCATGCGGGTAGCCTTCAGCGGCCACGCGATTCAGCGTATGTTCGCGAACGGGGGATAGGTCGCGATGACGTGTTGGCCGTGATCGCTCAAGGTGAAACCATCGCCGAGTATCTCGATGACAAGCCCTATCCCAGCCGGTTGCTTTCCGGGTCTGAGGGCTCCAAGCCGCTGCATGTTGTTCTGGCATCCGATGAAACAGCCGGCCTCTGCATCGTCGTGACCGTATATGAGCCAGGTCTGGAACACTGGAGCAGTGATTTCCGAACCAGGAAAATGAAATGAACTGCGTGCTTTGCAAGAATGGAACAACCCACTCGGGGTCCGTCACGGTCACTCTGCAACGCGGCGAAACGACTGTAATTCTGAAGCAGGTACCTGGCCGATGTCTGCGAAAACTGCGGAGAGTACTACCTTTCCAGCGAGGTGACCGCGCAGGTCTTGGAGAAAGCTGAAGCAGCGGTCCGGAGCGGAGCCGAAGTCGAAATTCTGCGCTTCGCCGCTTAGAACCTTGGCTGGGAGGCAGGGATTCGAACCCCGATACGCAGATCCAGAGTCGAAGAGGGCGCCCGGCGCGGAGTTGCATCACCTCGCCGGGCGCTGATTCTAAAGGGTTGCGAGTCGTGCCACATGACGCCGAGTCGCAC
>JAJYLS010000223.1 GCA_021787555.1 Acidobacteriota bacterium | reverse complement strand
ATGTCCACGCCGGCATCGGCCGCTTTCAGAATGGAAGAGGCGTTGATGCCGCTGGTATCGTGCGTGTGGAAATGGATGGGAATCCCGATCTCCTGCTTCAGCGCCTTGACCAGCTTCTCCGCGGCGTACGGCTTGCACAGCCCGGCCATGTCCTTGATGGCCAGGATGTGGGCGCCCATCCGCTCCAGTTCCTTGGCCATATTCACGTAATAGGCCAGCGGGTACTTGTCGCGCTTGGGATCGAGGATATCGCCGGTGTAGCAGATGGCCGCCTCGCAAACCGAGCGTGTCTTGAGCACCGCCTCCATCGACGCCTTCATGTTGGGCAGCCAGTTCAGCGAATCGAAGATGCGGAAAATGTCGATGCCCTGCGCCGAGGCTTCGTAAATGAACTCGGCCACCACGTTATCGGGATAAGCCGTGTAGCCCACAGCGTTCGAGGCGCGCAGCAGCATCTGGAAACAGATATTGGGGATGGCTTCCCGCAGCCGGCGCAGGCGGGCGAAGGGATCTTCGTGGAGGAAGCGCATGGTCACGTCGAAGGTGGCGCCGCCCCACATCTCCAGGCTGAAAAGATTGGGCAGGCGGTGCGCCACGAAATTGGCGATGGCCAGCATGTCGTGGGTGCGGACGCGCGTGGCCAGCAGCGATTGGTGCGCGTCGCGGAAGGTGGTGTCGGTGAGCAGCAGCCCGCGCTGTTTGGAAGCCCACTCGGCGAAGCCTTTGGGCCCGAGATCCTGTAAGATCTGGCGCGTGCCTGCCGGGGGCGTGGCGGGGTTGTGCAGCGGCAAAGCCGGCGTGCGCAGGTGCTGGGGGCACGGTTTGCCCGCGACCGCCGGATTGCCGTTGACGATCACGTCGGCCAGGTAGGTGAGCAGCTTGGTGGCACGGTCGCGGCGCGGCGCGAACTGGAACAGCGCGGGCGTGTCCTCGAGCCAGCGCGTGGTGACGCGGCCTTCCTGAAAATCCGGGTGGTTGATGACGTTCTCGAGGAACGGAATGTTGGTCTTGATGCCGCGCACGCGGAACTCGCGCAGGCAGCGGTCCATGCGCTGGCAAGCCTGGTGGAAATCGCGGCCCCAGGCGGTGGTTTTCACCAGCAGCGAGTCGTAATACGGCGTGATCACGGCGCCGGCGTAGGCGGTGCCGCCGTCGAGCCGGATGCCGAATCCCGCGGGCGAGCGGTAGGTGGAAAGCTTGCCGTAATCGGGGACGAAATTGTTGCCCGGATCTTCGGTCGTGATGCGGCACTGGAGGGCGTAGCCGTAGAGCGGGATCTCGTGCTGGCGCGGCAGGTTCATCTCGGGGCCGTGGAGGTCGAACCCCTGCGCCACCTGGATCTGCGAACGCACCAGGTCGATGCCGGTGACCATCTCGGTGACGGTGTGCTCCACCTGGATACGGGGGTTGACCTCGATGAAGTACCACTCGCCCGAATCGGCATCCACCAGGAACTCGACGGTGCCGGCATTGACATATCCGGCAGTGCGGGCGAGCGCCACGGCGGCATCGGCCAGCGCCTGGCGGATGGCGGGATCGAGCGCCAGCGCGGGCGCGACTTCCACGACCTTCTGGTGCCGGCGCTGCACCGAGCAATCGCGCTCGTAGAGGTGCAGGATATTGCCGTGGCGATCCCCGAGGACCTGGGCCTCGATATGGCGGGCGCGGCGCACGAAGTGTTCGAGGAAGACGGCGTCGTTGCCGAAAGCGGCCCCGGCTTCGCGGCGGGCTTCTTCCAGGCGGCCGGAAAAGTCGGCGGCCTTTTCGACCACGCGCATGCCGCGGCCGCCGCCGCCGAACGCCGCTTTGACGATGAGCGGGAAGCCGATCTCCGCGGCGATCTTTTCGGCCTCGCGGACGGTGGTGACGGGCTCCTCGGTGCCGGGCACCACGGGAATGCCGGCCTTGAGCGCCAGGCGCCGGGCGGCGGTTTTGTCGCCCAGGAGTTCGAGCAGTTCCGCGCAGGGCCCGATGAAAGTGATTCCGGCGCGCTCGCAGGCCCGCGGCAGCGCGGGGTTCTCGGAGAGGAAGCCGTAGCCGGGATGGATGGCATCGACTTCCTTCTCGCGGGCCAGCGCGACGATCCCCTCGATATCCAGGTAGGCTTCGACGGGGCCTTTGCCCTCGCCGATCAAATAAGCTTCGTCGGCTTTGAAGCGGTGCAGTGCGAGCCGGTCTTCCTGCGAATAGACAGCCACGGTGCGCAGCCCCAGCTCATTGGCCGCGCGGAGGATACGGATAGCGATCTCGCTCCGGTTGAGAGCGAGGAGTTTTCTCATTCTTCCAGGATATAAGAAAGCCGCCGGCCGTCAGGCCGATCGCCGCTCAGGCGAAATGGGCGCGGTTGTTGTCGGCGAACTGCGCGAACTCACCCGGGAGGTCGTCGAGGGCAAAAACCGAGTTGGTGGGGCACACCGGAACGCAGGCGCCGCAATCGATGCAATCGTCGGGGTTGACGTAGAGATGGGGCGCTTCCGCAAAGCCCGCCTCATCTTGCTTGGGGTGGATGCAGTCGACCGGGCAGGCCTGCACACACAATTCGTCTTTCGTACAAGTGTCGGTAATGACGTATGCCATATGCCAGTGGAACGGCAATTTCGGTTCCAGCCCTAAACTACGGAAAACACGGCACGGACGGGCCGAATGGGTGCGTGGAATGGCGCAGCGCGCCCGCAGGTTGGGGAATGCCGCGCGCCCCCAGGCGCCCCGGTGCGCGGAGTCGCGCAACGCGCCCCGCCGGGCACCGGGGCGGATCGAGGGCATCGGGGCACTTCGGGATCTTTGGAGAGCCAGCAGCGCCCCGGTTTTTGTTGTACACTAAGACTGACGAATTTGCGCTTGTCTTGTATTCGCACCATTCCGACTCCCGACCCGAGAATTTCCCGGGGCTGCCGCCCCGCTTCGATTTCCGCTCCGATACTTCGATCCAACGCACAAGCATAAGCAATGTTTCCAGGCAGACACTATCCTCCTCGCAGGCAGAATCGCAGAGAGAACGTAAACGAGTCCATCCGCGCGCGTGAAGTACGCGCGGTCTTTCCGGACGGAACCACCGAGGTGATGCCCACCTCGGCGGCGCTGCGCAAGGCGCAGGAACTGGGGCTGGACCTCGTTCTGGTCGCGCCCACGGCCGTTCCGCCGGTGGCGAAAGCCGTGGACTTCGGCCACTACCAGTACGAGCAGAAGAAGAAGCAGCACGACGCCAAGAAGAAGCAGCACGTGGTGCAGGTGAAGGAGCTGAAGTTCCGTCCGAACACCGACGACCACGATTACGAATTCAAGAAGAACCACGCCATCCGGTTCCTCCAGGAAGGCAACCGGGTCAAGGCGGTGGTGCAGTTCCGTGGGCGCGAGATCGCCCATGCGGACCTGGGCAAGAAGTTGCTGATGCGCTTCGCCGGCGACCTGACGGCTTACGGCTCGGTGGAAGGCGTGCCGCGGCTGGAAGGCCGCAACGCGCACATCCTGATCAGCCCGGTGAAGGGCGCCAGCAGCGCACCGAAACCGCCGGCGGGACCGGGGGAGAAGCCACTGGCGGAGAAGTCGCAGTAAGGCTATTAGCTGTTGGCTGTCAGCTTGGGGATTGCGGCGACTCCGCGGATCGGCTTTACGCGCCGTTGCCGAAGACGCGCTCGAAAATTTTATCTACGTTGCGCAACTGGCGGTCGAGCGAGAAGCTCTCGGCAATCTCCTCGGGGGAGAGGACAGCGCGGATTTCGGGGTCGGCTTCGACGGCGGCGCGGAAATCGCCATCCTCTTCCCACGCGCACATGGCGTGCGCCTGCACGACGCGGTAGGCCTGCTCGCGCAGCATGCCGGCCGCGGCGAGGTCCAGCAGCAACTGGCCGGAGAAGACGAGGCCGCGGGTCATCTCCAGGTTGCGGCGCATGCGCTCGGGATAGACCAGCAGCGTGTCGACAAGCTTCGTGGTCTTGTCCAGCAGGTAGTCGGAGAGGATTGTCGAATCCGGCAGGATCACGCGCTCGACCGAGGAATGCGAGATGTCGCGCTCGTGCCACAGCGCCACGTCTTCATAAGCTGCCTGGACGTTGGCGCGGACTACGCGCGCGAGGCCGCAGATCTGCTCGCAGGTCACCGGGTTGCGCTTGTGCGGCATGGCCGAGCTGCCCTTCTGGCCCTTCGCGAAATACTCTTCCGCTTCGCGCACTTCGGTGCGCTGGAGGTGGCGCACTTCGAGGGCGATCTTCTCGCAGAGCGCCGTGGCCAGCGCCAGCGCGGCGACGAACGCGGCATGGCGGTCGCGCTGGATCACCTGCGAGGTGACGGCGGCGGGTTTCAGGTTCAAGCGCGCGCAGATGCGCTCCTCGACCTCGGGGCCGATGTGGGCGAAGGTGCCGACCGCGCCGGAGGTCTTGCCGACGCGCAGGTCTTCGGCGGCGGCGCGGAGACGGCAGAGGTTGCGACCGGCCTCTTCATGCCAGATAGCCAGCTTGAGGCCGAAGGTGATGGGCTCGGCGTGGACGCCGTGGGTGCGTCCGATTTGCACGGTGTGGCGGAATTCGAGCGCGCGGCGCCGGAGTACAGCGCGCAGGGCTTCCAGACCGTGGAGGACGATCGCCGCGGCCTGCTGGAGCAGCAGCGCCTGCGCGGTGTCCACGACGTCGTTCGAGGTGAGGCCGTAATGCAGCCAGCGCGAAGCTTCGGCGTGGCCGGCCTTGGCCATGGCCTCGGAGACCGCGGTGGTGAAGGCGATGACGTCGTGCTTCACTTCCTTTTCGATTTCGAGGATGCGGGCAACGTCGAAGCCGGCGTGCTGGCGGAGCAGATGCGCGGCTTCGGCCGGCACCACGCCGAGCTCGGCCAGGGCTTCCGAGGCCGCGAGTTCCACTTCGAGCCACTGCTGGAACTTATTCCGGTCGCTCCAGATGCGGCCCATTTCCGGGCGCGTGTATCGAGGAATCATAGCTGGTTAAAATGTAAAAACTTCCGAGGGCGCGCGCTGCGAGGCGATGGCCAGGCGAGTGGCCAGACCGCGACGCTCCAGGGCTTCGGTGGCCACCATGCGCACGATCTCGGGATGGTTATTCTGCTCGCTCAAGTGGCCCAGCACGAGCGTTGCGGTCGCGGAATCCAGATCCGCGGTGAGGTATTCCGCCATGACGAGATTGGAAAGATGGCCCACGCGGCTCATGACGCGCTGTTTAACCGACCACGGGTAGGGTCCCACTTTCAGCATATCGAGATCGTGGTTGGATTCGAGCAGCAGCAGGTCGGTGCGGCGCAGGTGGAACTTGATGGATTCGGGGACGTAGCCGAGGTCGGTGGCCACGCCGATGCGCACACCCTGCGCACGGAAGCAGAAGCCGACAGGATCGCGAGCATCGTGGGGGATGCTGAAACTCTGCACCTCGATATCGCCGATTTGGAAAGCGGCGCCGGCCTGGAAGGATTCGAGGCGCGGCTGGATTTCGCCCCAGTCGACAGCGGGGGCTGTGAGGTGCGTCATGAAGATGGGCGCACAGAGCTTGCGCGCGAGCACGGGCAGGCCGGCAACATGGTCGGAATGCTCGTGGGTGACGAGGATGGCATCGACGCGCTGGAGGTCTTCGCCGATGGAGGCGAGACGCTTCGACAATTCGCGCATGCTCAGGCCGGCATCCAGCAGAATGCGGGTTTTTTCCGTGGCCAGGACCGCGGCGTTCCCAGAACTGCCGCTGGCGAGCACGCAGAAATTGACGATGGGCGGCCTCCTTCGATACTCCAGAATACATCCGATTCACCGCTGAGGCGCAGAGACGCAAAGGAAAGACCAAGCAATTTTGGGTTCTCGGCGCCTCCGCGTCTCGGCGGTGAATGGGCTTATGGCAGTGCCCGGTATTTTTTGAGGATTTCGATGGTGCGATCGATGGGGAGCGCTTCGGCGGTGCGGCCGTTGCCGGCGATGGTGACGGCGCGCAGGAGCGAGTTGTAGATGGCTTCCTCGGTGGCTTCAATGACCGCGAGGAAGAGCGGTGACATGTCGTCGTTGGCCACCAGCTTTTGCGGGTGGCGCGCGGTGGAGAAGGCGATGGCGTAATCGCCGCTGCCGTTGGAGCCGGAAGAGCCGGTGCGGGCGAGGCCGAACATCGTCCGGGCGGCCATGCGGCACAGGTTGCGGGAATCGACCGGGACGTCGGTGGCCACGATCATCATGATGGAGCCGTTTCCGGAATTCGAGCCATGCGTGCGGAGACCGTCTTGTCTCCCGTGAACTCGAACTGCCCGCCGATCTTTTTGCCGCTGAAGGCGTGCGCCTTTTCCTGTGCCACGCCGATCAAGACGATCCCCTCCCGCACGCCCCGTTGCCGGCGCATCTGGTCGGCGACATCATCCTTCCGTTCTTTGTGGTCGAACTGATAGATCGGGATCTTGTCCCGTTCCGCCTTGATCCGCACCGCTTCCCGGAACCTCTCCGTCACCTGCCCCAGTACCACCGGCGATGGAATGGGTTTGCCCAATTGCTCCCGCATGAAGGTCACCAGCCCGCCCGACGTCGCCAGTTTGCCGATGTACCCATTCAGGTACAGCCGGTCCAGGCATTCGACCTCCAATGTGACGTGTCCGCTCAGCAATTCGGGGATGTTCGCCATGCCCGAGATTTTACGGAATCCCGCGGCCGGCTGCTTGTCGGTTTGAGGTCGAAGACCTCGCTAGCGAAACCCGGCAGCACGAGAAAGCAAATTGTCTCAACACGCCTGGCGTTAGCACGCCACGCGCCGTTTTCATCCAACCTTCGGATACCCGTCCTTACGAATCCGCCGTCCCATTTCCGCCAGTGTCTCCACATCGCCGGGGTATATCGAGCCGTCCGGCAGCGGTCCGGTATTCAGCAGCAGGTTGGCGTTCTGCGCCGCCGCCGCGCGCAGGCGCTCCATCGCCTGGTCGGCATTCAGGTGCTGGTCGCCCTTAACATATCCCCAGCCGTGCAGTTGCAGCGTGGTGCAGATCTCCATCGGCTTGCCGCTCGGGTCGGCCACGCCCTTGTGTTCCGGCGCGAGGTAATCCTCGGTCCCCAGCAGTCCCTGCTTGTACGAAACCAGCACCTGCGGCTGCAAGGAGCGGATGTGCGCGTAGAGTTTGTCCGCGTGGAACTTGTGCCAGTCTCCCGAAAGCGGCGTCGCGATGCCGTCCAGCCAGATGCTGGCGACCGGCCCGTAGTGCGTCAGCAGTTCGGTGATCTGCGCCGTCATGAAATCCAGGTAGATCGACAAGTGGTGGTTCTTCCCGTAGGCGTAGGCCGGATCCGGCGGATCGTATTTGGGCCGCGCGCTCCCGCCCCATTCGTCGTTGTTGGGCGCGTGCGGATGCTTCCAGTCGCGCCCGTGCGAGTAATAGAAGCACAGCCCCAGCCCGTGTTTCCGGCAAGCCTCCGCCAACTCCGCGATCAAGTCCCGCTTCGCCGGGCTGTTCGGCGCGCTGAAATCGCTCTGGCCCGTTTTGAACAAACAGAAGCTGTCGTGGTGCCGCGTGGTGATGGTGATATACCGCATCTGCGCGTCCGCCGCCATGGCCGCGATGCGGTCCGCGTCGAACCGGTCCGCGTGGAACCGCTCGCGCAGCTTGGCATATTCCGCCACCGGAATCTTCTCCCGATACTGCACCCACTCGTGCCGTGCCAGGATCGAATACACCCCGTAATGCATGAACAGCCCGAACCGCGCGTTCCGGAACCACTCCTTGGCCGCGGCCCGCGGATCGCGCGCATACAATTCCTCATACCCACGCAAATAACTCGGCACTTCCGCCTTCGCCGCCAGTGTCCCAGCCGCCATCGGAGCCCCGGCCATCACTTGTGCAAACGTCCGTCTAGTCACTCCTCAACTCCTGACTCCTGACTCCTCAACTCCTGACTCCTCAACTTGTTATATTGCCTCTAGGAGCCTCCATTGTCCACTCTGACTCGCCGTTATTTTCTCGGTGCCGCCGCCGCCGCGGCCCTCCCCATCTCGAAAGCCGCGCCCGCCCGCCGCCGCAACATCCTCTTTTTCTTCCCCGATCAGCACCGCTTCGATTGGACCAGTCTTAATCCCGCGCTCGATGTCCGCATGCCCAACCTCGCCGCGCTGGCCAAATCCGGCGTCTCGTTCCGCCATGCGCTGGTGGCCTCGCCGCTCTGCGCCCCGTCGCGCGCCTGCCTCGCTTCCGGCCGCGAATATCCCCGCTGCAACGTCCCCAGCAACGGCCAGGATTATCCCCTTACCCAACCAACGTTCTACGGCATGCTGCGCGAATCCGGCTATCACACCATGGCCTGCGGTAAGGTCGATCTCCACAAGGCCAGCTACACCTGGGGTCTCGACGGCAAGCACCTCCTCCCCGAGTGGGGCTTCTCCGATGGCATCGACAATGCCGGCAAAATGGATGCCATCCTCAGCGGCTCCGACCATCCCCGCGATCCCTACATGGGCTTCCTCGAGCGCGAGCACCTTCGTCAGACTCACATTGCCGACTTCCACAAGCGCGGCGGCGGCCACGCCTATTCTTACACCGCGCCCACTCCGCTGCCCGACCGCGCCTACTGCGACAACTGGGTCGCCGAAAACGGCTTGTCCCTGCTGCGCGCCGCCCCGAAAAATCAGCCCTGGTTCCTGGTGGTGAACTTTACCGGCCCGCACAGCCCCGTCGATATCACCGCTTCCATGGAAAAAACCTGCCGTGGCCGCGCGTTTCCGCAACCCAACCGCTGCGAGCAATTCGATAAGCCCACGCACGTCGCCATCCGCGAAAACTACTCCGCCATGGTCGAGAACATCGACCGCTGGCTGGGCGTCTACACCGACGAGTTGCGCCGCCGCGGTGACCTCGAAAATACGTTGATCGTCTACTCCAGCGACCACGGAGAAATGCTGGGCGATCACGGCCGCTGGGGAAAGACGCTACCCTATCATCCTTCCGCGAGCGTGCCGCTGGTGGTCGCCGGCCCCGGCGTAGAGCCCCGCGGCGCATCCACGGCGCTGGTCAGCCACATCGATCTGGGCGCGACGTTCCTCGAATCCGCCGGCCTCCGCGTGCCGCATGACATGGACGCCCGCTCGCTCTGGCCGGTGCTGGGGGGCAAGGCGGCGCATCACCGCGAAGTGGTCCGCTCCGCTCTCGGCAAATGGCGCCTGGTCTACGACGGCCGCTACAAGCTGATCACCGGCTTCGATACCGCGGCCCGCAAGAAACAGCCCGAGGCCGCCAAAGCCGCTCCGCCGCCCGACCTCCTCTTCGACCTCCAGGACGACCCGCTCGAAAACACCAACCTGGCCTCGTCCAAAGGCGAAGTGGTCGAGCGCCTCCGCCCGCGCCTGGGCGAAGAAAAAGCGGTCACTCGCTCTTCAAGAAAATAATCGGCGCGTTTTCAGCCGCTTGCATTTTCGGAGCCCGGATTCCGCCGCGCTCGCCCGCTACCCTGGAGTCGTGGAACGGCTTATCAAGGCCGACCGGGCCCACACCGTGGCCATCCGGGCGGCCCACGAGTTCAATAACGATCTGACGGTCATCCTGAACAGCGTCTCCACCTCCCTGCGAACCCTCGGCCTGGACCACCCGGCCCGCGCCGACCTCCTGGAGCTTCAGCGCGCCGCCCTCCGCTGCGCCTGGACCGCCTCCGGACTTCTGATGGATGTTCACCCCTGAGGCGGGGCAGATTTTTCCTGCTAACCCACTGGTTCTTATCGGGGTTTTCGGCGCTCGGCCAGTTTCTTGCGCGTGACTACAGGGGCTTCGGTGTGAGGCAGGGCTTCCG
>JAJYLS010000222.1:7858-9757 GCA_021787555.1 Acidobacteriota bacterium | reverse complement strand
TCCGGATCTGAGATCCCCAACTCCCGCCAAAAGCTATGCGGCATTAGGCGTATCGCCTGTCCCACCACTCAAAGTGAACAGGATTGGCTCAAGCGGTGAGGCGCTCCCTATGTCAATTCGCCGGAGGCGCACCCTTAAATCGGGCTCCGGAATAGGGCGCGCGATCCCAGAAATCGGTATGCGGATGGATGGCGCGCGGATCGCCGGTCTTCTTCATCCACTCCTCGACCCGGAGCGCAAGTTCGTTCTTGACGCGCGCGAATTCGGGCCGGCCGGCCACGTTCTTCACCTGGTCCGGATCGGTCTTCAGATCGTATAGCTCCTCCGCCGGGCGTTTGCCGAAGCACAGATCGAAGTACGGCTGAGGCTTGTCCTTCATGAGCATCTGCTTGGTGGGCGTGTCATCCACGTCACCGAATGGACCCACCGACCAATAGAATTCGGGATCGCCCGCCGGCCAGCGGGAGGGTTCGAAATTGTGCAGGTACAGGTATTCCAGCGTGCGGATGCCGCGGACCGGATAGCTCAGATTGCCCTTCCTCACGTTGGCGTGCCGCTCGCGTTCGACAAACATGGCATCCCGGCGATTCGAGGAAAACAGGCTCGACGCGGTCATGACGGGCGGAGGCGCAATTCCGGCGGCATCGAGAAAAGTCGGCGCCAGATCGCCGATCGAGACGTAATCCTCACGCACGGTGCCCGCCTGGATGCGGCCCGGCCAGCGCATGGCGAGCGGAGTGCGCACGCCGAGATCGTAACAGTTGCCCAGACCTCGCGGCATCTGCCAGCCGTTGTCGCTGGTCATCACCACCAGCGTGTTATCCAACTCGCCGCGCGAGGCGAGCGCAGATAGCAACTCGCCGCAATCGGAATCGAACTGCTGCACCTCGCAGTAGTAATTCAGGATGTCGTCGCGCACCACGGGACGGTCGGGCAGATGCCCGGGCACTTTGACCCGCGCGGGATTCATGGCGGCTTTGAACCGCCGGCCGCGAGTCCAGGGTACGTGCGGATCGTGGCTGCCGAACCAGAAACAGAACGGCCGGGACGCCGGTCTGGCTTTTAGGAACGCCGCGAAATCGGGAAACGCCGCGCCGGCCGGATTGCGCGGCCATCCGGCCTTCTCCGGCGAACCGGGCCCCCACCCCTTGATGGAATAGCCGACGAAGTAGCCGCTGTTTTCCAGGAGGCCGGTGTAAGTGGCGACGTTCGGCGCGAGGTTGCCGTACAGGCTGGCCGCCTCGCCGAGCCGGTGCGGTTCCTGGCCGGTGAGCAGGAGCGAGCGCGAAGGCGAGCAGGACGGATCGGGCGCGAAGGCGTGCGTGAAGACGACGCCCTCGCGCGCCAACCGGTCGAACGTGGGTGTCCGAATCACCGGATCGCGGTAGACGCTGGCATGCGGCGATGCCCAGTTGTCGGCCAGCATCAACAGAATATTGGGCCTGGTTTTGCTCGCGGCGAAGGCCGCCATGCCGGTCAGAAAATTCCGGCGGTTGAGATCGGACATGTACTGAGCATAACGCCGCGGCCTGCGACGGCCATCAGCGAGTGACCCAGATGGGCGACGACCAGGCCATCTGGTCGTCCACCTGGATCACGCGAACGTAATAATAGCTGTCGCCCGGCTGCGGCTGGTTGTCGATGTAAGTGAAACTTACTTCCTTCTTCATCGGCTGCACGACGTGCAGGAACTGCTGGTTCCGGATGATATCGATCTGGCGCACGGGACGGGTGCCGATCACGTTCACCATCAGCCGGAAATCGCCGTGTGCCTTAACGATGTCGCCCTGCAAGTACTCCTGCCCGCCGGTCTCGAGGCGGTAGTCGAGAATGATATTGTCGGTTGCGCCGTAGGAGTGGCGCTTCTTCATGGCATCCACCAGCCCGTGCCGTGTGTAG
>JAJYLS010000222.1:0-7848 GCA_021787555.1 Acidobacteriota bacterium | reverse complement strand
GCGTACGAAATATGGGTAGAGAGGTGGTCGGAGCTGGCCTGCACGCCGATCTTATACCCCTTGGCCCAGGCGTTCCAGACGAAGCCGGCAGGACGGAATCCACCGGGCTCGGCGGCGGGGTCCCCGGCATAGGAGGCCTTGGGCGCGCCTTCGTACTCGGCGGAGGTGCGGTCGCCCTGGTAGATCTCCACCAGCGGTTCGACGGTGGGGTCGTTGTCCCGCCAGTCGGTTCCCATGCCCGTCTCCGGGGTATGGGGGATGGAGATACCGCCGTAGCGCTTCAAGTATTCGTACAGAGGCTTGGCTCCGATTTTCGCCTGCCGTTCCGCGCGCGGAATCGGCAGGGTGGGATGCCCGCGGTCGGGGAAGACGACGTTGCGGTGCCCGTTGGGGTAACTGAGGCTGCGCTCGTAGGCGTACAGCGGAACGAAGGTGCGGGGCAGCATGAGAACGTCGGCCATCTGCTGCTCCAGCCAGTTGATGTAGTCGATGTCCGGCCCGCCCTCGCTGCTGTGCTCGGTGACGGCGAGAAAATCGAGTTCGGCGGCGTCCATGGCGTAGCGGTAGGTCTGCTGAAGCGGGCCGTCATTGTTCCCGTCCATCGAGAATTCGCTGTGGCGATGGGTGTCGCCGCGATAGATGTGGTACGTCTGGCCGCCGGATTGGATGGCGTACTCGCGGATGCGTTTCAGGTCGCCGGCTTCGTCCTCGTGGGAGCGCGAAAGCAACTTCAGGTGAGGCACCTCGCGGGGCTTGAGACGCGCGGCGGGCGCCATGCCGTTCAGCGCCGGCAGCCGCGCGGCGTACACGTCCGCCTTCTGAAAGAGGAACTCTTCGAAATCGCGGTTGTCGGTGTTCCAGGCCGTCCAGAGGTTGTGCCCATCGCTGGCGAAGCCGCCGTGCACGTCGATGCGGCCGGCGGAGAACGGCACCGCGAGCGGTGGGCTCCAGTGGTCACCCTCGTAGGTCACGCCGAAAATCTCCCACGCGCCACGGTGCGCGGGAGCGTTGCTCAGCGTATCGCGGATGCGGAGCAGGCGATGGCGGAAGAAGACCCAAACACGCCCGGATGGGTCCGCTTGCAGGATGGGGTAGTCGTTGTACTCGCGCATGTCCTTCGGCAGCGAACGCGTGAGGTCGGCGGCGGGCTCCTGCCATTCGCCATTCTGGTAGACCACCACCGCCATGGCCCGCCATTGGTAGAGACGCGTGGCCTGCTTGTTCACCAGGAAGCCGGTATCCTTGCCCCACTCGAAGCCGCTTTCGTTCCACGCCGCCCAGAGGCGGTTCTGCTTGTCGCAGGCGAGGCTGACATTCGCCTCGAACTTAGGTGTGCCTGCCACCACGGTGGGCTCCGACCACGAGCCGGCCGCGTAGCGGCGCATCACAACGTCGTAATTGCCCTTGTCGTAGGTATCCCAGGCGACATAGACGACGCCGTTGGAATCGGCCGCGATGGCGGGCTCCCAATCGTTCGCCGGCGAGGTCGAAACCCGCTCCGGCGCGGACCACGTCGTTCCGTCGTAGCGGCGGGCGAAGATGTCCGACTGGCCATTGCGGAATCCCTGCCACACCAGCCACAGGTTCCCGCCGGCGTCGCTGGCCAGGTTGGGATAAATGTCCGGCTGCGGATCGTCGCTCAAGCGCTCCACGGCCGACCATGACTTGCCGTCGAAGCGGCGTGCGTAGAGATCGAAGTTGCCGTCCACCTGCGCCGACCAGACGGCCCACACGCCCCCGTTGCGGTCGCGCCCCATCTTCACCAGGAACACGTCGGAAGGTTTTTCGGTGATGGGTTGCGCCGGCCCCCATTCCTTCCCGTTGAAGCGGCGTGCCAGCACTTCGTCGCCGTGATTCCGGTACGCTACCCAGGCCATCCAGACTTCGCCGTTGCGCCCGGCGGTCATGGTCGGGAAATCGTTCTGGTATTCCGCGGACGAAAGCATTTCGGCCGAGGCCACGCGGTCCACCACCACGGCGCCGTCGAGCGCGCTTACCGGCGTGTTCAGGCCGACGGCCCGCGCATCGAAATCGAAAGAGCCGTTGGCGGTGCGCACGGAAACGCGCGTGCCGGCAACCGCCTTGACGTCCACCACCACCCCGGGCACGTTGATGTAATTGGCCGGTAGCGAGACCTGCTCCTCTTCCCATGGGCGGTGCACGAAATTGGGGGCATGCCGCGTGGCGAGTTTCCAGGAGTTGCCGGAGACCGAGTCGCCCGGGCGGGCATGCCAGTTCCGGACATTCAGCAACTCGCCGTTGGTGACGGAGAGCGATCCGTCCCACGCCCGGGGCGCGGTGTCGGTCACGCCCAGGCGGATAAGGAAGGAGGTCACGCCTTCGTCGGTCAGGCGCGTGCCCGGCTGCGAGAAAACCACGCCGGCTGGGCGATTTATGAGAATGATGCCTGCCAGGACGGCCACGGCGGAAAGGAGGAAAATCGTAGATCGCTGCATCGGGGATGATTGTATAACAAGGCTCGGAACAACGGGAGTCGCACCGGGGCGGGAAACTGGTAGAGGGAGCTACTATATCGATGCAATCAAGCGATCAGCACACGATCATCGTTGGCGGTGGCGTCATTGGCGTTTGCTGCGCATACTACCTGGCCAAGCGCGGCTCGCGGGTCACCGTCCTGGAGCGCGATCAGGTCGGCAAAGCCGCATCCTTCGGCAACGCCGGTTCGATCACGCCGGACCATCCGCCGATCAACAAGCCGGGCCGTGTGCGGCAGGCGCTGAGATCGCTGTTTCACCCGCTGAGCCCGTTGTACGTGGCGCCCAGGCCCGATCCCGCGCTTGCCCGGTGGCTGTGGATGTTCAGACGAGCATGCACCGAGCGGCACCTCGAGCACGCAATGACCGCCATGGCGCCGTTGGGCCGAAGCAGTCGCGGCCTGTTCGACGAGTTGGTCGAAACGGAGAAACTGAGCTGTCACTTTTGCCGCGACGGCTACTACGAGGTATATCTCACGGGGCAGGGCTGGGAAGCCGCGCGGAAGGAAGCGGCCATGGTGTCCCGCTTCGGGTTCCATCCCGAAGTCATGGCGGGCGGTACTTTGCGCGAGCGTGAGCCCGCCCTCAACGATCGCATCGTGGGCGGAGTATTTCACCCCGAGGCGGCCAGCGTGAACCCATACCGGTTCGTCCTGGAGATGGCGCACCGGGCCGAGAGCTACGGCGCGAAATTCCGGACCGGCCATGAGGTCGCTGCGCTTCGGACGGTCGACCGGCGGGTTTGCGGCGTAGAGATGCGGAGCGGCGAGGTCGTCGAATCCGGCTCCGTAGTCCTCGCGGGGGGAGCATATAGCGTGCCGCTTCTCCGAAAAGCAGGCATTTACTTTCCGCTGCAACCCGCAAAGGGGTATCATCGCGATTGCATTCCGGCGCCAAGCGGGGGGGAGATTCTGCGCCATGCCTGTGTATTGGGAGAGAGCATGGTCTTCTGTACCCCGATGGATGGCTTCGTGCGTTTCGCGGGAACGCTGGAGTTTTCCGGCGTAAACCACGAGATACGGCGGTCGCGGCTCGAGCAGATTACCAAGGCTTCCGCCCGCTACATGACAACTGCGGCCAGTGCGGTCATTCAATCCGAATGGTGCGGTTTGCGGCCGTGTTTACCCGATGGTCTACCGGCCATCGGCCCGCTTTCGCAGCTACCCGGCTTGTTCGTGGCTACCGGTCACGCCATGATGGGTCTGACCCTGGGACCCGGAACCGGAAAGGTGGTCGCGGAATGCATTCTCGACGGTTCGCCAGGCCTGGATATCGGCGCATTCCGTCCGGACCGGTTCTGAGCCGAAGGATGCCGGACCCAGCACTGAGCCGGCGATCCGGACGACTTACTGAATCTCGCATAATACAGTGACATTTGACCCACTCTGATCCATAATGAGAGCGTGCCCACGCACTTTCGCCCGCGCCGTGATTTCCAGGCACTGGAGCATCGGCGCAAACAAGCCGCCCGTTTGTTCGCGGCAGGCACGATGATTCTTGCGGCCATCGCTGATCGGCTCAAGGTGAGCCGTCAAAGTGTGAGTCGGTGGTATGCGGAGTGGAAGCGAGGTGGCGCAGCGGCCCTGCGCGGTGTGGGCCGGGCCGGCCGCAAACCGAAGTTGGATCAGCAGCAACTGCGCCAACTGGAGTGGGCGTTGCGACAAGGTGCACGTGCACACGGATTTGACACGGATCTGTGGACACTGCCTCGCGTGGCCAGGGTCATCGAACGGTTGACGAAGGTGCGGTATCACCCCGGCCACGTATGGAAGATCCTGGGCGCGATGGATTGGACACTGCAGCGCCCTGCCAAGCAGGCCAGAGAGCGTGACGCCGAAAAAGTGAACTTTGGGCTAAAGGAGCGATGGCCGGCAGTAAAAAAAACGCTCGTCGCCGAAAAGCGTGGTTCCTCTTCCAAGATGAGAGCGGAGTCTCCCAACGCCCCTCCATCCGGCGGACGTGGGCACCGAGAGGAGAAACGCCGCTCCTGATTCATGCCTTCAACTGGGCTGCAGCTTGTAGATCTGGTCCATTTACGAGTAGATGAAGACCGAGAGGTTCGAACAGGGAACGTGGTCCCTACGGCGGTGATGCCGATCGAGACCGCCGTATCCCGCGCGAGACGCCCTGAATTACGCGGATCAGGTTGGCCTCCAACGTGAACCCCGGGGGTTCATGTTGCACCCCGGCGGCGTGCTTTTCGAAACGGAGACTCCGGGCGGACAAGTACCTGCAAAATGTTTGGGATAAATGGCCGTCTCGGAAACGCTGTTGTCAACCCGGACGGCGGGCCGGACGGCGGTCCGGTTGGGCACACAGGACGATGGCTCAATTCCCACCTGACACACTGCGATTCACAGCTTTCCGCAACCGGTGCTTGGGCGAGATCTTCACCTGACACACGGTCGCCAGACATCGCCGGATGCCTTACGATATATGGGCATGAGCACCCGCGAGGTCATCGCCCGCGAACTGGAGCGGCTTCCAGAACAGGATTTGGACAAACTACTGTCGTTCCTGCGGTCGCTGAAGGAAGCCCACGCGGAGAATGCGGTACCGACGCTCGCGGCTGAGTCCGCCCTTGCTAAGGACTGGCTAACGCCCGAGGAGGATTCGGCTTGGGCCAGTTTGTAAAAATTGCGCTATTCTTTCCGGCATGAAGCGGAAGCGTACCGCGCCGCCAAAGGTCCAGCCGTGGCCGGTCTCGATATTCGCGCTGAAGACCAAGTGGGAAGATTGGACAACTGACCGGCATCTTTGGGTCTTTCTGGAACGCCGCGTACCGGGCAAGTTCGGGCGCCTGGAAGCCATGCACGCGATTGTTCCGAAGGGCCGCAAGAAGAGCGAACTGGCAACCATTTTCGGGTCGGCGCGATACCGGCGCGGCATGCTGGACAGCGCTCGCGAACTCTTCCGGAGCGCTGGCGTGCCTGACGATCAAGCTGCGGAGTTCATGCAGACGATCACGAAAGAATTTCCTTACCCGACCCCCAACGAGGTGTTCGAAGAGGAGATTTCCAACCCGCTGCACTCCGACAGGGCTGGATCGATGGAGCATGTGAGGCTGAACTTCAGGACATCAAAGCCAAAAAAGAGAAGGGCGGCAGGCCCACTCAGCCCCACCGCCCACAATGTTTGGAGAAGCATTGCTACGCCCGACGCGCAGCTTTCTTGCGAATCAGCGTGGCGATGCCCGCCAGCAAGCTACCCATCAGCATGATGGAAGCCGGTTCGGGCGTCGCCAGAACCTGTCTTGTTTGCACCTCGATTTCCGAGGCACTGCTGAAGGTGATCGTAACTAACTCGGAGAGAGAAAACGGAGCCGAGAGGTTCGAAATCCCAGCCGAGACGTTGTTGGACTGTGACGTTGTATCCGAATAAGTGATCATGGGGTTGTTGAACTGCACGGCCGGCGTACTGCAAAACGGCCCTAGCGGTGGCGCGGTGCCATTACTCTGGTCGACGCAGTTCGTCAACGCGACGGTGCCAGTACCGCTTGTCGGAATCACGGTGAGGCTACCCTTGTCGTTCAGGCCGGGGGGGGTGACGGGCATGGTGAAATCCTGAGCTGCAAGCCAGAGGTTAAGCGTACCGCTTCCAGTGGTTGTGATGTCCACCACGGAACCGGTTTGGATAGCCTCCCCGGTAGTGCCCGGGGAGTTGGAAGTACCCGTCAGTTGGGTGATGGTCACGCCACCCCCAATATTTGTGGGACTGGTAAAACACGTGGCCAGATCGTCATTGCTGCTGTTGGCGCAGTTGGTGATGGCGCCACCGTTGAGCTGATAACTGATCTGGTAGTTGGCGCGTGCCAGTGGCGCTAAAGCCACCAGCGACAGTACGCCCAAGAACCCTGCTAGTTTCTTCATCGATCGTTATTCTCCTCCTCGCTCTTCAATGGTCGGCGAATGCCGGGGCTGGTATATGCAATCCGCGGGCCAGTAGTAAGGTGCAATTTTTTCAGCGATTTGCGAAGATCCGGCCAGCATTGCTTTCCAATTCCCCACGCCGGTTTCCAATTCCCTGGGATTGCGCACCAATTTTTGCAAACAACCGGTCCCCTTCAACGTGCATTCCCGGCAGCCGGCGGTGCCGCACCTAAGACCTGCTTGGCCTGACTCGCTTCCGGAATAGTGGCATTCTGTTTGAGTGCCGCTTCCAATTCGGCCCGGGCGCGGCTGCCGTCGCCCGCCTTGGCATACGCCATGGCCAGATGGTACTTCGAGACCGCATCGGGCCGCCTCGCGGTGGCACTTTCAAATTCCCTGATGGCCGAGGCGTACAGGCCTTGCTGATACAAGACCCACCCCAGAGTATCCGAATAAGCCGGTGTGTCTGGAGCAAGCTCTTTGGCCCTTTGAGCATATTTCAGGGCCTCCGTAAGCTGATTGCGATTGCCATTTTCCGCGAGGAGGTACGCCAGGTTATTGAGCGCTTGAGGATTGTCCGGCTCCGTGACCAGAACGGCGCGAAGTTGCTCCGACGCCTTCCGATGATCGCCCTTCGCGATCTCGATGTTGCTGAGCCAGAGGTGTGCGGTTGTATTGCCAGGGTCGGCTGAGAGGACTCCCTGGAGCCTGCGCTGCGCATCGTCCAACTTGCCGTCCGCAACATCCACCTGGACTAGCGCCAAATCGGCCTGCACGGAATGGGGGGCGTCCGCCTTGGCGGCCTGGAAAGCCGCTCGGGCACCGGCGCGGTCGCCGCGGGAAAGCAGCAGTGAACCCAGGAAATCCTGGACCGGCGCCGACTGGGGCACGCGAGCCGCATATTCCTTCACAATTCCGACTGCCTGCGCGGTCTGCTTTTGTAATTCATAGCTCTGCTGGAGGGCCGAAAGCGCGCGAATATCGGTGGGATCGATCTTGAGCGCTTCCACGAGCAAGGCTCGCGCTGCCGCAGGGCTGCCACCGGTCCGCAACTTCCATAGCGCATCCTGGAGGAGCAAATCGGTCGATCGGCCCTTGGCCAGCCCGGCATCGATTCCCTTCCGCATCTGATCCATATCGCCGCCAGCCCAGCGAGCCCAGTTTCGCTGTGCGATAACTGCCGGCATGGTCTTTTGCAATGTCGGGGTTGCATCCAGCAGATCGAGCGCTCCTTTCGGGTCATGACCGGCGATGAAGCTCTGGGCCAGTTCCAACCTCGCATTCAACAGGAACGGGTCGAGTTCTACCGCCCTGGAGAGTTCCTGGCGGTAGCTCAGAGCCTGCCCGCGTGCCTGATGCACCTTACCGAGGAGGTAGTGCATAGGCGCCGAATCCGGCTCGAGTTGCAGGACTGAGTTGAGGTCCCTCTCGGCGTCGTCGTACTTGTGGGAACCTATGGAAAGCTCGGCGCGCTGCACCAGCGC
>JAJYLS010000221.1 GCA_021787555.1 Acidobacteriota bacterium | reverse complement strand
GATTGAAGTAGTTCGCGTCGATGAACCCGTCCACGGCCGCGCCGTTGCTGTGGCTCGCAGCCGAACCGTGCGCTGCCCGTCCACCCGCACCAGGTTGTACTGAATCTGGTGTGAATCCTCGGCGTCCCCCACGTCGCGCACCGAAACCCACTTCTCGCCCACCGTCTTCAGCGGGACCCCGTTCAGTTCGTTGATCTTGTCCACCAGAACGTTGGAGTAAACGTAATAATCGTACGGCCCGATCTTCACGTCCCCCGCCGGCAGAATGATGTTGTTCCGGTTCACCGCCTTTACCACGTCCATCACGCTCAGGCCGCGCGACACCAGCTTGTACGGATCCACATACACCATGACCTGCCGGTATTTCCCGCCGAAGGGCGGCGGTACCTCGGCGCCCTTCACCACGGCAATCTGGTTGCGGATCTGAAACTGCCCCAGGTCGCGAAGTTCCGTCTCGCTGAGCCCCTGTCCTTTCAGCGTGACCAGGCAGACCGGCAGGCTCGAGGTGTCGAACTTCAGCACCACCGGCGGCAGCGTCCCCGGCGGCAGCCGCCGCAAGTCCGCCAGCGCCAGGTTGGACAACTCCGTCATGTCCGCGTCCGGAGCCGTCCCCGGCTGAAAATAGACTTTGATGATGCTGACGCCCGGCAGCGACCGCGATTCCATGTGCTCGATCCCCGCCGCCAGCGTGAAGAACCGCTCGAAACGGTTCGTGATATCCATCTCGATATCCTCCGGCGGCATACCGGAATAAAAGGTGGCCACCACCACCTCGGGAATGCGAATCGCCGGAAACAGGTCCACCGGCATTTGGACCACGCTGGTGGCGCCAATGAGCACGAGCACGAGGCACGTCACCAGCATCAAGTAGGGATGTCGGATGGCATATCGTGCCATGGCCGCGAATCTGGTATGCAGTTCGAGTGCCGCAGCGGTTGCGGAATGCTAAACTGGATTCTGTACGGCGGTGTAGCTCAGTTGGTTAGAGCGAGGGTCTCATAATCCCTAGGTCGGTGGTTCGAATCCACTCGCCGCCACCACAGCACTAGCTTTGTATCCGGCCCACCCGTTGGTCGATCCGCCGCTTCCACGATTCCGGCAGTTCCGCCTCCACCTCGCACATATTCCCCTCGTAGCGCATGGCCAGCACCCGCCCGAACTCGTGCAGCAGCGCCAGCGTCGCGCCATCGCCCGCCGGCACCCGGAAGTGCGCGGCCACGACCGGATCGAGCGGCAGCGCCTGGTCGATGGCCGCCAGCAGGCCGCCGATTCCCGCGCCCGTCAGCGCCGATACCGACACCGCGCGCGCGGCTCCCTCCGCCTTTCCCGCATCCGCCAGCAGCCGGCGCTCCAGGGTTTCCGCCTCCGTCCCCGGCTCCCACGCATCGGCTTTGTTTAGCACCAGGATCTGGGGAATCTCCGCCGCCCCGATCTCCGCCAGCACCTGGAACACGTGCGCGGTCTGCTCCGCGGCCACCGGCGAAGCGCCGTCCACCACGTGCAGGATCAGCGCCGCTTCCTTGACTTCCTCCAGGGTGGCGCGGAAAGCCTTCACCAGGGTGGTGGGCAGGTTGCGGATGAACCCCACCGTGTCGCTCACCAGCACGCGCCGGCGCGAGGGCAGCAGCAGCGGGCGAACGGTGGGGTCCAGGGTGGCGAACAGCCGGGCGTCCGTTATCACCCCCGCCTGTGTCAGGCGGTTGAACAGCGTGGATTTCCCGGCGTTAGTGTATCCCGCCAGCGCCAGCGTCGCCAGCGGCACCGCGCTGCGCCGCCGCCGGTGCAGCGCCCGTCCCGCGCGCACGCCCTCGAGTTCGTCGCGGATTTTCTTGATGCGCCGGGCGATGCGCCGGCGGTCCGTCTCGAGCTGCGTCTCCCCCGGACCGCGCGTGCCGATGCCGCCGCCCAAGCGCGACATCTCGACGCCGCGTCCGGCCAGGCGCGGCAAGAGGTAGTTGAGCTGCGCCAGTTCCACTTGCAGGCGCCCTTCCCTGGTCCGCGCCCGCGCCGCAAAAATGTCCAGGATGACTTGCGTCCGGTCGATGACCCTGACGCCGACGATCTTTTCCAGGTTGCGCTGCTGGGTGGGCGTCAGGTCGTGGTCGAAGATGATGAGGTCCGCGGCGCCCGCTTTCACCGACGCAGCCAACTCGGTGGCTTTTCCTTCCCCGATGAGCGTGGCCGCTTCGGGTGCCGCCCGCGTCTGCCGGACGCGTTCTACCACTGCCGCGCCCGCACTCGCCGCCAGTTCGGCCAGCTCTTCCAGCGAATCGCTCGCCCGGATACCGCCCGCCACGAATGCCGCTCCGCGCGATTTCCACTCCACCCCAACCAGAATGGCGCGCTCGCCGCGCGCCCCGCCAACCCTACCCTCCGGCGTGACGCTAAGCCTCCGGGTTGTCCGCGTGCAGCGGTGCCCCAGGAGTGCTTCCGCCCGCCACGCCCTGCGCCGCTGCCTGCGAGCTGGGTATATAGGAGTGCGAGGACTTGGGTGTCACCACAGTCGAAATCGCATGCTTGAAGATGAGCTGCTCCTGGTTGTTGGTTTCCAGCACCAGGGAGTACTTGTCGAAGCTCTTGATTCGACCAGAGAGCTTCACGCCGCTCATCAGATAAATCGTGAGGACAATCTTATCCTTCCGAGCATTGTTCAAAAAACTGTCTTGAATATTTTGCGCCGGTTTCTCCATCGAGTCCCCCATACAAAAAAGGCAATACTACGAACGGCGCTAGTATTTTACACTATTCCGGGTAGCGCGGGCTTGCAGCCTGGGGTATTCTCCTGGTCGGCCGCCTTCCCGCCAGCCTGCTCACAGCTTGAAAAGCTCTCTCAGCCGCCGCGTCTGCACCCGGCTCACCGGCACCTCGGTGTGCTTCCTGTCATCCATGCGGAGCTGATAGCTCGACTTGAACCACGGCACCACTTCCTTGATGCGGTTGATGTTCACCAGGTACGACCGGTGCACCCGCCAGAACTGCTCCCGGTCCAGGTTGGCTTGCAGGTCCTCGATGGTCCGATACGTGGAGCTTCCTTCGAGTTGGGTGGTCACGACGGTGATCAGCCCGTTGTCGATGGTGGCATAGATCACATCGTTTGCGTCCACGATGAAATGGCGGTTCGCCGCCCGCACGAGCAGTTTAGTCCGCGGCGTGGTCGCATGCCCCCCCACCGATGCGGGATTCGCCGCGAGAACGGGATTTTCCGGAGCCTTTTTCTCCACTACTGCCCGCCGCGCCCGCTCGATCGTCTCCGAAAGGCGTCGCTTCTCCACGGGCTTCAGCAGGTAGTCCATGGCTTCCAGGCGGAATGCCTCCACCGCATATTGATCGTGCGCCGTGAGGAAGATGAAGTGCGGCAGAGCGGCTCCCGCTTCCTTCAGCCGCCGGACCACTCCGGTGCCGTCCAACCCCGGCATGTGTATGTCCAAAAACACTAGGTCCGGCTCCAGCTTCTGAATCAGATCGAGCGCCTGCAAACCATTGGAAGCTGTTGCAATTACATCCACTTCCGGGAAATCCTTAAGGAGGTATCGAAGCTCGTCGCAGGCTAGCTGCTCATCGTCCACGACAACTGTCGTGATAGTAGCTGTCGCATGTTCCCGCATGGAGTTGGTATTATAGCATTTCGTCCTTAAGGAGAACCGTTTTGCCGAATCCCTCTAACGTGCAAATTGCGCCCGCCGAAGGCAAACTCGGGGTGCTCATACCTGGAATGGGCGCGGTGACCACCACGTTCATTGCCGGTCTGGAAGCCATGAAACGCGGTTTGGGTAAGCCGATTGGTTCGCTTACCCAGCTCGGTACGATCCGCCTGGGAAAACGTACCGAGGGCCGCAGCCCCTTCATCCGGGACTTCGTTCCCCTGGCCCGTCCCGAAGACCTGGTCGTGGGTTGCTGGGACATCTTCGAAGACAACGCCTACGAGGCCGCGGTCAAAGCCGGCGTTCTCGAAATGCCGCTGCTGGAACAGGTTAAGGAGCCGCTGTCGGCCGTCCGCCCGATGAAAGCGGTGTTCGACCGTACGTTTGTGAAGCGCCTCGACGGCCCCAACGTCAAGTCCGCCCGAACCAAGCGCGATGCCGCCGAGATGTTGATCGACGATATCCGCCAGTTCCGGGAGCGCACCGGCGTGCAACGCACGATCATGATCTGGTGCGGCTCGACGGAGGTCTACCACGAAGCCGCGCCCGTCCACGCCTCGCTCAAGGATTTCGAGTGCGGGCTGCAAAAGAACGACCCTGAAATCTCGCCCAGCCAGATGTACGCGTATGCGGCACTGAAATCCGGCGTGCCTTACGCCAACGGCGCGCCCCACATGACCACCGACTCGCCCGCCCTGCTGGAGCTTGCACGCACGATGAATCTGCCGGTCGCCGGCAAGGATTACAAGAGCGGCCAGACGTTCATGAAAACGCTGATCGCCCCCGGGTTGAAGTCGCGGCTTTTGGGCCTCAGCGGCTGGTTTTCCACCAACATCCTGGGCAACCGCGACGGCGAAGTCCTGGACGAGCCAGGCTCCTTCCGCTCGAAGGAAGTTTCCAAGTCCTCGGCGCTGGAATACATCCTGCAAAAAGACCTTTACCCCGACCTCTACCGCGATTTTTATCACAAGGTCCGCATCGAGTATTACCCTCCCCGCGGCGACGCCAAGGAGGGCTGGGACAATATCGATATCTTCGGGTGGCTGGGCTACCCGATGCAGATCAAGATCAATTTCCTTTGCCGCGACTCTATTCTCGCGGCTCCCCTGGTTTTGGACATCGTCTTGTTTATGGACTTGGCGCAGCGCGCCGGTATGCGCGGCGTTCAGGAATGGTTGTCGTTCTACTTCAAAGCTCCCATGCACGCGCCCGAGGTTTACCCCGAGCACGATATCTTCATCCAGCTCATGAAACTGAAGAATACGCTGCGCTGGATGCGGGGTGAAGAACTCATCACGCACCTGGGGCTGGAATATTACGACTAAAAGCTGTATCTTTTGAAAACGGGGCTCAGGGCAAGGGACCCGGAGCCAGGGAGAGGACGCGCGCGAACGCGCATCCTCTTCCCGGCCCCCGGCCCCTGGCCCCCGGCCCCGATCCATAGGAGCCTATGAGGGTACTGGTCATTGGAGGGACTCTATTCATCGGCCGAGCGCTGGTGGAGGAGTTATTGCGCGAAGGCCACGAAGTTTCGATTCTGCACCGCAAGGCCAAGCACGATTTCGGCCGGCGTGCGGAGAATCTGATGGCCGACCGCAACGACGGGGATTCCGTGCGCGAGGCTCTCGCCGGCCGGCGCTTCGATGCGGTCTTCGATAACGTCTACGACTGGGAGCGCGGCACATCGCCGGCGCAGGTCGAGGCCACCGTCCGCGCCTGCGCCAGTGACCGGCTGAGCCGCTATGTTTTTCTTTCGAGCGTGGCCGCCTACGGGGATGGTTTGAACCACAAGGAAAGCGATCCGCTTGCGTCCGAATCCAATACGAACCTCTATGTCCGCCAGAAGGCCGGCACCGAGCGCATGCTCTTCCGCATGCACATCCAGCACGGCCTGCCGGTGGTCACCTTCCGTCCGCCCTTCGTCTACGGCCCCGGCAATCCGTTCTACCGCGAGCAGTTTTTCTGGGACCGCCTGCGCGCCGGCCGCCCCGTCATTATCCCCGGCGACGGCCATCGGCTCATGCAGTTCGTCTATCTGCACGACCTTGTCCACGCGATGGTCCGCGCCATGGTCGAGCCGCGCGCCGAAGGCGAAGCGTTCAACATCGGCGATCCCAAGCCGGTCACGCAGGTTGAACTGGCTGAAAGACTCGCCCGCGCCGCCAACGCCGAAGCCACCCTCGTGCGCATCCCGCGGGACGTGATTGCGCAGGCCGGCGGCAGCGCCATGGAAGAGCCCTTCTATTTCGGCGAATACTTCGACCTGGCGCCCATCACGGAAAACATCGGCAAGGTCACGCGGATGCTGAAGATGAAGCTGACCCCCTTCGACGTGGGCCTGAAGGAGACCTACCGCGCCTACGTGCGCAGCCGCAAGCCGCGCAGCGCCAGCTTCGATTTCGACGACCGCCTCCTGGGCCGCGCCCGCGCGGGCTCTCCAGCAGCGGTGTAGCGCAGGGTTCCAGCCCGCCCACTTTTATGCTCCAATAGGCTTCGGGGTTCCTATGGCTTTCATCACCGAAGATTTTCTCCTGAGCACCAGGACCGCCCGGCACCTCTTCCACCAGTACGCCGAAGCGGAGCCCATCCTCGACTACCACTGCCATCTGCCGCCGCAGGACGTGGCCGGGAACCGGCGCTTCCAGAACCTCTTCGAAATCTGGCTCGAAGGCGACCATTACAAGTGGCGCGCCATGCGCGCCAACGGCGTGGAGGAGCGCTTCTGCACCGGCGATGCCGCGCCCTACGAAAAATTCCTCGCCTGGGCCCGCACCGCGCCCCACACGCTCCGCAATCCGCTCTACCACTGGACCCACCTCGAGCTCCAGCGCTACTTCGGCATCAAAGACCTCCTCGACGAATCCACCGCGCCCCGGATCTGGGACCGCGCCAACGAGTTGCTCGCCGGCGAAGATCTCCGCGCGCAAGGCATTCTGCGCAAGTTCAAAGTCAAAGCCGTCTGCACCACCGACGACCCCACCGACGATCTCTCGTGCCACAAGGCCATGGCCGCATCGCGCCTTTCAACCAAGGTCTTCCCCGCGTTCCGCCCCGACAAGGCTTTGAACGTCCACAACCCCGAGCTGTTCAACCCGTGGGTCGCGAAGCTGGAGGCAGCCAGCAATACTTCTATCGGCGGGTTCGCGCAATTTCTGGATGCCATCAAGCAGCGCCATGACGCCTTCCACGCGATGGGCAGCCGCCTCTCCGACCACGGCCTCAACCACGTCTTTGCGGATTTCTGCACCGAGCAGGAAGCGGCGGCCATTTTCGACCGCGCCCGCGCGGGGCGCGCCGCCACGCCCGAGGAACACAGCCGCTTTGCGTCGTTCCTGATGCTTTACTTCGGCCGCCTGGATGCGGAAAAGGGCTGGACCAAGCAGCTCCACATCGGCGCCAGGCGCAACAACAATACCCGCCGCTTCCGCGATCTCGGCCCGGATACCGGCTTCGATTCCATCGGCGATTGGCCTCAAGCCGATGCCATGGCCGCCTACCTGAACCGCCTCGACCAGGAAGACGCCCTTCCGAAGATCGTCATCTATAATCTCAACCCCGCCGACAACTACGTGATGGCGTCCATGATCGGCAACTTTCAGGGAGGCGGGATCGCCGGCAAAATCCAGCTCGGCAGCGGCTGGTGGTTCCTGGACCAGAAAGAAGCCATCGAGTGGCAGATGAACGCGCTCTCGAATTGCGGCCTGCTGTCGCGCTTCATCGGCATGCTCACCGATTCGCGCTCCTTCATGTCCTATCCGCGCCACGAATATTTCCGGCGCGTGCTGTGCAATTTAGTCGGTAAGGACATCGAGGCCGGCGAAATTCCGGATTCTGACGAGTTGGCCGGCCCCATGATCCGCAACATCTGCTACAGCAACGCGAAGCAGTTTTTGGGATTGGCGGTGGAGTAGGGTCCGGTTACACCGGCCGTGCGTCCAGCACTTCCCGCACCTTGGTCAGCAGCCCTTCGGGGGTAAATGGTTTGTACAGGAAGGCGCGCGGCGGCCCTTCGGTCGAGGCCTCCGGGCCGATGGCATTATCGCGGTACCCCGACATATACAAAATCTTCAACCGCGGCGCCCGGTCCGCCAGGATCCGCCCGAGTTCGAAGCCGGTCATCTGCGGCATCACCACGTCGGTGATCACCATGTCGACCTTGTGCGCGTTCTTCTCGTAGGTGGCCAGCGCCGCGGCGCCGTTGTCCGCCTCGAGCACGTCGTAGCCGTAGGATTTCAGCACCGCGTAGACCAGCTTGCGCACGCCATCTTCGTCGTCCACCAGCAGGATAGTTTCCGACCCCCGGGCCAGGCGCGTTTTAGCCGGTTCCGGCGGCACGTCCTTGACGCGCGGCAGGTAAATTTCGAAGATCGTTCCGCAGTCCGGCTGGCTATAGACCGTCACCTGCCCGTCGCTCTGCTTGATCGCGCCGTAGACGGTCGACAGGCCCAAGCCGCTTCCCTTTCCCGGCGCTTTGGTGGTGAAGAAGGGCTCAAAGAGGCGCGAGCGCGTCTCGGGATCCATCCCCACGCCGGTGTCGCTCACCGCCAGCATGACGTAGGAGCCGGGCTTCACGCCGAGGTTCTTGGCGGGGGCATCGCTCAGGTCGGCGTTGGCGGTTTCGATCACCAGTTTGCCGCTATTGGGCATGGCGTCGCGGGCATTGGTGGCGAGGTTGACGATGACCTGCTCGATCTGGGACGGATCGGCCTTCACCCGGCCCAGCCCCGGCGTGGTGAGGAGGATCAGTTCGATATTCTGTCCGAGGAGGCGGTGGAGCATGGGTTCGATACCGTTCACGAGGCCGTTGAGGTCGATCACGCGCGGCTGTGCGCTCGAGCCGCCGCTGAACGCCAGCAGGTGGCGGGTGAGGGCGGCGGCGCGCTCGCCGGCATAAATGATCTCGTCGACGAAGCGGTGCAGAGGGTCCTGGGCAGGAATTTCCGCGCGCAGTAGCTCGGCGTAGCCGGTGATCACGGTGAGCACGTTGTTGAAGTCGCCGGCCACGCCGCCGGCCAGGCGTCCCACGGCTTCCATTTTCTGCGCGTGCGCGGCCTGCTCCTCGAGCTGGCGCCGCTTGCTGACATCGCGAAACACCAGAATGGCGCCGGTCACGCGCCCCGCCCCGTCGCGCACCGGAGAGGCGCCGTGCTCGATGGGCACCGCCGCGCCGTTGCGCGAGGTCAGCACGGCATGCTCGTGCACCGCGACCGCGGCCCGCTCGCCCAGCGCGCGGCCGATGGGATCTTCCACCGGCTCGTGCGATTTTTCATCGGCGAGCTTCAGGACCTCCGCCGCCCTCCGGCCGCGGGCCTCGGACAGCGGCCAGCCCAGCAGGGTCTCGGCCGCGGGATTCAGAAAGGTGATGCACCCCTCGCAGTCCGTGGCCAGCACCGCGTCGCCGATACTCGACAGTGTGGAGGAAAGCAGGCGCCGGCTGTTACGCCAGGAGGCGGTGATCCAGGTGATGAGCGCGGCCATGACGATGAAGATCGCCAGCCGCACCAGGCTGCCCCACGCCGGAGCCGCGCCCCCCAACTCCGGCCGCAAAAAGAAATACATCACGGCGAATGCCGAGGCGGCCGTGGCGGCCAATCCGGCCGTGCGCCCGTAGAACCAGGCGCTGACCCAGACGGCCGCGAGGAACAGCAGAAAAAGGTTGGGCGCCAGGAGCGGCCGCAGCAGCAGCGTAATCAACAGCGCCGCGGCGGTGGCAGCCAAGGCAAAGATGCTGCCGTCGAGCGGCGATTTCCGTAACGCCTTCATCCGGCTTCAGAATACTATGGGAGCCACCCCGAATGTTTTTGCCCGGTTAATTTCCGTACAAGGAAGGCTCACCGGCCGGCCGTGTTTTCCAGCGCTGATGGATCCACAGCCACTGGTCGGGGTACGCCCGGACGATCTCTTCCAGTTTGGCGGCCAGCGCCTGTGTGTCGCGCGCGGCATCGCCGGTCATAGCGACCGGCGGATAGAAGCGCAGCACGTAGCGGCCTTCCGCCTCCGACCAGAGGGCGAACCCAGGAATGACCGCTGCGCCGCTGTGCGCCGCGAGCCTGGCGAAGCCGGCTCCGGTGCACGCCGGCACGCCGAAGAAATCGACGAAGACGCCTTCCTCGGCCATGACGTTCTTTTCTATCA
>JAJYLS010000220.1 GCA_021787555.1 Acidobacteriota bacterium | reverse complement strand
GAGCCGCGAGCGCAGCACGCGCTCGGCCTTGGCGCGGTTCTTGATCTGCGATTTCTCGTCCTGGCAGGAGACCACCAGCCCCGTCGGCAGGTGCGTGATGCGCACGGCCGAGTAGGTGGTGTTGACCGACTGGCCGCCCGGACCGGAGGAGCAGAACGTGTCGATGCGGATATCCTTGGGATCGATTTTGATCTCGACCTCGTCGGCCTCCGGCAGCACCGCCACGGTGATGGCCGAGGTGTGCACGCGCCCCTGCTGCTCGGTCACCGGGACGCGCTGCACGCGGTGCACACCGCTCTCGTATTTAAGCTTGCTGTAGACTTTATCGCCGCTCACCAGGGCGATGATTTCCTTCAGCCCGCCCACCGACGATTCGCTGCTGGAGGTCACCTCGATCTTCCAGCCCTGTGATTCGGCGTAGCGCGAGTACATGCGGAAAATCTCGGCGGCGAACAGGGTGGCCTCGTCGCCGCCGGTTCCGGCGCGGATTTCGAGAATGACGTTCTTTTCGTCGTTGGGATCCTTGGGCAGGAGCAGCACTTTGAGCTGGTCCTGGATGCGCCCGAGTTCGGGCTCCAGGTGCGCGACTTCCTCCTCGGCCATGGCGCGCAGGTCGGGATCGCGCTCGGCCAGCATGGCGCGCGCCTGCGAGAGCGCGTCTTCGGTCTTCTTCCACTCGCGATACTTAGCCACGACCTCGGAAAGCTCGCTCTGCGCCTTGGCGATCTTGCGGTATTGCTCGGCGCTGGCGATCACCGCCGGATCGGCCATCTGCGCGGTGAGGTCGTCGAAGCGCTTTTCGAGCTGATCGAGTTTCTGAATGAATTCCATAAGGGTTGACGGGCTGTTCAGGCGATGACCAGCTCCCCGCCTTGCGATTTTTCGAGCGCCATGGCGCCTTCGAGCGCCTGGATGGCGACGGCGGTCTGGTCGTCGGCGGGCGGCTTGGTGGTGATGCGCTGCATCCACAGCCCCGGGGCGGTGAGCGCGGCCAGGAACGAGCCGCGCCGTTTGGCCGCAAACCGAATCAGCTCGTAGCCCACGCCGACGATCACCGGGATGAGCAGGATGCGCAAGATCAGCCTCGCCGCAAAGCCGTCGAAGGGAATCAGAGCGTAGAAGGGCACGGCCAGAACGAAGATGACGAACAGGAAGCTGGTGCCGCAGCGCGGATGAAACGTGCTGTAGCGCTGCGCGTTCGTCACCGTGACGGGCTCGCCCGACTCGAAGTTGAAGACCACCTTGTGTTCGGCGCCGTGGTATTCGAACACGCGGCGGATCTCCTTCGAGCGCGAAACCCCGTAGAGCACTCCGACAAGGATCGCCATGCGGATGATGCCATCCACGATGTTGAAAGCCAGCCGCCCGGCAAGCACGGGGAAAACCTTCTCCAACTCCGTCACCAGGTACAGCGGAATCAGCTTGTAGGCGACTATGAAAAACAGCAGGGAGAAGACCAGCGGCCCGATGAAAGCGATGGCGGGCAGCTCTTTGGTGGTGGCTCCGGGCTTGGAAGCCGGGCGCTTTTCGTCTTCGATGGCGTGGTTGGCGGAGAAGCGCATGGCCCGCAGCCCCAGCTTCATGGCCTGATACATCGTCCCCACGCCGCGAAAGATCGGCCACTTGTAGACGCGGTAGCGCTCCGACATGCGCGCCAGTGGCATCTCCTCGGTAACGATCGAACCGTCGGGCTGGCGCACCGCCACGCAATAGCTGTGCGGGGCCCGCATCATGACGCCCTCCATGACCGCCTGGCCGCCGACCAGCGTCTCCTCGCCGCTCTCGAGGATAGGCATGATCTGGATATGCGCGAAGAGGCGCAAAAAGGTGCTCGGCGACACAGGTCCTCGCATGATTCTGATCCCATTATACTAGGTCCATGATACGTTCTCTTTTCCTGAGCTTACTGGGTCTTGCTGCCGGCGCCGCATTCGCGCAACAGCCATTCGCCCTGCATGACGGCGATCGCGTGGTCTTCTACGGCGACAGTATCACCGCCCAGCGCCTGTACACGACGTTCACCGAAACTTACGTCGTCACGCGCTTCCCCAAGTTGGAGGTGAGCTTCACCCACTCCGGCTGGGGCGGCGACCGCGTGGGCGGGGGCGGCGGCGGGCCGATCGACGTACGCCTGTGGCGCGACGTGCTGCCCTACCATCCCACGGTGATGACCATCATGCTGGGGATGAACGACGGCAGCTACCGTGCCTTCGAGCAGCAGCTTTTCCAGGTTTACCAGGACGGCTACAAGCACATCGTCGACACCGTGGAGAAGCAGGATCCCGGCATTCGGATCACGGTTCTGCTGCCATCGCCCTACGACGATGTCACGCGCCCGCCGAAATTCGAGGGCGGATACAACCAGGTGCTGCTGCGCTACGCCGGTTTTTTGAAGGAACTGGCGGCGGAGGACCACCTGGGGGTGGCGGACCTGAACGGGCCGATGACCGCCATGCTGGCCAAAGCGAAAGCGGCCGACGCCGAGGCCGCCGCGAAAATTCTGCCGGACCGGGTGCATCCCGGACCGGCCGGTCACCTGATCATGGCGGAGGCGCTGCTGAAATCCTGGAACGCGCCGGCGGTGGTCAGCGAGGTGGAAATCGACGCGGCGCGGAAAGAGACTGTGCGGGAGGTGAACGCGCACGTTTCGGACCTACGCGGCGGCAACGGTATCTCCTGGACCGAGTTGGACGACGCGCTCCCGATGCCGCTCGACGAGAAGGATCCCATCGTGGCGCTGGCGCTTCACGCTTCGGATTTCATCGCCGCGCTCGACCAGCAGCCGTTGAAGGTCCGCGGGCTGGCGCCGGGAACCTACACGCTCAAGATCGACGGCGCGCCCGCGGGGACCTTCCGCGCGGAGGACCTGGCGGCCGGCATCAACCTGGCCGAACTGCCCACACCCATGGTGCGCCAGGCGGCGGAAGTGCACGCGCTGACGCTCAAGCACACGGCCGTGCACGAGGCCCGCTGGCGTTCGGTGCAGGTGCCGATGGAGAAGGACGCCACGCCGCACCTGCTTCCGGCGCTGGCGTCGCTCGATGCGCTGGAAGCCGACGTGGTGCGCGAACAGCGCGCGGCCGCGCAGCCGAGGCCTCACCGCTTCGAGTTGTCGATGGAGTAGGCCGGCCGGACGGAGCTTACTGCGGAGGCCCCGCGTGGGCACGCCCGCGGCGCTCGATCGCCACCACAAACGCCTGAAGGAGACCTTTGGCGGCGAGCAGCGTGACGATCGCGCTCGCGGCCAGCGCGGGACCGAGGAGCAGGGCATCCATGGCCGCATCATCCGGCGGAACGCGGCGGGTGTCAATGCATCCGAAGGTTAATTCAGGCTGCTATCGCCAGGAGCAGGAGCGCGATCCCGGCCAGCCTCAGGGCCGTCCGCGCCCTGCCCGGGACGCCGACGGGTTCAAACCCGGGTGTGAACGGACGGGCAATGGCCGCGGCAAGCCTGGCCGCATCTGCCGGAAGGACCGCCAGGAACAGACCGAGATAGAATAGCGGCCCGGAAAACAGCAGGATGGCCGCTATATGGTTCAGCACCATGCCGTCATCCTATCACCGGGAAGGCCGCGAGGACTGTTCGGGACAGCCCGGTCTGCCGCCTGTTCGGCTGGAAGCCGGGATGGCGGGCTGGAAGTCCGCGCTACCGCGTTTTCAACTGCTCGGGCAGCACGGCGTAACCTTCCGGCGCGGGGAACAGCGAAAGGAACAGTTCGAGGCGGCGGCGCAGGTAGCGGCTGGGCATCTGGCGCGGACCGGTTTCGATATCGATATCGCAGCAGGTGCCGTGCAGATAGAGCGTGAGTGTATCTTCGAATGCCTGCCGCGCGTACTCGCGGAAGAGCTTGGTCTCTTTGCGGACGTTGGTCTGGCGGCGGAGCAGCGCCTGCTTGAGGTGCCAGCTTTTTTCGTCGACCTCGCCGTGGACCTCGGCGCTGAGCTCTTCGCGCAGGGTGCGGAAAAAGCGCTCCTGCACGTCCAACGCCCAGCGGTCGGCCACGACCGCGGCGAGGACGTTGTAGAACTGGTAGTGGCAGTCGGCCACTTCCACATCCTTGGTTGCCAGCGCGAGGACCAGCATGTCGTCGAGCGAGCCGCGCGAGGCGCCGATCTGGCGGCCTTCGGCGGGGTGCTCGAAGGTGACGGCATCGCCGGTCTCCTTGCCGTTGCCCTTTTCGAGGTAGGGCGCGAGGACGATCCCGACCGGCGGCAGCGCGGCAGTAATCGCCGGCGAAATGGCGGCAATCGGCTCGCTCAGGTACTGGCGCAGATCCTCCTCCGGCATGGGCACAACCGAAAAATAGGAAAACTTGTTGGTGAGTGGGATCATCTCGCCGCGAAAGCGCGCGGCGACCTCTTCCACCGTCATTCTCGATCGTTCAGCGTCCGTGGACATCCGGCGATTTCGATTGTATCAGGAGATCTGGCTGATGGCTCACGGTTGAAAGCTGATAGCTTAAGACTATGCGAGCGCTGCTGCTGAAAGAGTACATGAAGCTGGAGATGGCGGAGATGCCGGTGCCGGAGATCGGGCCGGACGACGTTCTGGTGCGGGTGCGGGCGTGCGGCATCTGCGGCAGCGACGTGCACGGGATGGACGGCTCGACGGGGCGGCGCATTCCACCGATCGTGATGGGGCACGAGGCCGCGGGTGAGGTGGTGCGGACGGGCGCGAACGTGCACGACCTGGGGGAGGGCGAGCGGGTCACCTTCGACTCGACGATTTACTGCGGACGGTGCGAATATTGCGCGCGCGGCGACATCAATCTGTGCGAGCACCGCGAGGTGCTGGGCGTCTCGCCGGGCGAATACCGGCGGCATGGCGCGTTTGCGGAAATGGTGGTGGTGCCGCGGCGGGTGGTGTACCGGCTGCCGGACAAGATGAAATACGAGCAGGCGGCGCTGATCGAAGCGGTGTCGGTGGCGATGCACGCGGTGAATCTGACGCCCAAGCGGCTGGGTGAGCATGCGGTGGTGGTGGGGAGCGGGATGATCGGTGTGCTGGCGGTGCAGGCGCTGCGGGCGGCGGGGTGCGCGAGCGTGACGGCGGTGGACCCGGTGGCGTCGCGCCTGGAACTGGCGCGGCGGCTGGGCGCGAGCGAAGCGGTGGCGCCGGAAGCGGCGCCGCAGGGCACGGCGGATATCGCCATCGAATGTGTGGGCGCGCGGGAATCGGTCGCGACGGCCATCGCGGCGGTCCACAAGGGCGGGGCGGTGACGCTGGTGGGAAATTTTTCGCCCACGATCGAATTGCCGCTGCAAGCGGTGGTGACGCGGCAGATCCGGCTGCAAGGCTCGTGCGCGTCGAGCGGCGAGTATCCGGCGGCCATCGAACTGATCTCCAACGGCGCGATTCGCGTGGATCCGCTGATCAGTGCGGTGGCTCCGCTGGAGCAAGGCGCGCAGTGGTTCAGCCGGCTGTACCGGCGGGAAGGGGACCTGATGAAGGTGGTCCTGCGGCCGTAATTTCGGGCACAACTTCCACGGGAAAATTCACCGAGCGTGCGATGAAACACAGTTCGTGCGCGCGGTGGTGGAGTGCTTCCGCGTCGGCGATGCGGCCGGCATCCGTGATGCTCACGCGCGGACGGAGAACTACGCGGGTGAATTCGCCGGCGCCGTCGGGGTGCTCCGCCATTTCTCCCGCGGCGTCATCGGTGTACGCGGTGACAACAATGCCGGCATCGGCGCAAAGGTGCAGCAGCGCGAGCATATGGCACGCGGCCAGGGCGCTCACGAGCAACTCCTCGGGATTGTAGCGGGCGGCGTCGCCGCGAAAGGCGCGGTCGGAAGAGCCGGCGATGACGGCGCTCTTGCCGGGGGCGAAGAGCTCATGGTTGCGGCTGTAAGCGCGGTAACCCGAAGTGCCGGTTCCCAGATTTCCCGTCCAGCGGAGCTCGATACGGTACTGGTGCGTGCGGTCCATGAAAGGCAGTCTACCCTTTTCCAGCGTTTTGTGATATGTCTTTTAGGCCAAGGGGGAACTGCCCGATGTGGATACGGGTTGTAATGGGGATCACCGCGGGCCTGTTTGTGGCAGGGGCGCTGCACGCGCAAACAGAGGCCGCGACGCTGCGCGGTGTGGTGCGCGACGCCAGCCAGGCCGTGGTGCCGGGCGCGGCGGTAACGCTGACGAACGTCGATCAGAACCGCTCGTGGAAGGCGGTAACGAACGACCGTGGAGAATACGATATCGAGCAGATTCCGCCGGGCCGGTACTCGCTGGCGGTGGAATTGCGCGGATTCAAGAAATTCTTGCGGCCGGGAATGACTCTGACAGTAAACCAGGTGGCGGAGGTGGATGTGACACTGGAGCCGGGCTCGGTCACGGAGACGGTGCAGGTGCAGGCCGAGGCGCCTCTGCTGGAAGCGGGCAGTTCGACCATCGGCGAGGTGGTGAACCATCTGACCACCACCGCGCTGCCGCTGAACGGGCGCGACGTCATGCAGCTTGTGGCGCTCACTCCGGGAGTCAATTCTCCGCCGAGCGACCATACGGCGCAGCCCTACGCCAGCGGCAATATCGCGTCCAATGCATTTTCGGCAAACGGGGGCCGCGACGGCAGCAACGAAATCCTGCTGGACGGTTCGCCCCAGGAGGTGATGGGCTACAACCAGCCCGGCTACGTGCCGCCGCCCGACGCGGTGGAAGAATTTAAGGTCGTCAGCAATACCTTTTCGGCGGAATACGGGCGGACCGGCGGGGCGGTGATCAGCATGGTGCATAAGGCGGGGACCAAGGATTTTCACGGCGACCTCTACGAGTTCCTGCGGAACGACGCGCTGGACGCCAACGACTTTTTCGACAACCTGAACGGCAAGCCGCGCGCGCCGTTCCGCTTCAACCAGTTCGGCGCGACGCTGGGCGGACCGATGACGCCTTCCCGGCAGTCCACCTTCTTCTTCTTCAGCTACCAGGGCGTGCGGCAGCAGAACCCCAGCGCATCCTTCTATACCGTTCCGACGGCGGCCATGGAGGCGGGCGATTTTTCCGGCGCGGGCACCACCATCTACGACCCGGCGACCATCAACGCCGCGGGGACGCGCCAGCCGTTTCCGGGCAACATCATCCCGTCCAGCCGGTTCAACCCGGTGGCGGCGAAGCTGCTGGGATACTATCCCGCTCCCAACGCGCCGGGCATCAGCAATAACTACTTCTCGCAGGCGGGCGCCACGTCCACCGCCGAGGATTACTCGGTGCGCATCGACCGGCATATCTCGGACCGGCAGAACTTATTCGGGCGGTTCTCCTTCGATAATCAAAACACGGTAACTCCGGACTTTTTTGGCAATGTGGGCTCGCCTAATGCCGGTGTGAGCGGCGGGCGCAGCCGCGACGCAACGCTGGACGACACTTACTTGCTGGGCGGATGGGTATTGCACGGCAACTTCGGCTATGTTTACTTCTCCAACCCGCGCGACAGCGATTCGGAAGGCTTCAACTTGACCACGCTCGGGCTGCCAACATACCTTCAGGGCCAGGAGCAGTTTGCCGTTTTTCCGTACATCCAGCCCCAGGGATTCGCGGATCTCGGCCCGAACGCTACCTTCATTATCGGGAATAAGTTCGAGGATTACACCTGGAGCGGCGATGCGTCTAAGTTAGTCGGTGGACATACGATCAAGATCGGCGGAGTTTACCGCGAGAACCGGGCCTCGAGCTTCCGCCCGAACTCGCCTGCCGGAAACTTCAGCTTCAACACAGAGTGGACCAAGCAGACGTACAACGGCAATGTGGGCGGGAACCCGATGGCCTCGATGCTGCTGGGGTTGCCGAGCGCGGGCCAGATCCAGTACCAGCCCGCACTGGCCATCGAGGTGCCGTATTACGGCTTCTACGTTCAGGACGATTGGAGAGTCACCAGCCGGCTGACTCTGAATATGGGGTTGCGGTGGGACGCGGAAGAGCCCATGACCGAGCGTTTCAACCGCCTGGCGTTCTTCAATTTCAACGCGCCTCTGCCGGTTCAGGTGAACGGGGTGCCGCCGCTGCATGGCGGGCTCGAGTTTGTGGGGCGGGACGGCAATCCGCGGGGCCTGAAGAATTTCGATTCGACCGATTTCGCTCCGCGCTTTGGGCTGGCGTATAGAGTCTCAAACAAGCTCGTGATGCGCTCGGGCTTCGGAATTTTCTATGCCCCGACCACCGGGACCGGCCCGGGCGGACCCAGCGTGGGCGCACTGACTTATAATGCCCAAACCGCCGTGACCACCAGCATCGACGGCGGGCGCACGCCGTACACGTCAATCTCGAATCCCTTCCCCGACGGCTTCGTGGAGCCGACCAACGGGACGCAGGGGCTGCTCTCGCTGCTGGGGCAAAGCATCAACGCGCAGGACCGCGGTGACCGCACACCTTACTCGGTGCAATGGAATTACGACTTGCAGTACGAGCTTGGGAACAACCAACTGCTGGACGTGGCGTACGTGGGGAATTCGGGAGTGCGGCTCCTGGCGCAGACGCAACTCAACCAGATTCCCGATGCCGATCTGGCGCTGGGCACCGGGTTGCAGCAGACAGTGGCTAACCCCTTCTTTGGCATCGTTCCGGCCGATAGCGCGATCGGAAAGAAGACCACCACGGAGGGCCAGTTGTTGCGGCCCTATCCGCAATTCACCGGCGTGCAGCAGACGTGGAGCACCTTCGCACATTCGAGCTATGACGCGCTCGAGGTCAAGTACCGTAAGCGGTACGCCAGCGGATTGCAATTTCTGGCGTCGTATACGTGGTCGAAGATGATCGACGATTTTTCGACGGTAGGCTCCGGCAGCCTGGGGTTCTTGAATGGCGACCAAACCGAAGGCAGTTTCACCGACAACAACAACCGCCGCCTGGATCGCGCTCTGTCGGTCTTCGACGTGCCCCATCATTTCGTGGGGAATTTCCAGTACGAGCTGCCGTTCGGCAAGGGAAAGAAGTTCCTCCGCCAGGGGCGGGTGCTGCCGGCCATCGTGGGCGGATGGTCGGTGAACGGGATCATCACCGCGCAGAGCGGATTCCCGATTTCGATCACGTCCGAGAAGAACACCACCGGTGCGAATGGCGGCATCCAGCGGCCCGACTCGACCGGGATTTCGACGCGCAGCTCTGGAAGCGTAGGGCAGCGGATCAACGACTACTTCAACGTGAACGCGTTCGCCCAAGCGCCGCTGTATGCATTCGGGACGCTCGGGCGAACGCTGCCGGACAACCTCGGACCGTACCTGTTCAACTGGGACCTCTCGTTCTTCAAAGAGGTGCCGATCCATGAAGCGATGCACGTGGAGTTGCGCGGGGAGCTTTTCAACGCGTTGAACCACCCCAATTTCCAAAGCCCCACCGGCAACGGCACGGTCTACGGCCTGCCGCAGTTCGGCACCATCACCAGCACGTACGATCCGCGGATCATACAAGTTGCGGTGAAGCTGTTTTTCTAGCGAAAATCGGAGTTCACCACGGAGACCGGCCCTCTGCGCCGGTCTCCGTGGTGAGTTCTATTATTGGATTTGACCCAGAGCAGATTCGAAATCGTCGCCGAATGCCCTTATACCCGCGCGCGTGCGGGCGTGCTGCACACCGCGCACGGTGATATCGAGACGCCGGTGTTTATGCCGGTGGGCACGCAAGGGACCGTCAAGGGGCTGACAGCGCGCGATTTGGCCGAAGAACTCGGCGTGAAGATCCTGCTGGCCAATACCTATCATTTATATATCCGGCCGGGGGCGGCCCTGATCCGCAGGATGGGCGGGCTGCACCGCTTCATGTCGTGGCCCAACGCAATCATGACCGATTCCCACGGATACCAGGAGTTCAGC
>JAJYLS010000219.1 GCA_021787555.1 Acidobacteriota bacterium | reverse complement strand
CTACGAGCCCTTGGCTGAAGCGTTTTTCGAACTGGGTCTGGAGCGAGTGGTAGGTGGCGTGGGCATAGGGCGTTTCGTACTCGATCTGCCCCCACTGCGTGAAAGGCCGCCGCGGATTCAGCGCGCCCGGTCCGGGAGGCGGCTGGTTGACATTGTTCAGCCCCGCCAGGTGCGAGCTACTCGAGCCGACATAAGAAATAGTCGCCGAAGTGCTGGCGGTGATCTGCCGCTGAACGGCGAAGTTCCACTGATCGATTTCAGGCATGGGGAAAACCGGCGAGATCCCGAAAATATTGGGGTTCGCCAGATTGTTGGGATTCAACAGGCCCGGCGGAAAGCCCTGGGATATGGGCACGAGTGACACGGGCGCGGTGGTGGGAGAGATCAGGCTGATGTTGATGAGATTCGGCGGGTTGGCCGTTCCGGTATCGTTGTTTCCGGTATAACCCGGGAACCCGTAGAAGATGCCGAATCCGGAACGGATGACGGTCTTAGTAGTCAACTGGTACGCCAAGCCGACGCGCGGCGCGAAATTGTTGGTGTCCAGATTGACGAAAGAACGGTTCTTTATGCTGCCGCCAGTCGCCGGAACCAGGGTGCCGTAGGCGGGGCTGAGCGGGTTATCGACGAAATTCGCCTGGAAGTTGTCACGGTCCCACCAGGGCGTCTGGAGATCGTAGCGGAGGCCCAGATTAACGGTGAGCCGGCTGGTTACCTTCCAGCTATCGTTGACGAACAGGCCGTAGTAGTGGCTGCGCAGGTGGGCGATCTGGAAAGTGCCCAGGTTGGCGGTGGAGGTATCGCCCAACAGGAGGTCGGCGGAGCCATTGCCGGTGAACTGACCGTTAAACGCGAAAACGCCGCGTGGAAAGTTGGCGCTCAGAGCGTAGTTGTACGTGTAGAGCATCTCCCCTCCGAAGCGGAAATTGTGGTTGCCGTGATTCCACGAGAGCGTGTCGTTCAACTGCGCAATCTGAACCTGCTTGAGGTTGGGGGCCCAGTTGCGGTCGCCCAAGGCCGAATAGGCGGTGACGGTGATGGCCGGCAGGCCCTTGATGGCCGGCGATGGAGGCACGCCCAGGATTCCAAACTGGCTGTAGAGGTTTTGGGTAGCGGTGTCGAGTTGATTGGAAGAATTGTGGGTATAGCCAATGTGGACGTCGTTCACCAGGGCCGAGGTGAAGATGTGGGTTTCTCCCGCCGCCATGGACCACGCTCGCAGCGGTATTATGTGCGGCCAACTGCCCAAAGCGCCGGTGCCGCAATTTCCCGGCGGAGGGCAGAGGCTGGTCTGGTCGTTCTCGCCGGTCCCCCGGCTGTAACGGAAGAACGCGGCGTCGTGCTCGGAGAACTGCTGGTCGAAGCGGGAGTCCAGTTCGTCGGCGTTGTCGGTTACGGCCTGGTTAGCGCTGTAATTGTTCACGGTTCCGGGCAGGTTCGGCGCGGGATAGAGCGCAGCCAGTTTGGCGCCCACGGGATCGAAACGCGCTGTGGGGATGATGTTATTCGGGAAAGGCTGCCCGGTGAGCGGATCTTTGATCCTGATGTTTCCATAATCGCCGGCGAGCATGGAGGCAGTCGGCACCGATACCGTGACGGTGTTGCTGGAAGTCTGGCGGGTTCCCTGGTAGCTGACGAAAAAGAAGGCATGGTTCTTGACGATGGGGCCGCCCGCGGTCCCGCCGAACTGGCTACGGTGGAGCGGCGGGCGCTGCAAGCCGGCCCGGTTGGCAAACCAGTCGTTGGCATCCATCGCATCGTTGCGCAGGAACTCGAAAGCGTCTCCATGAAGCCCATTGGTGCCGGATTTGATGGTGGCGCTGACGATGCCATTTGCGGACCGCCCGTACTCGGCGCTGTAGTTGGCGGTCTCCACCTTGAATTCCTGCATGGCGTCGACCGAGGGATTCAGGGCGTTGATGTTCCCCGTGTCCGTTCCAATCTCGTAATTGGTGTTGTCGGTTCCATCCAGCAGCAGGGTGGTTTGCATGGTCACGCCGCCGTTGAGGCTGAACCCGTTGCTGGCGCGCGAATAGTGGTTGGGCGTGGCGCCGGGGCTGAGGGTGACGAGCTGCGTGTAGTCGCGGCCGTTCAGCGGCAGATCCACGATGGTCTTGTTCTCGATCTGCTGGCCGACGGACGGCGATTCAGTCTGGAGGAGCGGGGCCTCGGCGGTGACCGCCATCGTTTCCGAGACGGTGCCGGGCTCCAGCACGATATCGACGCGGGCCGTCTGATCCACGTTTAGCTTAATGCCCGGACGCACCGCGGTCCGGAAGCCGGTCAGTTCGGCGGACAGGTTATAGGTGCCCGGCTGCAAAAACGGGAGAACGTAGGTCCCCGTGGAATTAGTTGCTACGGAAGTCCTGGTTCCGGTTTGCGTATTGGTGACGGTCACGCGTGCGTTGGGCACCACGGCACCGCTGGCATCCTTCACCTCGCCGGTGATGGTCGCCGTCTGCGCCATGGCGTATCCGGCTCCCAGGAGAAACAGGAACAGTATCTTGCGCGACATGGTGGCTCAAGTATATGCCCGGCGGTTATTCGGGTCAATCAGGTAAAAAGATCTTGCATTGTTATTAATGGATTATAAATCTCGGAAGGTGAGCCGCCGTGGCGGTCATCGAGAATGCCGTGAGGGCAACGCCTGAGCCGGAGGCGGCGCGGCGGCAGAGCGGTGGGGGTGCGGTAGCCATCAATCTCAGCGGGTGGTATTATCTGTTTAAAGGAGTAACGGGTATGAAAATCCTAAAGCGCCAGGCCATTCTCTTGGGCGCCGCCCTCTGCTTCACGCTCATGGCGGGCTCCCTCGTTGCGCAGTTGGTTACCGCCTCCCTACAGGGTGTCGTCAGAGACCCGACCGGCGCGGTGGTCCCCAACGCAAAAGTCGAAATCACCAACACGTCCACCAACGTAAAAACCACGGCGACCACCAATTCGGAGGGCTTCTTCATTGCGCCTTCGCTACAGCCCGGCGGCCCGTACATCGTCGTCGTGGAAGCTTCCGGGTTCAAGAAGGAAGAGCGCAGCGGAATTACGCTGCTGGTCAATCAGTCCGCGAGCATCGAGGTTCAATTGCAGGTTGGCATGGCATCGGAAACCGTGCGAGTGACCGGCGAAGCTCCTCAGCTCGAAACCACTACGGCCGCCATGGGACAGGTAGTGGATGCGCGAAGCATCGTGAACCTGCCGTTGAACCAGCGGAACGCCTACTCACTGGTTTTTCTGGCACCCGGCGTGCAGGGCTCGGTCAACGCCAATTTTAACGGCCAGAACATCTCGATGAATGGCGGCCGGCCCGGCAGTTCCGAAATCCTGGTGGACGGAATCCCCGCGGCGCCCGGCCTGGTTAATCCGATTCAAGGATTTGCCGTGTTTCCGTCGGTCGAATCGGTGCAGGAGTTCAAGGTGCAGACCAATAACTACTCGGCCGAGTTCGGGCGCAGCGGCAGCGGCGTGGTCAACCTGATCTATCGGTCCGGCACCAACCAGTTCCACGGCAGCGCTTTCGATTTTCTGCGCAATTCCAATCTCGACTCCAACAACTATTTCTCCAATCGTAACGGCGTGCCGCTGCCGAATTTCAAGCGCAACCAGTTCGGCGGCAGCCTGGGCGGCCCGTTGAGTATTCCGAAGGTCTACGACGCGCGCGACAAGACCTTCTTTTTTATAGCCTATGAAGGGCTGCGCCAAGGCACCGGCGCGCAGCTTACCACTTCCGTTCCCACCGCGCTCCAGCGTGCCGGCAATTTCTCGCAGACGTTCAACGCCGCCGGCCAGCAGGTGGTCATCTACGATCCCACCACCACTACGCAGCAGGGCACCGGCTACGTGCGCTCACCGTTCCCCGGCAACCTCATTCCAGCGAGCGAGATCAGCCCCGTGGCGGCGAACGTCATGAAATATTACGCCCTGCCGAACCGGCCGGGGGCGGTCAACTCGGGCCTGAACAATTATTTTGCCGCCGCCAACAGCGTGCTCAACAGCGATACGGGCGACGCCAAGTTCGACGAGAACATCAACGACCGCAACCGGTTTTTTTTCCGTTACTCGCAGCGCGACCTGTTACAGCCCACGCCGGCTTATTTTGCGCCCGCCCAGGCCATCGCGCAGAACAACGCCCAGACCACCACGCAAGTCTCCCACAGCGCGGCCTTCGACTACACCTTCACCGCCAGCCCGACCTTGCTGATGGAATTCCGCTACGGCCTTTCGCGCATGGCGGTGGCCCAATCGACCGTCAGCGATGGATTCGACCCGACCTCGCTTGGTCTCCCGAGCTACATCGCGGCGCACGCCGATCACCTGATTTTTCCGGGCTTCGCGCCGGCGAACTATTACAGTTTGGGGCAGCCGGGGATGGGCGCTTGGAAGAGGGCCGGGTTCGAAAGCCACCTGTTGGGCGCGAACTTTACCAAGGTGGTCCGGGACCACGTCCTGAAGTTCGGTTGGGAGGGCCGCCTGCTGCGGGTCAATGACATCGAATCCGGCAGTTCCACGGGCAACTTCACCTTCACACCGGCCATCACCCAGGGTCCCAATCCCAACGCCGCCAGTTCGACGGGAGGCAACTCGCTCGCCTCCCTGCTGCTGGGAGTCGGCAGCGGTTCCATGGTCCAGAGTTCCAAGGATGCCGCCACCCAGAGCTTCTACCACGGCTTGTATTTCCAGGACGACTGGAAGCTGAGCAGCAAGCTGACCGTGAATCTGGGGATTCGGTACGACCTCGACATCCCGCGCACGGAACGCTACAACCGCATGGAGACGTTCAATCCGTACATCGCTTCGCCTCTCGCGGCGCAGGCGGGAATCCAGGGGCTGATGGGCGGACTGGTTTTCCCGGGAGTCAACGGCGCCAGCCGGCGCCAGTTCGAGCCCCGGTATAACGACTTCAGCCCGCGCATCGGATTGGCTTACCAAGCCTTGAAGAACACCGTGATCCGTGCGGGCTATGGCATGTTCTTCGCGCCGTCCTATCGCGAGGCGGGCGCCACCATCGGCAACCAGGGATTCAGCGCGGTGACCGTATACAACGGGGCCCCCAACGGACTTACCCCGTCCCTGTACATCGACAATCCCTTCCCCAAGGGGTTCAACCCCATCGTGGGCAGCTCACAGGGGCTGCTCAGCGGGTTAGGTGCGTCGTTCGAGACTCCCATCACCGGCGACAACAAGGTCGCGTACATGCAGAATTGGGATTTCGAAATCCAGCAGCAGTTGCCTCTCAACCTTCTGGTTGACGTGGCCTATGTGGGCAGCCATGGCGTCAATTTGAATAAGAGCGGCGAGAACGACTGGAACATCAACCAGTTGACTACGCAGGCCCTGGCACTGGGAACGGGACTCCAGCAAAGCGTGCCCAATCCCTTCTACCACATCATTACGACGGGACCCGAATCGGGCGCCACCATTCCGTTAAGTTACCTGATGACTCCCTATCCGCAGTTCATCGGACCCCAGGGGTCATATATGACCGGCGGCTATTCCCTGTATCATGCGATTCAGTTGAAGGTGGAAAAACGCTTCAGCCACGGTCTGAGCGTGTTGGTTGCTTTCACGGGACAGAAGCTCATCGACGACTACGCCATCATCTCGAACGTGGGCAACAACACCGGCGGCATCCAGAACATTTACAACGGGCACGGCGAAGCCGGCGTCTCTTCGAACGATATCTCCAACCGGCTGGTGATCAGCGGCGTGTACAATTTGCCGTTTGGCCGCGGCCAGACGTTCGGGAAAAATTGGAACAAGGCCGTGGACGCTTTCCTCGGCGGCTGGCAAATGAACGGGATTGCCACGAATGAGTCGGGCTTTCCGCTCTCGCTGACCACGCAGAACACCTCAAATTCCGGGAGCAACGTTTTGCGGCCGAACAACAACGGAACCGATCCCAACCTGAGCACCCCGATTTCGAGCCGCCTCAATCGCTATTTGAACACTTCGACGTTCTCCCAGCCGGCGCCGTTCACATTTGGAAATTTAACCCGCACGCTTCCCAACGTGCGCAGGCCCGGCCAACAGAACATCGATTTCTCCCTGTTCAAGAACTTCAGCTTCGTGGAGCGGTTAACTCTGCAATTCCGGGCGGAGGCTTTCAACCTGCTGAACCAAGTGGTATTCGGCGTTCCCAACTCGGTACTATCTTCCGGCCAATTCGGCGTCATCACCAGCCAGGCGAATGCGCCCCGAACCATTCAGTTTGGCTTGAAACTGCTATTCTGATTCGCTGCACGCGCCGGTGCCGCTTACGGAATTGTACTTTTCGCCACGCCGCACGGGCGCGACATACTGCAAATACTGTAGGGCGGACACCGAAGGGCGATGATATGATTCACTCCCAAGGAGTCTTTTGGGGAGCATGAAAACTCAGCAAAGTCAGAATCAGTCTGCCTTTATAGTAGCAGCTTTGTCCTTCACGGTCATGGCCGGCATGCTTGCCGCACAGATAGTCACCGCGTCTTTATCGGGTGTGGTCCGCGATCCCAGCGGCGGTGTAGTGCCTAACGCCAAGATCGAAATCACCAACACCTCAACCGGCGTCAAGACCGCCGAACTTACCAACGCCGCTGGATTCTTCGTGGCGCCTTCGCTGCAACCCGGCGGGCCGTACACGGTGTCCGTCTCCGCGCCCGGCTTCAAGACCGAGGAGCGCAGCGGCATCACGCTGCTGGTGAACCAATCCGTCAACCTGAATATTCAATTGGCCGTCGGCGCCACAACGGAAACCGTGCGCGTCACCGGCGAAGCGCCGCTGCTAGAAACGACGAACGCGGCCATGGGCCAGGTGGTGGATACGCGCAACATCGTCAACCTGCCGTTGAACCAGCGCAATGCGTACTCGCTGGTGTTTCTCGCACCCGGCGTCGAGGGGAGCGTGACGGATAATTTCAACGGTCAGAACATCTCCATGAACGGGGGCAGGCCCGGCAGCACCGAAGTCCTCGTGGACGGCATTCCCTCCGCTCCCGGCCTGGTGAACCCCATCCAGGGGTTCGCGGTGTTTCCGTCGGTGGAATCCGTGCAGGAATTCAAGGTGCAGACCAACGAGTACTCCGCCGAATTCGGGCGCAGCGGCAGCGGCGTGGTGAACCTGATCTACCGCTCCGGGACGAACCAGTTCCACGGCAGCGCGTTCGACTTTCTGCGCAACTCGGACCTCGATTCCAACGCTTTCTACTCCAACAGCAACGGCGTCCCGCTGCCCAACTTCAAGCGCAACCAGTTCGGCGCCAGCCTCGGCGGCCCGCTGAGTATTCCGAAGGTCTACGACGCCAAAGACAAGACGTTCTTTTTTATTGCCTATGAAGGTCTGCGCCAGGGTACCGGCTCGCAGCTCACCACCTCGGTTCCCACGCCGCTCCAGCGTGCCGGCAACTTTTCCCAGACCTTGGACGCCGCGGGCCAGTCGGTGATCATCTACGACCCCACAACGACCGTCAAGCAAGGCAATGGCTACGTGCGCTCGCCTTTCCCGGGCAACATCATCCCGGCCGACAGGATCAACCCCGTGGCGGCGAACCTGATGAACTACTACACGCTGCCGAATCGGCCGGGCGCCCTCAATTCCGGGCTGAACAATTATTTTGCCGCTGCCAACAGCGTGCTCGATACCGATACGGGCGACCTCAAAGTGGACGAAAACATCAACGACAAGAACCGTTTCTTCGTGCGCTACTCGCAGCGCGATCTCGTCCAGCCGCCGCCGGACTTTTTCTCCGGCCCGCAGCAACTCGCTCAAAGCACCAGCGGCTGGACCGCGACGCAGATTTCTCACAGCGCGGCCTTCGACTACACCCTCACGCTCAGCCCGACCTTTCTGGCGGAATTCCGTTACGGCTTTTCGCGCATGGCCGTCGACCAGACCACGCTCAGCGACGGTTTCAATCCCAGCACCCTCGGATTGCCGGGTTACATCGCCGCCAATGCCGACCACCTGTACTTTCCGGGCATAGCGCCGGCGAGCTATTACACCCTCGGGCAGGCCGGCCAGGGAGACTGGAAAAAGGCCGGTTTTGAAAGCCACCTCCTCGGCGCGAATTTGACCAAGGTGCGCGGGAACCACGTTTTGAAATTCGGTTGGGAGGGCCGTCTGCTGCGCGTCAACGACATCGAAGCCGGCAGTTCCACCGGGAACTTCAGCTTTAACCCGGGCATGACGCAGGGCCCCAATCCCAACGTGGCCAGCTTGACCGGCGGCAACTCCATCGCCTCCCTGCTCCTGGGCATCGGCAGCGGCTCGATGATCCAGGACTCCAAGGACGCCGCGACCCAGAGCTACTACTATGGCGCCTATTTCCAGGACGACTGGAAAGTCACGAGCAAACTCACGTTGAACCTCGGGCTGCGTTATGACCTGGATGTTCCCCGCACGGAGCGGTACAACCGCATGGAGACGTTCGATCCGAATATCGCGTCGCCGCTCGCCGCGGCCACGGGCATTCCGAACCTGGTGGGGGGCCTCGTATTTCCCGGCGTCGATGGCGCCAGCCGGCTTCAGTTCCAGCCTGCGTATCACGACTTCAGCCCGCGCTTCGGCTTGGCGTATCAAGCCTTCAAGAACACGGTCATCCGCGGCGGCTACGGCATCTTCTTCGCACCGTCCCTGCGCGAGGCCGGCGCCACCATCGGCAACGAAGGATTCAGTGCCGTCACCCAATATACGGGCAGCCCCAACGGCCTAACGCCGTCGGTCTATCTGAATAATCCCTTCCCCAATGGCTTCAATCCCATCGTCGGCAGCTCGCTGGGCCTCCTGACGGGGCTCGGCACCACGTTCGAGACCCCGATCACCGGCGACAACCGTGTCCCCTACACGCAGCAATGGGATTTCGAAATCCAGCAGCAGTTGCCCAGCAGCATCCTGCTGGATGTGGCGTATGTCGGCAGCCACGCGGTGCATCTGAACGAGAGCGGCGAGAACGACTGGAATCTGAACCAGTTGTCGCCGACGGCGCTGGCGCTGGGGACGCAGATCCAATCGAGCGTGGCGAATCCCTTTTACAACATCATTAAGACGGGCCCCGAGTCCGGCGCCACCATCCCGCTGAGCTATCTCATGGGTCCTTTTCCGCAGTTCCTTAGCCCGCAGGGATCGTACATGACCGGCGGCTACTCGTTCTACGACGCCATCCAGGTGAAGCTGGAGAAGCGCTTCAGCAACGGCCTGAGCTTCATAGCGGCGTTCACCGGCCAGAAGCTCATCGACGATTACGCGATCATCTCCAACGTAGGCCACAACACCGGCGGGATTCAGAACATCTACAATCCGCGCGGCGAGAGGGGGGTTTCGTCGAACGACATCTCCAATCGCCTGGTGATCAGCGGCGTTTACAACCTGCCCTTCGGCCGCGGCCAGCGATTCGGCAGGCATTGGAGTAAGGGCGTCGACGCTGCCCTGGGTGGCTGGCAGTTGAACGCCATCGATACGAATCAGTCCGGCTTTCCGCTCTCCATCACGACGCAGAACACCTCCGACTCCGGCAGCAACGTCCTGCGCCCGAACAATAACGGAACCGACCCCAATCTCAGCACGCCGGTTTCCACCCGGCTGAACCACTATCTGAATACCTCGACGTTCTCGCAGCCGGCGCCGTTCACCTTCGGGAACCTGACGCGCACGCTCCCCAACGTCCGGGCACCCTATTTCCAGAACATCGATTTTTCGCTGTTCAAGAACTTCGCGCTGACCGAGCGGTTTACGCTGGAGCTCCGCGCGGAAGCGTACAACATCCTGAACCAGATAGTCTTCAGCGGTCCCAATACGGTGCTGTCTTCCGGCCAGTTCGGCGTGATCACCAGCCAGGCGAACACGCCGCGGGA
>JAJYLS010000218.1 GCA_021787555.1 Acidobacteriota bacterium | reverse complement strand
CTGCGGAAGTTCGTCATGGCCCGCCTTCAATCGCTGCAAAGGTTGCCCTGGACCGTTCGCATGTTCTTTCTCACGCCGGACACCCAATATGCAGCCCTCTGACTCCCGGCGGCCGTGTCTGGATACTTATGATCGTATTGATATTGATTGGTATCGCGCGGCCGCTGTATGCCTCCGATCCGATCGGCGTGGAGTTGGACAAAGCTTGTACGCGCTGGATTCGACCACCATCGACCTGTGCCTCTCCCTGTTCCGTTGGGCGAAATTCCGCAAGCACAAGGCCGCCGTCAAGATGCACACGCTGCTTGACCTGCATGGCAATATCCCCACGTCTATCCGCGCATAATTAAAGGGACATCACGATCAACAGAAAGGGCTCTGAGCAGGAATTCGATGAAGTGGCCGATTGGCGGGGGGTTCGGAGGGTCGGCTTGCCCTCCGCGGTTTACCTCTCGGGCTCCGGAATGCTTGCACACACGGCCATGCGGTCGGACGGACTGGAGATCTGTTCCCCGGGAAGACGTTCGCATTTAGCGGCGCTCGGGGAACCGCTTGAGAATCCGTGAAACTGCCTGATTCTATGAAGGTTGAACAGTCTCTCGCGCCTTCTGGGGACCCCGACAGCCCTAATCCCTCGATGTCCGGCACGCAGTGGCACCGGTTGGCAGGAAGCACTCGATCACCGCGCCACGGGCCCGCCGGGAGGGAGTGGCGTCACTGGCTGCCGGGAAACTTCGGTGCACGCCGCAAAGGGCCAGGATCCTTCCGAAAACCTTGTTAGCATTGGCTTCCCAGAGGATCTGAGGGGGCCTGCCATCGCACACAGCCGACCAACCGCCTTCTCAGAAAACCCGATGAAACCGTGGGTTCGTCAGATTCTTGCGCAGAGCCGGAATTAGAAAGGCATTCAGGTAAGGCTGAAGCGCCGGCCAGGCTGTACTGCGCGATTTCATGTCCGGCACGTCCGCTACGATTGATTGTGGCGCTTGGAGCTTCAGCTTTTCGAACGAGACGAAGAAGAACGTTTTGTTGTGGACGACCGGCCCGCCCAGGACACCGCCTGGCCGCTCCTGCCGCTCCCGTCCTTTCCCGTACCCGCCCGCATTGGCGAACCAGTTGTTGGCGTCGAAACTGTCGCTGCGCTCGTAATCGTAAAGGGAACCGTGAAGATTGTTGGAACCCGACCGGCTGGTCATCACCACCTGCGCTCCGGGCGTGCGGCCGAACTCAGGAGCGAAAGACGAAGTTTGCACCTTCATCTCCTGCATGGCGTCGATAATAATCATCTCGGTGGAAGAACCGCCGCCCGGGGCAGGGCCGCCCGGTCCCATCGGGCCGCCGCCGCCGAAACCGCCTCCGGAAGCAGGGCTGTTCAGGCTGACGCCATCGAGCATGAAGTAGTTCGTGTTCGATCGCAGCCCGTTCGCATTGAAGCCGCCTCCGCCCCGTCCGCCAGCCGCAGTCGTGATTCCGGGCGCCATCAGAATCAGGGATTCCGCGTTCCGCCCGTTCACTGGCAGATTCTTAAGGTATTGTTGGTCCAGCGCGACTCCCTGCGCGGCATCGCTTGAAATTCCTTCGGCGTGGGCCGAAACCTCGACCGTCGTGGAAGCCGCCTCCGCGACCTTGAGGTTGACTTTCAAGGTCTGGCGATCCCGCACCTGGAGCGTCAGACGATCGATGTGGTAGTGAACAAATCCGGCACCTTCCACATCGAGGGAATAATCGCCCGGTTGGAGCAAATCGAAAACGACCGAGCCATTGTCTTCAGTGCCCTTTTCGATCACCGTCGTCCGGCCCAGGGCTTTGAGAGTAACTTTCGCCCCAGGCACGAGCGCACTGGTGGGATCGGCCACAGTCACTGTCAAAGTTGCAGTGTCCTGGGCCAGGGTTGCACAAGCGAGAAGAACAAGAGTGATTAGGACCCTTAGAACCGACACAGCACAAACCCCCGGTTTAGAAGCGGATAATATAAGTCAGCTTGCTCGGAAAACAACTGACGGGCGGCACCGGCGAGCCGAGTACGCAACTTCACAAAACTTCACAATTCTCGGGCGGAGTGCTGGTTAGAGTTCGAGCTTGCCGCGATACACCATGGGCCGAAGAGGAAATCGAGCGCGAAACATGGACATGCCGATCCGTCCCACCACCGCGACGTCCCAGTCCGCAAGCTGTATCGGATCCTTTTGGGGCCGCGGAAAAGAAATAGAGATACGGGGAGAGAAATCGGCATTGATCCACTCGGCGTGTTCCGCCCGGAGCGGATCCTTTCCCGTGCGCTCGATCGTCGTCGACTTGGCGAGTAGCACCGCAACTTCCGCGCTGCCAAGATCCTCGCCTGGCTTTCGACCCGATATGGCGGCCAGGAACGCCAGCGGCAGCCGGCTGACGCTGACCTCGTAATGGTCCAACTGCTCGCCGGGAAGGGACGTTTTCCCGCGCGCCAGCCGGACCGGCAGGCCGGATTCCCAGCGTACCAACACGGTGAAATCGGTCGGTAAACCCTGACCCTGCTTCACCTTCTTTGCGCTTCCCGCCGTGGCCGGGTCCATTTCGAGCGGCGCCTCACGGACCCAGGCGGAATGGTTCAGGATAGCCTCGATGTCATCGGGTCTCCAATTGGAGGGCTTTTCGTGGAGCCATCGTGCGGTGGCGCCTGCGAGCTGCGGAAGTACGGAACACGCAATCAGAAAATCTCTTCGGGTGCGGGACATGACCTCCGCGATGGACGAGCGGAGCGCTCCACAAGTTTCACAGTGGTAGCCCGTTACTTCGCCCGCTTAAGCGTGATCGGCCCCGGACCGCCGCCTGGACCGCCTTCCATTTTCACGTTGAGCGTGATCTCATCGCCCTTGATCGTGCCCTCATGGACGATGCTCATATCATTGACGGCGATTGTGAACGAAATCCTGTCGCCTTCCACTTTGCCGTCTTTGATTTCCATGGGCTCTCCTTCTGGACCATCCATCGTGCCAGTCAATTTCGTGCCGTCCTGCTTGAAGTTGCACGTGATGGATATTCTCTCGTTCGGGCCATTCATCTCTCCGGTCCACTTCCCCGTAACATCGGCTGCAAGAGCGGCGAACACGGCAAGCGCCAACAGCGCGCCGCACCTGATCATTCGTCTCATTGAAAGAACCTCCTTGCGTGCATTGGTTAGAATCCGAATCGCAATTGGATATCGATCTTGCGGTTATATGTGCTCCCCGCGCCCACCGGCCCGAAACCGCCGGCCAGGCTAAGATACTGGCCGAAATAGGGCGAAGATAAGTCGCCGCTCGGCGCAGAGTAATTCGGGTGATTCAAGGCGTTGATGGCGTTAATGCCAAGTGTGATGGTGTAGCGGCGGCCGCTGTTGAAGCCCATGCCGGGAGGCGCTCCGCCTGGAGGCGGGCCGCCGCCCGGTGGAGGGCCGCCGCCGCCCCGCATTCCGCCGCTGCCCGGTGGAGGCCCACTGCCGAATCCGCTGGCGTTCGGGTCGGTCTCACGCTTGCCGCCGAACGCCCAGGTGCGGGAGAGCCGCAGCATCAGGGTCGCGCTGCCAGGACCGCGGCCGTAGTTCCGCTCAATGCTTGCAGCGCCCGAAGCCGGATTGAGATTGAAGCAGCCGAAACCGGTTTTATAGACCAGGTCGGAACCGGTACAGCTTGCCGCCGCCGCGCCGGCCACGAGCGCCGGCCGTGCTTCGGCGACTCCGGTGTAATCGGGGTCCAGGCCCGTAGTGATGTTATATGGACTGCCGCTTTGCACTACCACAAACGGGCTGATCGAGAATTTCAGGGGCAGCGGTAGACTGGTGCCGAGCACCAGGCGGTGGCGCACATCCGCAAAAGTTGACGGCCCCCATTCCGCACGTACATTGTAGGGATTAGCGGGCTGGCCCTCGTTGTCATCCCGGCCGTAGGACAACGCATAAAATCCGAACAGAAAAATCTTCTTATAGTTGACGCTCGGATTGATCATGAACTGATGGGTGCGGCTGAAACCTGTCGATTCGGCTAGAGTCCGAACCTGCGAATCTCCAAACGGATAGGCTCCATCAATGGGGGCATTGATATTGCGCTCGCGTTCCAAGTGCACGCCCCGGCTCTCGATATAATTAAAGCTGATCCGGGCATACTGGTTGATCTGGCGGTCGATCCCCACACTCGTCTGGTAGTTCCGCGGGGCGCGAATCGATTGATCGACGATGTACAGATTCTGCGGACGCTGCGCCCCGGCGAGCGTCGAGAGCGCCGGCACCGACGGGAAGAAACTCGGATTGAAGATGACATACGATTGCTGTGTCTGGCCGTTAAAGCGCAACGCCTGGAGCGCCAGCGACTCCGCGACGCGATCATAGAACGTCCCGAAGCCCGCGCGCAGCACGGTCTTGGCCGCCTTGCTACCTTTGCCGTCAATGCCCCATGCAACTCCGAGGCGCGGCGCGAAATCGCCGAAGTCGTGAATATTGGTCTGGGTTTCGTAACGCAGGCCATAGCTCAGGGTCAGGTTGGGGCGGACGCGCCAGTCATCGTTGGCAAACAGGCCGATATCGAACTGATTCACGGGAGTGGTGGGCGTGCCCCCGTTGATGCTGAACTGGTAGGCGCCGCCGCCCAATGCCCGGATCTGTGCATCGCTCAGCCCGGCTTTCTCAAATAGCAGCGTGCGACGATACACTTCCAGCGCGTCGAGTGGAATGCTGGTTCCCGCAATGGGTTGATTGTTCGCATCGAGCTGCGGGCCCGTGCCGCCCAGAAACGTGTAGGCGCCCCAAAAACTGTTCTGCGATGTGCTCGATTCATCGGCATCGCGCGCCCGCCCGCCCCATTTGAGCGTGTGCGTTCCGCGTGCAAAAGTCCAGGCGTTGTTCAGCTCCCAGTTGTTGACGGTCGCGCCGGAATTGCCGACCTGCGCTCCGCCGTTGGTGAAGGCATCCTGAACCGAAATAATGAGAGCGTCGGAGCCGCCGCTCATATGGGAATCGGAACGCATGAACTGAAAGCGTGTCTCATCGATCAGGCGCGGACTGAGCACGGCAGTTTCCGTTGCTTGGAAGGTATTTTCCGAACTGGTGGAATGGTAGGCTCGCGAGGCGAGATTGAAACTGCCGACGCCCTGGTTCTCAAAATCGGAACGGGTGTTCTGATACCGCAGCGTCAGCGTATTGTTGGCGTTCAGGCTGAGGTCCACACGCGGACTCAGCATCGTCAATGTCTGCGGCGTGAGTACGGCCTGGTTGATCATCTGGCGGCTGAGATTACTGTCCAGGTCCGTGGCCAGGATAAACGCGTTCTCCGTAGTGCTACGCCGCAGCGCGTCGAAGCCGAACGAAGCCTTGTTCTTCTTGATGGGGCCGCCGATATTGAAACCGAAAAAGTTCTGTTTGTAGGGCGGCCGCTGCGACTGGGCCAGCAATGGGCTGCGTGCGTTGAGGGCTTCCTTGTTATACATCATGAAGCCCTGCCCGTGAATCGAATCGGTTCCCGGCTTGGTGAAGATCTCGATGCGGCCGAAGCCCGGGCGGTCATATTCGGGCGAGTAGGGATTGGAATTGATGCGGACCTCCCGGATGGAAGACTTGGGAGGAAGGTTACCTCCGGTAAAGCCATCGATGTAGATCTGGCCTCCATTCGGCCCAGCGCCTGGCCCGGCCATGGCCTGCAATTGCTGCTCGAGCTCGTCGGGATCGTCGGATAAGGCGGCGAGTTCCTTTTCCTTCAGAATAATGGCGCCGCCGTTAGATGCGGGATCGGTGGTCACTTTGCGGGCTTCGTCTTCGACGTTCACGACTTGGGTTTCAGCTTCGATCGTGAGCTGGAAATTCAGGGTTTGGGGCGAACTAAGATCCACATCCCGCATCTGGACCACGCTGAAGCCCTTGGCGATCACGCGGATTGTGTACTTTCCCGGACGGAGCGAGGCGACGGTGTACTTGCCTGATACATCTGTGGTAGCGCGCCGTTCGGGTTCCGGGCCACGCAGTTGAACCAGTGCGCCCGGGACCACGGCGCCAGAGGGATCGGTCACGACTCCCTGAAGCCCGGCGCTGGAGGACTGCGCTTCCAAAGCGCCAGGGAACGAGAGTAAACACAAAATGAGCGCAGATAAAAAGATTGCGATCTTGGACATAACGGAACCCGTGCGAAAGATTCGGAATATTAATGCATGATCATGCCGCTGAGATCGAGATTGGCGAGCCCGCGGGGATCGCCAGTGGCCATGCCGCCCATGCTGGGACCACTTACCACCGTGCGTCCTGTATCTCTACTTGCCCTGGAGGCCATCTGGATCAGCATGTCCGCATTCGCCACGAGCATGATCGCAGTGAGCTGATCGTTCTTACTTCCCTTGGTGCTCGAAACGATAACGGTTGACCCGGGCCTCAAATCCGGCAATGCTACCGGCGGCAGCCGCTCAATCATCTCGTTGATATCAAAACCGCCCGGAGGCCCGCCGGACGAGGCCCGACCGCTTCCGGCCGGCCCTCGCCCGGCGAATCCGGCGCCATCGCGCGCGGCGATCGGAGGTATTCCGTCGCGGGCAACAGCGCCCATCATGCCCGCTGGACGTTCTGGCATCTGCTTGATCTGTGAATCGGCGATCAGCACAATCGTGAGCGGCTTATTCGTGCCCAGTTCCTTCAGGGCGATCTCTCTGGATGCGGGGTTTACGGTCGTAATCGTTCCCGCTTTGATCAGGAAAGTTCCGAATACGACCTCCTGCGCTGACACTTGCAGCCCGTCCTGGCTCTTCTCACCGCGCGCCCACAGTTGATCGCCGATGGCGATGTTGGACAACTGGCTAGGCCGGGCATCGCGGAATCTGACCGAGTCGGGTGCGTACCGCTTGAAGGCTGTGCGCTCATCAACCGCGATTACAGCTTCAGCCCCTCCTGTCGGTGTGTGGATCTTGAGCGTGATCCGGTTGCTCGACTTGGCCAATACAATCCCCGCCGCACCGTGCATCTGCCAATCAAGCCGTTCTGCCTCGTCGCGTTTCGAGATGTCGTCCGCTGACATGACCACGATCCGGCGGACGTTGCGCATACTCCCCGCGAGAGTCACCAGGACACGGTCACCAGCCGCAATTTCAGTTGCCTTTATGGGCTCGGCGCTTTTCAGATCGTGGGCGCCAGGAGCGACCCTCTCGGTGACGGTCTCGGCCGTTAACGCCGCCAGGACCAGATCGCCTTTATCCGCACGAATTTGAATTTCGGCGCTTTCCGGGCGAAAACCGGTTACTGTGCCAACGAATGACTTGGGTGCCTGGGCCTGCGCGGCAAAGGCGCCGGCGACCAGCAGGACGAATCCAGCGTGCTTCATTACTTTCAGTAGAACGCCGATACCCCCGCCTGAATCTTAAGTTTTGTAAAAGCCGTATATGGCCATCGCGGTTTGTTATACAAGAGAATTGGGGCCGATGATTTTAGAACAAAGCACGGACCGGGCAGAAAGAATAATCCTCCTGATCGAAGACGATCCGGAATTGTGTTCGCTGATGAAAGCCTACTTCGCAGAACACGGTTTTCGGCTGGAAGCCGCTTTGGACGGGCGTCAAGGCCTGGGAAAAGTGATGGAGGGAAATTTTGATCTGATCATCCTGGACGTGATGCTACCCGTACTCGATGGCTTCGAAGTGCTGCGCCAGATCCGCAAACGCAGCTCAGCGCCCGTGATCATGCTGACGGCGCGCACGGCTCGCGCCGACCGCATTGCCGGCCTCGAGACCGGCGCGGACGATTATCTGCCGAAACCGTTCGACCCCGAAGAATTGCTGGCGCGCATTCGCGCGGTGCTGCGCCGGACGGGGAGGCCCGAAGCGGCGCCGCAGGATGTGGAAACGGGAGGCGTCCGGCTTGATCCGCTCGCGAGAAAGGCCTGGTATTTCGGGGCGCCCCTGGACCTCACGGCGATGGAGTTCGACTTGCTGGAACTGCTGGTGCGGGCCGCCGGCCGCATCGTTTCGCGAGATGAAATCACAGCGGCTATCTACCAGCGGAAACCGACGCCCTATGAGCGCGCGCTCGATGTGCACATCAGCCATCTGCGCAAAAAACTGGAGCGCCAGGGCCGGACGCCGATCCAGACTATCCGCGGAGCCGGATATCAATTCACTCCATACCAGGAGGTCGCGCCTTGAGAACGGTCTACGCCAAGATTCTCTTGTGGTCCTTCGCGACGCTGGTGCTTTCGCTCCTCGCCTTCATCGGCGTCACATCGGTGATTTCTTTTCGAACGGCCTACCGCAGCGGGTTCTTTGGGCACGCATCCCTCGAAATGGAGGAAGCCCGCGAGGCGTACGATGAAGGCGGGCCCGCAAAACTCGCGCGGTTCATCAATCGAATGGAGCGGCACCTCCCCGGCAAGCACTTTCTGACTGACGCACATGGGCGCGATTTGCTGACCGGCACGGATCGTTCGGCGCTGCTGGCGCTCGCGAAGCCGGACGGGCCGCCGCCGCTCGGTCTCCCGCGCGGCCGCAAAGTGATCATGACCTCCTCGCAAGATGGCCGCTACCGCTGGATTGTGGAAATGGAGCCTCCGCCATTCGACTTAGGGAACTATCTGCCGTATTACATTTTGATCATCGGCTCGGTCGCGCTGGTGTGTTGGCTGCTGGCGGTGAACATCGCATCTCCGCTTCGATCGCTGGCGCGAACGGTCGACCGGTTTGGCGCGGGCGATCTCGCCGCGCGCGTAAAGTCATCCCGGAAAGACGAAATCGGCGAACTGGGCCGTGCCTTCGATCGCATGGCGGAGCGTCTCGGAACACTGCTGATCGCCGAGCGCCGGTTGCTGCAAGATGTCTCGCATGAGCTTCGCACTCCGCTGGCCCGGCTTAGCTTTGCCGCGGAGCTCGCGCGCACGGCCGAGGATCGTGAAGCCGCCGCGGCGCGGCTGAAAAAAGAGATCCAGCGCCTCACTAACCTGGTGGGAGCGCTGATCGAGGTCACCCGCGCCGAGGGCGACCCCGCATCCATATCGACGGAGCATCTCCGGCTCGACAGTCTCCTGCTCGATGTTGTTGACGATTGCGGTTTGGAAGCCGATGGCCGCGGTTGCACCATCAGGCTGCGGTCTGGCATCCCGCTGACCATCAATGGCGATCGGGAACTGCTTCGGCGCGCCATCGAAAACGTGGTCCGGAACTCGATCCGCTATGCGCCGCGTGAATCGGTCGTGGAGTTGGAACTCGAACAGGCGAGCGGCGCCGCGACCATCTCGGTGCGCGATTATGGCCCCGGCGTGCCCGAGGAAGCGTTGCCCAAAATCTTTCAGCCGTTCTTTCGCGTGGATAATTCGCGCGACAGTTCCAGCGGCGAAATTGGCCTCGGCTTGGCCATCGCGATGCGTGCCGTCAGCCTGCATCACGGGCAAATGCGAGCGCAAAATGCGAATCCCGGGTTACGCGTCTCAATCGAGCTACCCACCATTGCTGCGCGATAAATTCGAGTGGACGAATCAGTCCCGCGGAATCCGAATCGTTACCCGCAAGCCAGGCGCGCAGTTTTCGGCGAAGATCGTCCCCCGGTGAACCGCGACCGCTCTTTGTGCGATCGACAATCCCAGGCCCACTCCTCCACTGCTCCGGCCCTGCGCGGCATCGATGCGGTAGAACGGTTGGAAAATGCCAGCCAGAGCCTGATCCGGTACTCCAGGTTCCCAGTCGCGAACCGCGATCACCGCCTCGTGCTGGCCGCCCCCGCCGAATAGCTGGACTCGTGTGCCCTCCTGCGTGTGTTGGATGGCATTCCGCAGGACCTTCTCGATGGCCCGCCGTAGGAGTTCCCCGTCAGCGGTGACGTAGCCTGGCGCCGAAAACACTAGTGTAGTGTTTCTAAAATAGCTTTACAATGGTTGACCTTGGCCAGGATCTGCTCGACGCTGGCCGTCCAGACAAATGGCTTGGGCTGACGGTTGTTCGCAGCCAGGTATTCGTTT
>JAJYLS010000217.1 GCA_021787555.1 Acidobacteriota bacterium | reverse complement strand
CGATGAAGCCGGCGCGCCGGCGGCGCAAGCAGCTCGCTACCGAAGCGGAATTCTACGGCGCCATGGACGGCGCCTCGCGCTTCACCCAGCGCGACGCCGTGGCCAGCATCCTGATCACCGGCATCAACATCGTAGCCGGCTTCCTCATCGGCGTGCTCCAGCACGGCATGGACCTGGCGAAAGCCCTCGAAACCTACACCGTGCTCACCATCGGCGACGGCCTCGTCACGGTGATTCCGGCGCTCATGATTTCCATCTCGGGCGGCCTGATCATCACCCGCGGCGCCTCGGACGCGCGCCTCGGCGTGGAATTCCGGCGGCAGATCTTCGGCCATTACGAGCCGCTGCTGCTGGCGGCTGGCGTGCTGGTGGCGCTGGCCGCGCTGCCGGGAATGCCGCCCCTTCCCTTTTTGCTGCTGGGCGGCGGCGCGGGAGCGGCCGGGTGGCGGATGCGCCGCGCACAGGCGCGCGGCGCGCCTTCGGCCGCTCCCAAGCCCGCGGCCGCCAAGGAAAATATGGAGGCGCTGCTGCGCGTCGAGCCGCTGGCTATCGAGGTCGGCCTGGGACTGGTCGGTCTGGTCGAGGGCGCGCAGGATTCGCCGCTGCTGCGGCGCATCGCCGCCATCCGCCGCCAGCTCGTGCTGGATCTCGGCTACCTGCTGCCGCCGGTCCGCGTCACCGACAACCTCTCGCTGCGGGCACGCGAGTACGTGATCTCATTAAAAGGGGTCGAGATCGCGCGCTACGAGCTGGCCCAGGGCTGCGAACTGGCCATCCCCACCGGCGCGCCCGATCCCACGCTCGAGGGCAAGGCCACCCGGGAACCGGCTTTCGGCATGAGCGCGCTGTGGGTCCCCGCCGCCCAGGCCGCGCGCGCGCGCAACGCCGGATACACGGTGGTGGATGCCGTCAGCATCCTCGGCACGCACCTTTCCGAGCTGATCCGCCGCCACGCCCACGAGCTGTTCTCCCGCCAGGACGCCAAGCGCCTGCTGGACCGCGTCGCAGTCGAGCACCCCAAGGTGGTCGAAGACCTGGTCCCCAAGCTGCTGCCGCTCGCCAGCGTGCAGAGGGTGCTTCAAAACCTGCTGCGCGAGCGGGTCTCCATCCGCGACGCCATCTCGATTCTCGAAGCGCTGGGCGAGGCCGCCGGCGCCACGCGCAATCCCGTGTTGCTCACCGAGTACGTGCGGCAGGCGGTCCGCCGCACCGTGGTGAAACCGTACCTGAACCACGCCGGCGACCTGCCCGCCTGGTTCCTGGACCCCTCGATCGAGCAGGCCGTGGAGGCGGCCGTCGAGCACGGCGACCAGAACAGCCACATCGCGCTCCCGCCGCAGACCATCCGCGACATCCTGGGCCGGATTACGAGCCGCATCGTGGCGCCCGAAGCGCCGGTGGCGGTGGTCACTTCTTCCGGCGCGCGCTATTTCCTCCGGCAGATCGCCGAGCCCGTGCTCCCCAATCTGTTCTTCCTGGGGCACAACGAGGTCCCGCCGGGTTTGCGGGTCCAGTCGCTGGGAAACATTTCCTGACGCATCGCCCTAATCGAAACGGCCCCACCCGCCGATAGACAAAACGTGCGGGAGGCAGTCGTAAAACCGGCCATCGGCTCTCAGCTATTAGGCAACCTGATGACTGACCACTGATAACTGACAACTTTCTATGCGCATCAAATCCTATTTCGCTGCCACGGTAGAGGACGCCGTCGCCCAGGCGCGCCAGGAACTGGGAGCGGAGGCCATGCTGGTGTCGACCAGCCGGGCGCCCGCCGAAGCCCGTCACCTGGGCGATTACGAAGTAGTCTTCGCGAGCATTGCTCCACCGCCGGAGGAGCACCAGCAGGAGGCGGTGCAAGACCGGCTGGCGGCCCAGGTAGCGGAGTTGAAGCGCGAACTGGAAGGCATGCGGCGCGCGCTCACCCATTCCGTGTTTGCGCCGTCCTCGTGGCCGGGCGCACCGCCCGCTTCGGCCGATGCCTACGCGCAACTCGCCGCCGCCGAGGTCACGCCGGACCTGGCGCGCGAGATCGTGCGCGGGGCCGAGTCGCGCGCGGCATCCGCCGCTCTCGAGCCTGCCGCTTTCCGCGGCGCGCTGGTCGAGGAGCTCCAATCGCGCATCGCCGCCGAACCCGTGCTGGGGCGGAGCCGGGGGGATACGAGAAGCGCCGCGCCGCACGTCACCGCCCTCGTCGGCCCTCCCGGGGCCGGCAAGACCACCACCCTGGTGAAGCTGGCGGCCAATTACGGGATCGCCTGCCGGCGCCCGGTGGTGCTGCTCTCGGCCGACACCTATCGCGTCGCCGCCGCCGAGCAGTTGCGCCATTTCGCCGCCATTCTCGGAGTCGGACTGCAGGTCGTCGACACCGTAGCGGCGCTGGCGCAAGCGCTCGAAGAGTGTCGCGGCAAGGACCTGGTTCTCATCGATACCCCGGGCTTCGCGGGTTCCGACATGGACCACGCCGCGGAGCTCGCGCGCTTTTTCTCGCACCGCAGCGACGTCGATACGCAACTGGTGCTGCCGGCTTCCATGAAGCCGCCGGACCTCACCCGCATGATCGATGCCTTTGCGATCTTTCATCCCCAGCGCCTGCTGTTTACCAGACTGGACGAAACCTGCTCCTGCGGCCCCATCCTCAACGAGAGCGTCCGCATCGGCAAGCCGCTCTCGTTCTTCGCCAACGGGCAGAGGATTCCCGAAGACATCGAGACCGCCAGCGCCGCGCGCCTGGTCGAGCTGCTGCTCGCCGGTGGGGGCCGGGAAGCGCGGTCCGCGGCATAGAAAGGCGGCATGTATGTACTCCTACGCCATTTCCGAAACCGTCAGCATCGAAGAGCGCGAGCGGCTGATCCTGGAGCATCTGCCGCAGGTGCGGCTGATCGCACGCCGCATTCAGGAGCGCCTTCCGGAAAATATCGCCATCGAAGACCTGATCTCCGCCGGGGTCATCGGCCTGATCGCGGCCATCGACAATTTCGATCCCACCCACAACGTCAAGCTCAAGACTTACGCGGAGTACAAGATCCGCGGCGCGATCCTGGACAGCCTGCGGGGCCTCGATTGGGCGCCGCGGCAGAAGCGGCGCCGGGCCAAGCAGATCGAAGCGGCCATCGCCGTCGCCGAACAACATCTCCAGCACTCCCCTTCCGAAGAGGAAATTGCCGCGCAACTGGGCATCCCCCTCGAGGAATATCACGACTGGCTGGTCGAGATCCGGGGGTTGAACCTGGCGAGCCTGGAACACGCCACCGCCGGCGAGCAGGGAAAGGACCCGTTGCAGTATATTCCGGATTCCGATACCAATCTGCCGTCGGCCGTGCTGGAGCGCTCCGAGCTGGAGCGGCTGCTGGCCGAAGAGCTGGACGCCATCCCCGAGATCGAGCGCACCGTCCTCAGCCTGTACTACGAGCAGGAGCTGACACTGCGCGAGATCGCCCAGGTGGTGAGCCTGCATGAATCCCGAATTTCGCAGTTGAAGGCGCAGGCCATTCTCAGGCTGCGCAGCCGGCTGGCGCAGCAATGGCCGGCCGCCCGCGGGATGGTGAGCGCATGAGCACTGCCGAGCAAACCCGGCAGGTGATCGGCGATTGGGTCGACGGGCTCGCCCAGGCCATCGAAGCCATGACCGAGAAGCGCCCCGAAACGCGCTGGGAAGCCGCCGGCGGCACGTTTGCGGAAGCCGCCGCCGCGGCAGGCATCGCGGAAGAAGCCGGGATCTTCTGGTGGGAGCAGCCGTTTCAGCCCTTTCCCGACGCACTCGCCTGGGTGGCCGCGCCGCGCCGGCTGTGGGAGGCGGCCGGAACCCTGATCCTCCAATCCGCCGGTCTGGAAAAGGTGGAACAGGCCGAAGCCCGGAATACCTGGCTGGAAGTTCTCGGGCAATCGCTCGCGGCCATGGCGCGCTCCGCCGGGGCCGTGTTGGGCCGCGAAGTGACCTGCGAGGGCGGTGCCGAACACCCCGCCCCTGCGGACCTCCAGGAATGGGCGATCGTCCACGTCGCGCTCGCCGGTGACCCGCCGCCGCTTCTGATGGCGCTCGGCCCGCGTTTCGCGGCGCTGCTGGCCTCGCGTGGGGGCCCCCAGGCCGCCGGCGCGCAGGAAAGCCTGCCCGCACCTGCCTTCGAAGCCAATCCCTCCGGCCGCGCCGACCAACCCGCCCGAACCATGGAGCTGCTGCTCGATGTCGAGCTGCCCATCAGCATTTCTTTCGGCAAGGCGCAGCTCCCGCTCAAGGATGTGCTCAAACTGACCACCGGCTCGATTGTCGAGCTGAACTGCGGCGCCAACGAGCCGGTCGAGGTGCTGGTCAACCACTGCCTGATCGCCCGCGGCGAAGTGGTGGTCGTGGAAGGAAATTACGGTGTGCGGATTCACGAGATCGCTAACCGGCAGGACCGGCTGCGGAGCCTGCGATGATCTGGCCGGCCCTGGCGGTGGCGGCGCTCGCCGCGGCAGCCTGGTTCCTGCGCCGCTTGCCGCCGCTGCGCATTCGCGTCCGCTCTTCCACCGCCGGCGGAGCCGCCGCTGCGCCCGAAGGCCACCCCGCCTCCTGCCAGGCTGCGGTTCAGGCGCTCGGCGAACGCCTGGATGCCCTCGCCGCCCACTTGCGGGAAATCGAGCGCACGCCCTCGCCCGAAGCCGCCGTTTTTCCCCGGCCCGCGCTGAACTTGAGCAAGCGCTCGCGCGCGTTGCGCCTCTACCGCCGCGGCGAGTCGCCCGAACAGATCGCCACCGCGCTGGAAGTTTCCCGCCAGGAAATCGACCTGCTTCTCAAGATACACCGCATGATCCTGGACGGTCTCCCGCCGGCGGCCCCCTGATCCGCGGCGCGGCACACTGGCGTCGCTCGCGCTACCCCCGGCCCCTGGCCCCCCCCCCGGCCCCCGACGTGGTGCCCGATAATGGTAGCAGTCCACGATGACTGTTGAAATCGAAGGCGTCACACTGCACCTGGCACATCCCGACGAGATCGCCATCCACTGGGTGGGCCAGGACGAACTCATGCGCCAACTGCTGGCCGCGTGGATGGTGGTCAACGAGCAGGACATTCCCATGAGCCCGCGTCTGCTGGGCAAGCCAGGCGTCGGCAAAACCACCCTCGCCTACGCCGCCGGGCGCCGCATGGGCCGCGATGTCTACATCCTGCAAGCCACCCTCGACACCCGCCCCGAAGACCTGTTGGTGACCCCCGTGATCGAGGGTGAAGGCAGCCTGCGCTATGTCGCCTCCCCGCTGGTCACCGCCCTGATCCGCGGCGGCATCGCCATTCTCGACGAGGGCAACCGCATGAGCGAAAAGAGCTGGGCCAGCCTCGCGCCCCTGCTCGACAACCGGCGCTACGTCAAATCCATCGTAGCCGGCATCAAGATCAAGGCGCACCCGCATTTCCGCCTGGTGGCCACCATGAACGGCGATGCCTCCACTTTCGAGCTGCCCGAGTACATCCACTCGCGCCTCCAGCCCCAGATCTACATCGATTTCCCCGAGCGCGACGAGGAGTACCACATCCTGAAGGAGAACCTGCCCTTCGCCGAGGACCGTATCCTCAACTACGTCACCGATTTTCTGCAAATGGCCCACGCCGCCGACGAGCGCTATACCGTGCGCGACGGCATCAACATCGCCCGTTTCGCCATTAAGCTGAAGAGCCTCGCCACCCAGCGGACGCACGAAGCCCAGGCGCTCCAGATCGCGGTCGTCCAGGTGCTCGGGGAGGAAGCGCTACGCTATGCCCGGGGAAAGCGCCCTTCCGAATCCTGAGCTGCCGGGTTCCGATCCCGGAAGCCTGAAGCGCGGCCGCTTCACCTATTTTCCGGTCGTGCCCGGCCGCCTCGAGTTCGCCGTCGAGGCGCGCCAGGCCATCCTGCGCGATCGTCCCGAGTTGGTTGCGCTCGAACTCCCCACCACCCTGCAAGCGGCGTGGCTGCGCGCCGTCGAGCGCCTGCCGGAAATGTCCATCATCTTCTATCCGGACGAGGATTCCGGCGACGACCGCAGGGAATCCGCCGCGGAGGACGAAGCCATCTACGTGCCCGTCGAGCCGGCCGACCCGTTTACCGAAGCCATCCGCACCGGCGTCGAGATTGGCGCGGAAATCGTCTTTGCCGATCCCGAGGCCGCGCAGCGCCCGCACCTCAAGGACGCCTACCCGGACACCTACGCCATCCGCCACATCGGCCTTGCGCGCTACATCGAGGCCTACCGCGTCTACCCGCAGCCGCGCAGCGGCGACATCGCGCGCCACGCCGCCAGCATCGCCTGGAAGCTTCAGGGCGCCGACCCCGAGGCCAGCGTCTTCGTGGTGGTCTCGCTCAACCTCCTTGATCCTCTGCTCGACGCCATGGAGGAGCCCCAGGCGCAGCCCATGGTGCGCACCTGGCGCGAGGGCGTCGAGCTGTTCAATCCGCATCCCGATTCGCTGGCCGAAATCACCATCGAGTACCCGCAGCTTCAGTGGCGCTACGAAGATTTCCGCGAGCGGCTCGCCGAAGCCAATCTGATCGACCGCCGCCACGCGCAGCTCGCCGTTTTCCGCGAAGCCGAAAAGGAGTACGAAGCCGGGACCGGCGAGCACCTCGCCCACTGGCAGCGCCGCCTGCTGGCCCGCTACACGCGCAACCTCGCCCTGGCCGGAAACGATCTCGCGGCCGGCATTTACGATCTCACCGTGGCCGCGCGCAGCCTGGCCGACGACAATTACGCCTGGGAAGTCTGGGAAGCCGCCGGCATCTACCCGCCGCAAAAAACGGATTCGGACCTCCCCACCATCCGCATCTCCGGCGACGAGGTGTGGATGAACACCCGCCGCATCCGCCTGCGCCGCCGCCTGCCCAGCACCAAGCGCCGCCTGCGCCCCTTCGGCCTCAAGCCGCGCAAGAAGGAGAAATTCCCCGGCGAGTGGGCCAGCCAGTTGAACGGCACCGGCATCTGCTCCTATCCGCCCGAGGACCTGGTCATCGAGGACTATGGCCGCTTCCTCAAGAGAAAGGGCAAGAGCATCGTCTCCGAGGAGCGCGTGCGCGTCGAGCCCTTCACCACGTCCATTCTCGACGGCATCGATATGCGCGAGACCATCCGCCGCTGGTACGAGGGCCGCATCTACGTGCGCCAGTTCCAGAAGATCCAGGGCGAGGTCGGTGCGGTGGTGGTGATCTTCGACGAGGACCGGGACAACCGCTATCCCTTCATGACCACCTGGCTGGGCGAGAACCAGAACGAATCCGACATGGCGTTCTACTCGACCTTTCCCTTCGACAACCTGGTCGGGCCCGGCATCGGCCGTGCCGAATACGGCGGTTTTTTGATGACGCTGCCGCCGCGCCGCATGTACGACGTGTGGCAGGACGCCGATTACGAATTCGCCGAATCCAAATCCGAGCGCCTGCTGCTGGCGGCGCTGGATTACTCGCTCCAGCACTACGTGGTTTACGCCGCCGCCCGGCCGCCGCGGTCGATATTCAGGACCATCGCCTCGCGGGTGGACCGGACGATCATCTATATTCCGCTGGGCCAGCTTTCCCCGGTGACGCTGAAAAAGATCCGCGTGGTCCACGTGCTCGACGGCTACGACAAGCGCGAGATCGCCAAAGATTATTTGTGGTAATTACACCACCGCCTCCAGGCTCTTCACCTTGGCCGCCAGCGTGGTGCGCTTGAGCCGCAGCATCTCGGCGGCGGCTTTCTTGTTGCCTCCGGTTTTCAGCAGCGCCTGCTCCAGGATGCTGCGCTCGATTCGCGCCACCGTCCGCTCGTAATCCAGGCCGTGGTCGGGCACCGCCACCACCGGTACTGTCGCCGGGGCCGCATCCGCAATCCGCACCGGCATGGGCAGCGGGAAATCGGCCGGTTCCAGAATCGCACGGTCGCCGCTCAGCACCACCGCCGTCTCGATAGCGTTTTCGAGTTGCCGTACGTTCCCCGGCCAGGAGTAGCCGCAGAGCCGCCGGATGGCCTCCGGCGCGAGCATTTTTTCCGTGAGATTCTCGGTTCCGCAGATCTTTTTCACCAGGTGCTCGGCCAGCAACGGGATATCCGAGCGCCGCTCGCGCAGCGGGGGCACGTGCACCGGCACGACGTTGAGGCGGTAGTAAAGGTCCTCGCGAAAACGCCCTTCGGTGATGCGCTGCCCCAGGTCGCAATTCGTGGCCGCCAGCACGCGCACATCCACACGCACCGTCTCCGAGCTTCCCAGCCGCTGGAACTCGCGCTCCTGTAGCACGCGCAGCAGCTTGGCCTGTAAATCCATTGGCAGATCGCCGATCTCGTCCAGCAACAGCGTGCCGCCGTGCGCCGCCTCGAAGCGGCCCACGCGCGGCTGTACCGCCCCCGTAAACGCGCCGCGGGTGTGGCCGAACAGCTCGGCTTCCAGCAGGTTCTCCGGGATGGCGGTGCAATTCACGGGGACCAGGGGCGCGCGGCGGCGCGGCCCCGCCAGGTGCAGCGCGCGCGCTACCAACTCCTTGCCCGTGCCCGTCTCGCCGGTAATCAAGACCGTTGCCCGGCGGCCACCCACGATCCGAATCAGGTGTTTGATCCGCCGCATCTCGGGGCTCTGTCCGATGAGAAGCCGCTCCCAATCGTCTCCGGTGACAGACATCTGGCTGTCGCCCTGCCCATGGGGTCGGGCTGTTGCGCCGGAGGCGGCATGTCGCCCTGCCAAGGGCTCAGCGGTGTTGATCTCCATTGGCCTTCCTCACAGCCATCGGCGGAATGGGGAAAAACTTTAGGCTTACCCCGCCCGCAATTCGGCGATCAGCGCGTCCAGCGCAATGGTCTTCTGAATATTGCGCCGCACAAGCTGCGCCAGCTCATCGACGCGCGCCACCGCGCGGCGGAGCCATGCGAATTCCATGCGGCCGGCCAGCGCTTCGAGCTCGCCGCGAATATCCTGGTTGCGGATTTCGGGGATTCCCTCGCGCAGCAGGAGCAGGTCGCGCAGCAGTTCGTAGAGCACTTTCAAGTGCAGGTCCAGCTTTTCGCTCTTGCTCCGCCCGATGGCCTCGCCGAAGGGCAGCCACGCGCCGAACGGCGCTGCGCCCGATGCCGCCTTGAGCAGCGCCAGCATGGCGGCCCGGCGCTTGTCGTAAGCCTCCAGGTCAAGTGCCACGGCAGTGCCCGGGCTGCCGGCGGCCAGCGCGATGCGGCGTTCCGCGTGGTCGAGCCCGCGCGCCCGCACGAAGGCCCGCATCTCCTCCGCCGCGAGCGGCGCGAAATGGAACGGCACGGCGCGCGAGCGGATGGTCGGCAGCAGATCGTAGGCGTTCTCCGCCGTCATGATGAGGATGAGGTGCGGCGGCGGCTCTTCCAGCGTCTTCAGCAGCGAGTTGGCGGCCTGCTCGTTGGCACGGTCCACGTGGTCGATGAGGAAGATGCGCCGGCTGCCCCGGTGCGGCAGAAATTGCGCGCGCTCCTTCAACAGCCGGCTCTGCTGGATGCCGATCTGGCGCAGCGGGCCGTCCGGAGCGAAGGTGACGAAATCGGGATGCGAGGCGAACAGCAGCGGATCGTCGTTGCGCTTCTCCGCCGGCCACTTTTCCCGCGCCGCGACGAGTTCGACGTTCTGCGGCAGGCTGAGATCGTCCTGCTCGATCAGCTCCGCCCGGCCCACGAGACGCGCGCCGAGCCGCCGCGCCAGCGTAGCCTTGCCGGTGCCCTCGGGCCCGGAGAACAGTAGCGTCTGCGCCAGCCGGTCCTGCGCCAGCATCTGCTCGAGCGCGTGGGTGACGTGGGCGTTGCCGTAAAAGTCGTCGAACATGAGCCCCTCAATATTCACCACGGAGACACGGAGACACGGAGAAGAAAAGAACTGTTTTCGTCCGTGTCTCCGTGTCTCCGTGTCTCCGTGGTGAACCAAAATTCTCACAGATACGCACTCACGATCTCCCAGATCTCCCCCTCGATCGTGTCCATGTCCGCGCGGCCGTTGACCAGCATCACCCGGCCGGGTTC
>JAJYLS010000216.1 GCA_021787555.1 Acidobacteriota bacterium | reverse complement strand
GGTGTCCACGACGCCGGGCGTCCCTTCGAAAATGGCGCGGACCTCCTTCGCGATGGCGATCCGTTGCGCGGGGTCCGGCCCGTAGATCTCGGCGACCATCGTCGAGAGGACCGGCGGGCCGGGCGGCGGAAGGTAGGCGTGGAAATCCAGCGAGTGCATGTGGATGAGATCGAACCGCCAGAACGAAAGTGCACGGCGGATGGCTTCACGGTGGCGCTCCTGTGCGGCGCGGCGGACCTCGTCGTCGAGCGGGCCGGCGGCGCGCGGCGTGGCCAGCAGCGTGCCTTCGGTATCGGAGCCTTCGCACGCGATCACCACCGAGCGGTGCCCGCGGCGCGTGAGCGTGCGGTCGAGCAGGGTGAGAATCTGCTCCGAACCGCCCGCGGCGTCCGGCCCCACCGGGGCCAATGGATACGCAATGCTGAGGATTGAGAGGCTCATAGAGTGGCTTTGATTCCGGCCGAACGCAACGCCTCACCCGCGAGCCGGCGCCACTCGCCGCCGGTGATGCCCCAATCGAAGTTCTCGTAAAACAGCCGGCCGGGGTGCGGCGCCTCGGTGAAATCGTAAGCGGGCGCCGGGCGGTAGCGCTCCTCATCCACGGGGAACTGTTCCAGCATGCGCTTCTGGGTGACGAAGCAATCCAGCATGCGGCGTTTGGTTTCGCGGCGGCCGGCCGGCAGCACCACAACTTCTCCGGGATCCTGGCCGGGGAGGAACAGCCCGAGCTCGATGGCCGCTTCTTCGGGCCTGGCGGCGTGATACGACGTGAATTCGAAAATTTCGGGCGGCGAAGGCAGCGAGGCGCAGGCCAGGTGCACCGCCAGCGCGGCGGCGTCGTGGTCCGGATGGCCGCCCTCGTACGGATGCGTGAGCACCGCGCCCGGGCGGATGTCCTTCAGGATCGCGGCGATGCGCTCCGCCGCCTCCCGCATGTGGAACGAGGATTCCTGGTCGACGAAATCGAGCGCCCGCGTCCGTTCCGCACCGATCCCGGCGATTTCGAGCGCGTTCAGCAATTCCTGGCGGCGCGCCAGCATGTAGTCCTCGCGGCGCTCGTATCCCGCGGCGCGGGCGTCGCCCAAATTGCGCGGAGAGCCATCGGTGGCGTGAACGATCACCGGATCGCGCAGGCGCTGGAGCAGGCCGCCGGCGCTGCCGCTCTCGTCGTCCGGATGCGCCGCCACCACCACCACGCTGCGTCCGGCGAGTAGGTCCTCGATCGTCATGGCCCTGGGTCAGGATTCGAAAGTTCCGGCGGTCTCGACCGGCAGGCTCACGGCGGCTTCCAGAATATTCTCCAGTTCGAGCGCGCGCCGCGCCGCGGTGTGTGCGGCCCGGATCAGACCGCGCCACAGCGTCGCGTGTCCGTTGCCCCACGACGAACTGACCGACAGCCCGAAGACGACGAGCGTCACACCTCAAGCATGTCAGAATCGCGCCCGCCGTACTGTAACGGACCAGACAAAGCGGGCATACTGGTTACCATGTCCACGTTCTATCTGATTCGTCACGGAACCAACGACTGGCTGGGGAAAATCATTCCGGGATGGATGCCTATCGAGTTAAATGACGAAGGCCGCGCGCAGGCCGTGCGCGTGGCGGCGCGGCTGAAATCGAGCGGAATCACCAGGATCTACAGCAGCCCGGTGAAGCGGGCGATAGAGACGGCGCAGCCGCTGGCAGAGGCCCTCGGTGTGGCTGTCGAGCCCCGCGACGAGTTCGGCGAAGTGCATCCCGGCGAATAGACCGGCAAGACTATGGGCGAATTGGAACAGGACCCGCGCTGGCGCTTATACAACCAATTCCGCAGCGGCACCTGGGCGCCCGGCGGGGAACTGATGATCGAGACGCAGGCGCGCGTGGTAACGGGCATGGAACGCCTGCGCATCGACTATCCCGGCCGGAGCATCGCCATTTTCAGCCACGGCGATCCCATCAAGGTGGCGCTCATGCATTACCTGGGCATGCCGACCGATTTCATCCACCGGCTCGAGGTTGGGCCGGCATCGGTGAGCGTGGTACGGGTGGAAGACTGGGGCGCCATGGTGCTGAAGATGAACGAGGCGGCATAGAAGCCGTTCCGCAGCATACAAACATGTTGTCGGATCGCCGGAGCGCGCCGTATCATGAAATTGAGATGTGCTGTCGCAACAGTTTTCGCTGGGGATTTGTGCTTTTTCTGGCCACTACGCTGGCGGGGTGCGGCCAGCCGGCCAAAAGCCGGGTTTCCGCCCGCGAAGGCCGGGACGGCCACTTTTCACGTCAGCTCTTTCGATGCGTCGGCCGATCCCCTGCCGGGGATGCCGACCGCGCTCGAGTCCAAGGATAACCGCGGGGAGGGCAGCATTTCGCTGATCGACTTCGCCAGGCAAAAGGTCGTCAAAAAATGGGAACTGCCCGGCGGCGACAGCCCGGATATGGGCGGCATCTCGACGGACGGCAAGGTGCTGTGGGTCTCCGGCCGCTACAACTCCGAGGTCTACGCCATCGATACCACCGACGGCAAGCTGCTGGCGCGAATTCCGGTAGGCCACGGCCCGCACGGGCTCTGCGTCTACCCGCAGCCGGGCCGGTATTCGCTCGGGCACACCGGCATCTTCCGCTGATCAGCGCAAAATTCCCGCGGCCGCTCCCGTCACCTGCTCTTCCAGCGCATCCAGCGCCCCCGCAAAGAAGTGGTCCGCCGCATCGATCCAGATGAGCTGCTTCGGCGGCGCGCAGCCGGCATAGAGCGGCTCAAACTGGTCGCGCGGTCCGAACTGGTCCCGCGTGCTTTGCACGAAAACCTTGGGCACGGCGCACGCGGCCAGGATCGTGTTATCCGCGCCATCGGTGGGCAGACCCGCGGCCAGCAGCCAGCTTGTACCCGGCGTCGAGCAGGCCAGCCGCACCACCACTCGCGCACCGAACGAAAACCCGGCCAGCGCGAACGGCAGGCCGGGATACCGGCCGCGCAGCCACGCGAGCGCGGTGCGCGCATCCTCGATTTCGCCCGCGAGGTGTCCATGCTCGCCTTCGCTGCGGTTCACGCCGCGGAAGTTGAAGGGCAGCACCACCGCTCCGGCGCGCCGCAGCCCGCGAGCAACGCGATAGACCACCTTATTGTGCATGGTGCCGCCGTAGAGCGGATGCGGGTGGCACACCAGGGCGGAGATCCGCGGCGCGGCTGCCTCCGGTTCTTCCAGCAGCGCTTCCAGCCGCCCGGCGGGCCCGGCAATGAAATGGGATTCGATGCGGCGCATCTCGGTATAAAGAATGGTAAAACAAATTTGCATCCCCTCCCGCCGGCTGCGGCGTATTGGTCAGTGAGGATCGCGTATGAAGCTGGTTTTCCTCCTGGGGCTGGCGGTTTCCGTCTGGGCGCAGAGCCCGCCGGATGTCGGGCAGATCATGTCGCGCGTGGGCATCAACCAGGCGCGCTCGCTCGAATCGCGCCAGCAATGGATTTACACCCAGAAGCAGCACCTGGTTCTGCGCCGCGGCAACCGCAAGGTGGCGCGCGAGGAGCGGCGCGAGTACCTCATCGCGCCCAAGACCCGCGGCTTCGATAAGAAACTCACGCATTTCGAGGGCAAATACGCGGACCACGGAAAATTCGTCGCCTACGGCGAGCCCAGATATAAATATAAGGGTACGGATATCGATGCCGACCTGATCGACGGCATGTCGAAAATGACGACCCACGGCGATTCACGCGACGGCATCGGGCGCCACTTTTTCCCGCTGACCTATCACGAGCAGTTAAAGTACACCTTCCGGCTGGTGCGCACCGAAATCTACCGAGGCCGGCAGGTCTATTGAATCGCTTTCGATCCCCGGTCCGATCGCCGCGACGCCATCTGGAAGGGCGAGGCCCTGATCGACGCCGAGGAATACCAGCCGGTGCTGGTCACCACCAACATGGCGCTGAGAATTCCGCTCGCGGTGAAAATCGTGCTTGGAACCAACATCACGGGCCTGGGATTCGCCGTCGAGTACAAGAAATTCGCCGATGGCGTCTGGTTCCCGGTGAGCTACGGCGGCGAATTTGAAGTCCGGGCGGTATTCTTCTACAAGCGGAAGATTTCGCTGGCGGTCGCCAATAGCGATTTTCGGCGCACGGACGTCAACAGCACGGTGGCCTACACCGGGCAGGACCAGTGAGCGCACTCGCTAACATGCCCCGCAGCGGGCTCGATTTCGATTCGCTGGTGCGCCAGCACCAGGCGATGGTCTTCAGCCTCGCCTGGCATTTTCTGCATGACCGCGCGGTGGCGCAGGAAGTGGCGCAGGACGTTTTTCTGGCGCTGCACCGGAACCTGGCGAAGATCGAATCGCCTGAGCATGCGCAGTTCTGGCTGCGGAAAACGGCCGCCCGCCGCGCAATCGATGAAGTGCGGCGGCGCAAGCGGCGGTCGCAGGTGGCGCTCGAAGAAGTGGCGGAGCCCGCGGCGCCAACCGGTGCGCCCGACCCCATGCTGGACGCGCTGCTTCGCCGCCTCATCGCGGCCCTGCCGGAGGCGCCGCGCATGGTGATGATTTTGCGGTACCAGGAAGACCTGGACCCGGCCGCGATCGCCGGGGTGCTGGACATGCCCCTTGGAACGGTCAAGAGCCATTTGCAACGCTCGCTCGCGCTGCTGCGGGAAAAACTCCAGCGACGCGGCTTGGGAGGAACCTGATGGATTCACTGGAACAGGATTTGAAGCGCGCCATGGCGCGCCGCGAGCCGCCGCCCGGCTTTGCCGAACGCGTCGCGGCACAAGCCGCACGAACGCGCAGGCCCGCGCCCCGGCGCTGGCTGGCGGCCGCCGCGATGCTTGTTCTGATGGCCGGCGGCGCGGCTGGCTATCGCTGGCACCAGGGAATGGTGGCCAAGCAGCGCGTCCTGCTGGCGGTGAAAATTGCCGGCGGCACGCTCTATCGCGTGCAGGCGCGGGTGAAGGAGATGCGGCCATGAAGACCATAACGGCAATCGTGCTGGCCGGCGCGCTTTGCGCCGCGGCCCTCGCACAGCAGTTCAAATTCGACCTCGATCGCCTGGCGGCCAAGGCCTCCAATGCGGTCGATGTTTCGCTCAATGGCCAGACCCTGCAATTCGCCGCCAAGTTTCTGGAAGGCAGCGACCCGGAGGAAGCGGCGGTGAAAAAGCTCATCGCCGGCCTCGAAGGAATCTACGTCAAGAGCTTCGAATTCCGCAACCCGGGAGAATATTCGCAGGCCGACCTCGACCAGGTGCGCGCGCAGCTTCGCGCCCCCGAGTGGTCGCGCGCGATCGGCGTGAAGAGCGCGCAGGAAGGCGAAACCGTGGACGTCTTCCTCCACATGGAGAACGGCAAGATCACCGGCGTGGCTATCCTTGCCGCCGAACCGCGCGAGCTCACCGTTGTGAATATCGTCGGCCCGGTGGATCTCGACGCGCTGGCGCAACTCGGCGGCCACTTCGGCGTGCCCAAGGTGAGCAAGAAGAAAGACTCGACGAAGTAGCTTACGGCAGCGCGCCGAAATCGTAAAATTGCTGCGACACGCCTTCCGCCGTCACCTTCACGATCCGCATCCCCGATTTCGCCTTGCCCAGCGGCATCCCCACCGGACCGGTGGTCACCATCTCCAGGTCGCCATCGCGGCCGTCCGCATTCTGGTGGTAGTGGCCCGCGAAAACATATTTCACACCGTACTCGTGCAGCAGCTTGAGATAGCGCTGCCGGGTCTCGCGCGGAATGTTGAAATACTGGTCCGGTTCATCGGGATCTTTCAGGAAAAACGAGATGTGCTGGAACACGACCACGTTCTTCGCGCCCTCGCGCCGCGTCTTTTCGAACTCGCTGCGCAGCCAGGTCTCCATCTTCGCGGCCTCTTCAGGCACATTCTGCGTCGCCTTCTCCAGGCTCGAGTCGAGCACGATCCCGGTGATCTCCCCGGTGCGGAACGAATAATAATCGGGGCCGAAAGCCTCGCGCCACGCCGCCAGCGATGCCTTGGTGGGCTCGTTCCCCACGTCGTGGTTGCCCGCCACGTTGAACAGGCGGACCTGCGGATCGAGCTTCGCCGCAATCCGCTTGTATTCAGCGATCTGCGCCGCGTTGCCGGGCTGGTTCACGAGGTCGCCCGTGACCACCACGAACGCCGGCTTCAGCCGGTTGGCCGTGGCGATGGCGAACTCGAAATTGTCGGTCTCGTGCGCGAAGCCCAGGTTCTTCTCATACATCCCGAACTGCGGGTCGGTCATCTGGATGAAAGTCTGCGCGGCGAGCGACAGGCCCAGCAGAGCCACAAGCCCCAGTTTCACCACAGAGTCACAGAGGACGCGGAGGAAGCACGAAGAAACTCCTAATAAAACCTCTGTGAATCTCTGTCCCCTCCGTCCTCTGTGGTGATCTCTTCTTCTCATTTTCTCTCCCGAACCTCGATTTCCCTCTCGTCGTCGTCGCACGCGCGGATGTGAATTTCGATCCGCTCGGGCGGCATCGCCCGCGGGAACCGCTCGCCCCATTCGATCAGCACCAGCGCGTCGCGATCGAAAATTTCCTCCAGGCCCAGCGTGGCCAGCTCGCGCGGCTCTTCCAGCCGGTAGAGGTCGATATGGTAAACGTGCCCGCCGCCGTATTCGTGAATCAGTGTGAACGTGGGGCTGGCCACCTCCTCCGCACTCGCCGCGCCGCGCCCGCTCACGATGCCCTTCGCCAGCGTGGTCTTGCCCGCGCCGAGGTTCCCGATCAGCAGCACCACCCCGCGCGCCGGCAGCGATTGCGCCAGGCGCTCGCCCAGGGCGATCGTCTCCGCCTCAGAGCGCGTCCGGTAGACCGGCACATGCCTCCATGGCGCGCGGAAGGTATTTCAGAATGTCGGTGGCGACGAAACACTTCTCGCCGATTTCGCGCGCCCCGATCTGCGCCGCCATGCCGCCCACGTAAAGGGCCGCAGCCACCGCCTCGTCCGGCTGCCCGGGAAATTGCGCGAGAAAACCGGCGGTCATGCCGGTGAGGACATCGCCCGTGCCGCCGGTGCCCAGCGCGGGCGTGCCGGTCGGATTGATCCACACCCGGCCGTCGCGAAACGCGAGGATGGTGCGCTCGCCCTTGAGCAGCAGCGTGACGCGGTGCTCCATCGCGAACGCGCGCGCCGCTTCGATCCGGTCCTGCTGCACCTCCGCTATGGTCCGCCCGCTGAGCCGCGCCATCTCGCCCGGATGTGGCGTCATTACCGTGGTCAGCCCGTCCGGCCGCTCGATATCCCCCACCAGCGCATCCGCGTCCAGCACCATCGGCACTCCGATCCGCGCCACCTTGCGCACCAGTTCCGCCGTCTGCTCTTCGCGGCCGAGCCCCGGCCCGATGGCGATCACCGTCTTCCTCTCCGCAATTTTCTCCACCGGCGCGCCCGCTGAAATCGACCCGGTGGCTGTCTCTTCGAGCGGCTCCGTCATCAGCTCGGGTGCGTGCGCGGCGATCTGCGGAATCGCGCTCGCGGCCGAGGCCACCGTCACCAGCCCCGCGCCAGCGCGCAGCGCGCCCAACCCGCTCATTGCCGGCGCGCCCGTCTTGCCGCGCGATCCGCCGATCACCAGCACGTGCCCGAACGTGCCCTTGTGGCCGTCGCGCGGCCGTGGCTCGAGCAAGGCGCGGAACATGGCCGGCTCGATCAGCTCCAGCCGGATGCCGTCGAACAGCGAGTCGGGGCTCCCGATCCTGCCCACCGCCAGCTCGCCCATGCGATCGCAATTCGGCGGAACCGCGTGTGCGATCTTCGGAGCGGTGAACGTCACCGTGTAATCCGCGCGCGCGAACTCCCCCACCGGCTCGCCGGAATCGCTCGGCATGCCCGACGGAATATCCACGGCCACGACCTTCGCCAGCGGAAACCCGGAGTTGATTTCGCGAATCGCTTCCAGCATGTGCCCCTGCGCCGCACCGTTGATCCCCGTCCCCAGCAGCGCGTCGATCACGATCGTCGCCCGCCGCGCCCGCTCCGGAATCTCGCGCACCACCGGGCAGCCGCACACCTCGAGCATCCGGTAATTGGCCGCGGCGTCGCCCTTCAAATCCTCCGGCGCGCCGAACAGCACCACGTCCAGCGCCGCGGGACGAAATCGGGTGTAAAGCTGCCGCGCCACCACCATGCCGTCGCCGCCGTTGTTGCCCTTGCCGCATAGGACCGCGATCCGCTGGCTTGCGAGCGGCGCGAACCGGTGCGCCAGCACCTCCATCACGCGGTGCCCGGCGTTCTCCATGAGCACGATTCCCGGGATGCCGCCCGCAATCGTGCGCCGGTCCACCTCCCTCATCTCGGCCGCGGTCAGCACCTTCATAAGCGGCGCGCCACCACCATCGTCATATCGTCCTGCAATTCCGACGAGCCGGTCCACTGCACCACGGCTTCCATCGTCCGCCCGATAATCTCCGACGAATCCTCGTTGGCGTACTTGATCAGCATGTCCTTCAAGCGCTCCTCGCCGAACATTTCGCCGTAGGCGTTTTCCGGCTCGGTAATGCCGTCCGTGTAGGCCACCAGAATATCGCCCTGCACCAGCCGCACGCTGCGTTCCTCATAGCGTGCCGAGGGGAAAGCGCCCACCACCGTGCCCGTGGATTCCAGGGTCTCCAACGACCCCTCGTGCAGCAGAATCGGCCCCAGGTGGCCGGCGTTGGTGTAGGTGAGCCGGTTGGTGGCCTCCTCGTAAACCGCGAAATAAAACGTGGCGTACTTCTCCGGTGCCGTCGTGGCGTAGAGCTGCCGGTTGAGCGTGGACACCAGCCGCGCCGTGGAAACCGGATGGGTCCCATTGCCGCTGTTCAACTGCGTGCGCATGGTGGATTGAATCGACGCCATCAGCAGCGCCGCCGAAATCCCCTTGCCCGCCACGTCGCCGATGGCAAACGCCAGCGCGCCTTCGGACAGCAACATGAAATCGTAATAGTCGCCCGACACCGACCGTGCGGGTTGGCACACGCCCTTCAGCGCCAGCGTAGTGGTGAACGGTACGTCTTTGGGGAAAAGCTGGTTCTGCACCTCGCGCGCAATCGCGAGCTCCGATTCCAGCCGCTCCTTTTCCTTCGCCACGATGATCAGCCGCCCCAGGTTCTCCGTCATCGTGTTGAACGACGCGCTCAGCTCCGCGAGCTGATCCACGCCTTTTACCGGGATGCGGTACGCGAAATCGCCCTCGCGGATGCGCCGCGTGCCTTCGTACAGCTCGTGCACCGCGCCGGTGATGGTCCGCGTGATTTGAATCCCCGCCACCAGCGAAAGCAGTTCCACCAGCAGGAACAGTATGGCCACCCCGACGAAAAATCCGAGCGCCACCTGCGCCCAGTCCATCTTCTGTCCAAATACCGTCCCCAGCACCGCCGAGATCCGCGTCGTCACCAGCAGGTAGAGCTTGGTCTCCTGGCGCGGCGAATCCCAGTATGGCACCAGCACGGGATAAATCCCGCTCAACTCCATGTCGAACGGATTGACCGGCGGCGGTACCTGGGACACCGTGGTCTCGTGGCCCATGATTGGGACGAAGTTGATGTCCCCGAGTCCCGGCAACAACTCGGCCAGCAATTCATGAGTAATGGGCGCGGCCACTGTGACTTCGCTGCCCCGCGTGTCGGTCACGTGTGCCCAGGCGTACAGGCGGCCGCCTTTGATCACCAGCCCCTCCGTGTGCGGCCATCCCGCCGGCGGCTGTTCCAGGGTGGCATCCGCGGGATACCGCAAATCCTCGCGCCCGGTGACCCGCAGCTCGAAATTGGGGAAGTTGTGGTGGGTCATCATGGCGAAGCGGTTGAGCGCGGTTTCCGCGTCGTGCACCGGTACCCGCGCGATGCCCTCGGCCGAGCGCATCAGCGCGTTTTCGCGATGCGTCAGCTCCGTGTTCACCAGGTAGATCGCCATCTGCCCGATCACCACGTACCCCGCGATCCCCACCAGCAGCACAATCAATACCACCGGCACCACCGCGATGAACACGTACGCCAGGATCAGCCGGTTGCGCAACCGCCAAA
>JAJYLS010000215.1 GCA_021787555.1 Acidobacteriota bacterium | reverse complement strand
GGCGTTTCCAGCGCGCGGCGGTAGATCTCGGCGTGCAGCGCGTTGTTGCCCAGGTGGTAGAGCGCGATGTCGCAGCGGCGCGGCGCTACTACCACGGCGGCGTGCTTGCGCAGTTCGGAGAGAAGTGCCGCCGCGTAGTCCGCTACGCCGCTCGGCGCCGGCGGCAGAGGGGCATGATAACCGATGGTCGCGGCTCCGATGCCCCGAACAGAGCCGCGACCGTCAGGGAGCGGTTCCAGCCTCACGCTTTCTTCCGCCTTCCGAACAGTGCCGTTCCGACGCGCACGCAGGTGGCGCCCTCCTCGATGGCGGTTTCGAGGTCGTGCGACATCCCCATTGAGAGCTCCGGCAATCCGTGTTGCCCGGCCAGTTCACGAAGCCGGCGGAAGTACGGGCGCGAAGCCTCCGGGTCGTCCGACCACGGCGGCATGGTCATCAGGCCGCGCAGGTTCAGGTTCGAGCACGCGCGCACGGCGGCGATCAACTCGCCGAGCGCGGCAGGTTCGGCACCGCTCTTGGCTTCCTCGCCCGAGAGCTTCACCTCAATCATCACGTCCAGCCGCGCGCCGCTTTCGTTCAGCCGCCGGGCGAGCTTGGGCGAATCGACCGTCTGGATCACCTGGAACAGCTCCGCGGCGCGGCGCGCTTTGTTGGATTGCAGGTGTCCGATCAGATGAAACCGCGCGTCCGCCAGGTCCGCGACTTCGGGCGCCTTGGTTTCGAATTCCTGCACGTAGTTTTCGCCGAATTCGCGCAGGCCGAACTCGTACGCCTCGCGGATCGTGCTGGCGGGAAATACTTTGGTCACGGCAAGCAGCGTAATCTGCGCGGGGTCGCGGCCGACGCGTGCGGCCGCGCCCGCCATCCGCTCGCGCACGACGGCAAGATTCCGGCTGAGGTCGCTCACAACCGCGGCGGCGCCTCAATGGGTCCCGGGCGCGCGTAGAACCGCTTGCTGCACGCGCGGCAGTGGCGCGGCAGCTTTCCAAGTTTCCGCATCAGCGCGTCCCGCCAGCCGCGCGGAAGCGAGGGCACGATATCGCGCCCCAGGCACCGCGGGCAGAGCACCTCGCCGGGAATGTACTGGATGCGATCGGAGGCTGCCAAATTGGAAGCATACCAGAGAAGGAGCACGGGATCCACACTGGAACCTCTCTATTGCAGAAACAGGATACACACCGGAGCGGGAATGCCGGTCACGACTTTTCCGGCGGGCGTAAGCTGGCCGGTCCGCGGATGCACGTGGAAAACGGCGACGCTGTCGGAGTCCTGATTGGCCGCGAGCAGAAATCTGCCGCTGGGATCGAGGGTGAAGTGCCGCGGCGTGCGGCCCAGCGTGGGCGTGTAATCGACGGCCGTGAGGGTGAAGCGGTCGGGATCGATGGCGAACAGCGCGATGCTGTCGGCGCCGCGGTTCGAGCCGTAGACCGCCGTTCCCGCGGCATTGACCGCGATCTCCGCGCAGGTGCTCTTACCCTTGAAATCCTTCGGCAGCGTCGAGATGGCCTGGAACTCGCTGAGCTCGCCGGCATTGTAATGAAACGCAGTGATGGTGGAGCCCATCTCGGAGATGGCGTACAGCACTCTGCCGTTGGGATGAAACGCCAGGTGGCGCACACCGGCTCCGGGAGCGACGCTGGCGAATGCGGGATCGTTGGGCTTTAACGAGCCGCTCGCGGCGTCGAAGCGGTAGACCCAGACCTTGTCGTGGCCGAGGTCGGCCAGCAGCAGGAAGCGGTTATCGGGCGAGAACAACACGCAGTGCGCGTGCGGCCCTTTCTGCCGCGCGGGATTGACGCTGCCGCCGGGGTGGCGGTCGGTAAAGACGGGCGCACCGAGTTTGCCGTCGGCGGCGATGGGCAAAAGGGCGAGGTGGCCGCTGCCGTAATTCGCCACCGCCAGCCACCGCCCGCTCTTATCCACCGCGAGGTGGCACGGGCCGTTTCCGCCGGAGGGCACCTGGTTCAGCAGCGTGAGCTTGCCGGTATTGCGGTCGATGGCGAACGCGCTCACGCCGCCCTGGCCATTCTCATTCACCGCGTACAGAAAGCGGTGGTTGGGATGCTCCGCGAGGAACGACGGGTTCCTGATTTCGGCCGCCAGGCCGGCGGGCGTGAGTTTGCCGGTCCTGTCGTCGAAGTGGAAGAGAGAAATTCCGGCGCCGGATCCGTGCGTGTACGATCCGACATACAACAAACGCTCGGCAGCCGGTGCGGACATGATCAGAATAAGGTTGAGAAAGAACACAGTTCGGCGCAGCACACTCCAGCGTTATCACATTCGGGGACCGGGTGCCAAGGGGGCTAAGCCTCCGCAGCCGCGGCGCGGGCCAGCACCTGCGCTTCAAACACGAAGAGGCGCGCTTGCGGATCGCGCCAGGCGTGGCGCCCCAGCATGCACTTGCGCGCGGTGTGCTGCCAGAATTCTTCGGCGGTCCATTCGTACCCCGCCGCGACCTGCGGCAGCAGCAGGCCGGTGCGCCCGGCGAGCCGCAGCAGCGCGCCGTGCTTTCCCAACTGAAAACCTTCGACCCCGCGCACGCGCCGGAAGGGCGTCAGCACCGAGATCTCGATATCGATGGGGCCCTGGGTTTTTACCGCAGGCCTGAAGCGCGGGTCGTCGAGCGCCGCGGCCAGCACCAGTTCCGGCACGTGCTGCGCGAGCGGCAGTTTCCTCCAGCAGTTACCGATACAGCCCAGCAATTCGTCGCCGCGGTGCAGGCTCACGAAAGCGCCGCAGCGCGCCTGAAGGGCGGCCGATCCCCCGCGCGCCGGAACCGGCCGGCGCACGCCGGTAGCGCGCAGCCGGCGCAAGGTTTCCTCGGCGGAATCGAGCAGCGCCGCGTGGTCCGGCTCCGGCAGCTCGAACGCCTGGCGCCGGTAATACCCCAGCGCGGCGTAGCTCACCGAATGCCGGAAGTCGCCGGTGATCTCGCCGGAAGTCTGATAATCCAGCTCCGCCTGGTAGATTCCGCCGCCGCCGAGCCTTTGCAGAATGTCCAGAAGCAGGGCGATCGGCCCCGTGCCGCAAACCGTGGAGCCGTTCTCGCGCAGGGTCTCCAGGAAGAGTTCCGCGTCCAGGCTGCTGGCCGCTTCGATCGATTCCTCGTCGAGGTCGCGCAGGAGGTCCCCGGTATCGTGACTCGCGGGAAACGGGACGAACCCAAAGTCCGGCCCATAGTGCGTGAAATCGGAGGACGCCAGAAACACGGTGCCGGGTTCCCATGCCGCGGCCAGGCGATCGGCGGCCGCGCGGCGCTCGGCCGCGGTCATGCGGCCGATGTAGAGCGGCGCGACGCGCGCAGCCGGCGCGGCCCTTTGCAGAAACGGAAGCTGAATCTCGAAGGAGTGGTCGCAAACTTCCTCTTCGGGGACGCGCGGGAAGCCGAGAGCCGGGTCGATTTCCACGCGGCCGAGGGGCGTCGAGATGGCCTCCACTTCCGGCGAGGCCACGCCCCGCAGCCCGCCGTGATGCGGAAAGGCCAGCACCACGATCCGTTCCGGGCGTTGCTGTTCGATGGCGCGATAAACCGCGGAGGCCACCACGCCGGAATAGGCCGGCCCGGCGTGCGGCACTACGTACGCCAGAGCGTCCGGTGGCAGAAACGGCCCGGTGCGCCGGCGCGATTTTTCCGACGCCGCGGCAAGCAGCGTCTCCAGGTCTGACGGACGCGCCGGATACCACGAGCCGCTATAGGGAGATGGATGCACCGCTTCGCTCGTTCAGCCGCACCGGGTATGGACCAGGTCCGGATCTTCGGCGTGCGCGCGCGGCCGGTCGGTCCACACGCCGGGAATGACGGTCCCGCAATCCGGGCAGGCGCCCGGCCCGGAGGGCGCCCCGGTCATGCGGTTCCGCACCACGCGGAAGCCGCGCCGCTCGATGAGCGTGCTGCCGCAGGCGGGGCAGCGCGTGTCCTCAAGGTTGGCCGTGGCGCCAGGCAGATTACCGGCGTAGACGTAGCGCAGGCCCGCCGTGCGCCCGATCTCCGCCGCGCGGATCAGCGTCTCGGGCGGCGTATCTTCCGGCCCGAGCATCTTGTAGTCCTTGTGGAATGCCGTCACGTGCCAGGGGATGTCCGGCGAAATGCCGGCCAGGAACTCGGCGATCGCGCGCAGTTCGCCGTCGGAATCGTTGAACCCGGGGATGACGAGCGTGACGATCTCCAGCCAGAAGCCCATCGCGTGGATGCACCGGATGGATTCGAGGATCGGCCCGATGCGCCCGCCCAATTCATGATAGCGGCGGTCGTCGAAGCTCTTCAGGTCCACCTTATACAGGTTCACCCACGGCCGGATAAATTCCAGCACTTCCGGCGTGGCGTTGCCATTGGAAACGAAACCGGTGGTCAAGCCGGCGGCCTTGGCCTCGCGGAATATCGCGACCGCCCATTCGGCGGTGATGAGCGGCTCGTTGTAGGTGCTGATGAGGCTGCGCGCGCCCGAGCGCATGGCCAGCGCCACGAGGTCGCGCGGGCTGGCGCTTTCGAATTCGAGCGTCGAGCGGAAATCGCGCAGCGCCTGCGAGGAAACCCAGTTCTGGCAGTAGCCGCAGTGCAGGTCGCAGCCCAGCATGCCGAAACTCAGCGCGCGGCTGGCCGGCAGCGCGTGGAAGAACGGCTTCTTCTCGATGGGATCGCAATAGACCGCGTTGACGTACCCGTACGGCGCGTAAAGCTTGCCGCCGCGGTTGAAGCGCACCTTGCAGACGCCGGCGAAACCCGAGGAAATGGGGCAGCGGTGGCCGCAGGCGAAGCACTCGACGCGGTTGCGGTCGAGCGGCCTGTACAACTCAGCCTCGCGGGTTTGCCGGGCGAGTTGTTCCGCCAAAGTGGCCATGGGGGCGCCCTGGAACCATTTTAGCGAGATCCGAATCCGTTTTGCGCCTGGAACACGGCGCGTGCGGCGGCCCCCATCGCGCCATTTACGAGTGGCGGCGCTTGCGAATCAAGCCGAGGGCAACGAGGCCGAGGCCGATTAAGAACGGCGTGGCAGGCTCGGGAATGGGCCCAACGTAGAGCGCGTTAAGGGTAACGCCGGCGGTGGTGCTGGAACTTCCTGTGTTGCCGAAGCCGACAATGAGCTGGCTAAGCCCCTCGCCAGAGAGATTCGGGTAAAGCGTCAGCCAATCACTTAACGTATGGGCCGCGCCGGAAGCCAAAATGCCATATTTCGAGCTACTCGTGTTGTCGTCGTAGAGATAGAATTCCGTTACTAACGGGTCGAAATTCATGTAGCCGCCGCTGACAGTCGAGGTGGGCACTTCCCTGAAGTCGAGAAGGCTTCCAGCGTCGAATACGCCCCCGGGGAAGCTATCGAGAAACGCCAGTTGGAAATACGGCAGGTATGCTCCTGTATTGTTCACCCGCGCTTCCAAAGTCGTGGTGAGCATGTTACTCAGGGTTGTCGGAATCGGAAACTCGGCATAGCTCGCGAGAGGAAAATCGAGGCCGTTGTACTGCGATTCGTCGGTGAGCGTAATTGTCACGGCGCTGCCGTTTAGGGGATTACCGCAGAAGTCATCCAGCGGTCCGTGACTGTACGTGATCCCGAAATCTCCGTTCAGTAGCCCCGCAGTGTTCGGACATAAGGCGCCGGGTGCGATGGAGCCCGCTTTCGCTGGCACAAGCGTGCCTGCCAATAACAGTGCCGCCGTGACGGCAATGAGAGGTGCAAACCCTCCGAATCTGAACGTGGGAAAGTTCATCCACTTCCTCCTTTCGTTCCTTTTCGAGCCTTGAAGCCTCCACTGCCGCGCTATTCACCGGAAGCGTAGCGCGCCCGGCGCGGGAGGATGACCCCCTGCCCGGGTATATGGCGCTCCCGCAGGACCCTCGGGGAGCAGCGCTGCGGCAATTAAAGCTTTTCAGGTCCTATTATATGCAGATAACCAAAGGTGTCAATGTCGAAACGAAAAATATCGTAAATGCGGTTCTAAAACCCCCCGTACGAAATCGCCAAATTGACTAATTACACGGCAATGCGCTGCAATCCATATTGTGCGTGTTCGCACACTTCGGAAAAACGGCGGGACGAAGCCAATAGCTGTTTTTACACTTTGGCGGCGCGGTTGCACCACACTGCCCTTGAGCTTACAGCATTGGGAGGAGCCGCTCCATGATATTCGGCAGGGAAGAACTGCTTACATCGATCTTATTGCTTCTGAATGTGATACTTCTGCTTGCCAGCTTCTGCGTGATCGCCTGGGTGGTGAGCGAACAGCGCCGCGAAAAATCCAAGCAGGCGGCGAAAAAACCGCCGGTAAGAATGACGCTCACGCCGCACGAGACCGCGCGGCATTAGCCGCTCTGTGTACGGGATCACGGGACGGTCGATGGCGGCGAACTCCGGCCACCGTGGGAACGGGCTTGTCGATTCGCATTACGCTCTTGTGGCTAAGCCATTCAGGGAATATCCCGGGATCGAGAGGGACGGTAGCGTAGTGATCTGGAGAATTACCCTCGCATATGCTGCGGGCGATCGGATTGTTCAGGAAAGAAACTATTGCGCACGGGCTGTTGGTTTTCCTTCTTACGGTCTCGCTGGCCTTTGGCGCTGAACCGCCGCTCACCTACAGCGCCACGACACGAAAGGATTACATCGCGTCTGCTCCAGCACCCGCGTTGCAAGCGGCACCCTATGCGTTTTATGAAAGCGCGCCCGCGTTCCGCACAACGCGGATCTTGCGCGTGACGGATGCGAATACATTTCCGTCGGTTCCGGACAGGACTTTCTGGACGGCCGACGGGAACGCGAATCTTTTCAACAGCGATGATACGCGGTTCATTGTGAGGCAGAGCGGGAGCCAGTGGATCGCGTTCAACTTCGACGCCGCGACCTTCACGGCGGGCCCGATCATGGACGGCAGCGATCCCCTGGTCGTGCCGCTACAGGTTCCGTGGTTCAGCTACCAGGATCCGAACGTCGTCTACGGGGCGTCGTGGAGCGGGATCAAATTGCAGAAGTACGACTTCGCGGCGAGACGGACCAGCACGGTTGTCGACTTGGCGGCGGTCAAACCCGGGACGACCGGCGTGGCCGGACTGGTCTCGGTCTCGAAAAATGAAAGAATCGCGGCGTCTTTCGGCGGGCCGGGACAGGATAATCTGGCCGATGAGATCGTCTATGACGTGAACACCGGCGATTATAAGATCCTGGAGATGAGGACGGGGCAGGTGTATAACTCGCAAACGGGCACATACCGGAACGTGCAATTCGGCGTCAACGGGACGATGTATAAGTTCCAGGATTATCCCAAAGCCGGCGTCCACTCCTCGACGATCGACGGCTCAGGCCGCTATGTTGTGCTGGCGGTGCACGGGAACGACGCTCATTGGCCTGCAAAACAGGCCATTGTTTGGGACACGCAGTCCGACACGTTCGCGTGCATCGATCACAACGCCGATGGACACTACGACATTGGCTACGGCTATCTGGGTGGCGTGGACGGGAGTTTTTCGGCGGGATGGGTGAAAGTCGATCTGCACAACGCGAACGCGACGATTTCACTTAACCCCGGCACGTCGGGTTACGACTTTCGGTCCCATTACATGTGGAACAACACGACGGCGACCAATCCGTTGACGCCGTTGTTCGCCTCGACGGGCGCACTGAATTCGAACCATGTCCCATGGACGGACGAGATCATTGGCATCAGCACGAGTTCCCCGAAAGGTCTCGTATACCGGTTCACCAAGACGCACATGATTTACGATCCGAAGGACTGGTACGCCGAGGTCCGGGGGAACATCTCGCCGGACGGGCGGTTTTTCATTTTCGATTCCAACTGGGACGATACGTTAGGCACGGACCCTCACTACCACGACAATTACCGGCATGACGTGTTCATCGTGGATCTGCTCTCGGCGGGCAGGACGAGAAGGGGATCGCAATAAATAAAGGCTACGATTTCTTCCCCAAGTCCTCCAACCGCCGGATAAAGTTCTCGTGCATCCCCCAGGCTGCAATGGCCATGGCTGCCCCCTCGCGGGCCATCTCCGCGCTCATCCGCCGGTCTGCTTCGTCAAATTGTGCTTCTGCCGGAGGATTTGCCTGGACCGTTGTGGCGGAGCCGGCGCCGCTGTCTCCAATCGCACTTTGGTAACTTACGGCGTGGAACGGAGGGTGGTGCCGTGCATTGCAGTGGGTTGCGCCGCCGGGCCCTCGATCACCTCGGCCCATGTGCCGGGGCGGAGCCATTTGGCAAAAGCGGCACGCACCTGCTCGGCGGTGAGCTGGAGGTAATGGGTGGCGGCGCGCATCGGCTCATCGAGGGGCAGGGCTTTGTCGGCGCGGCTTAGCAGACCCGCTGCGATGTCGTCTTCGCTGGTTTCGGCAAGCGGGATTTCGTCGAGCAGGAGCACCTTGGCCTGACGCAGGGCGGTAGCGCTTGCGGGCACCGTGCGCATCTCCTGGACGTCGTGGCGGACGATGGCCGCGGCGCGCGCCACGTTTGCGGGCTCGCATCCGAAGGTGACTTCATAGTGGCCGCGCGTGCGCCCCACTTCCAACTCGGAGTCAACGGTGTAGACGAGCCCGGTGTCTTCGCGGAGGTCGCGATAAAGGCGCGTGGCGTAAAATCCACCGTCCAGGATGTGGTTGCCTAAGGCGAGCGCGTAATAGTCGGGGTTGTAGCGGTTGAGACCGAGGGTTTCGGCCATGATGACGTGATCCTGCACGCGCGCGGGATCGGGGACGGCGGCATAGACGTGGGGGTTCGGGGGAACGGAAGGAAGGTCGGTGAGCGGCGCTGGACCGGAAGCGGTCCAGCCGCCGAAGTACTTCTCGATGGCCGCGCGGGCCGCTTCCGGGGTGATGTTCCCGATAACTACGATGGTAGTCAGGTCGGGACGGTAGACGCGCTGGTAATAGCGCTGGACATCCTGGACCGTAAGTGCCCGAACGCTGGCGAGCGTGGCCTGGCGCAGGGTGGGATCGTGTTTGGGGTATAAGGCCGCGTCCAGCGCGCGCCTGGTGAGATAGCCGGGGCTATGGACCTGGCCGGCCGCCATGCCGGCTACCTGAGAACGGACGATGCGGAAATGGGCGATGCGCATTCCGGGATGCAGTTCGTTGGCGGCGAGCAGTGCGACACCCTGTTCAAAATTTGGACGAAGCACCTGGAGGGAGAAATCCGTGCCACCGGACTCGGAGGCGCCAATATCGTCCAGAGCTTTCTGGAAGGCCAGCCGGTCCAGGGATTGGGTGCCGTAGGAGAAGAGGTTGTCCATTACCGAGGTGACGCCTTTTTCGCCGGATGGGGTCTCGATATCGGGGTCGTTGCGGACATGGCCGTAGACGCTCACGGTATTGCTGACGGTTTCGGGCTGCACGATGAGGCGGAGGCCGTTAGGGAGGCGGAGGTCGGTGAGGTGCGGGTTCCATGTGGGCATGGTCAGGGCGGTGACGGCTTTTTCGGCCCAGGGCGGCAAGGTCACGGGCTTAGCGTGAGTTGGGACAAGCGATTCGGGGCCGTTGCCCGGGGGCACGGCGGCTGATGTGCCGGCAGCTTGAGGAGTGAGGATGGCGACGACGGCGTGGTTGAGGTCGAGGTATTGGCGGGCGACGCGGTCGACATCGGCTGCGGTGACGCGCTGGATGGCGGAGACATCTTCCTGAGGCGAGCGGCGGCCTTCCACGGCCACGGCTTGGGACCAAGTCATGGCAAGGCCTGAGATGGAGGTCTTGCGCAACTCGGCGTCGAGCAGCGTGCTGCGGCGCGAGGCGGCGACCAGGTCCGCGGGGAAACCGGTCTTGAGATCGCCGGCGAGAACGGTCCGGAGCTGTGCGAGCTGCGTCTGCGCGTCCGCGCCGGCGGGGAATGCGGCAGAAGCGTAGGCCAGGCCGGCGCGCGGCATGGCGTCGAACTCGAAGTTCGTATCCAGGGCCTTGCCCTGGGCGGCGAGATCGGACAGGTTGCTGCGCGGATTGTTGAAGATATCGGCCAGCACCCGGGCGGCGGCGTAATCGGGGCTGTCCTCGCCGGGCATGCGAAAG
>JAJYLS010000214.1 GCA_021787555.1 Acidobacteriota bacterium | reverse complement strand
CCAGAGTACAAACGGTTCGCTCCCGCCTTCAACCTCGGCCCGCTCCTTATCAGGAGGGAGATAGTACGTTTTTGACGAGCCCATATCGCGGGTTTCGACGGTGCCCGATTTATGCCTGACTATCGAGGACGCTTCGAAGTACGCTGCGGGGAGCGTCCGATACCGCTCGGCTGTCCGGCGCAGCACAACCATCGCTTCCGCCGATGCGGCATCCACTTTCTGATCCTCACGCCTGGTGAAGAATTCCGCGCGGCTTCTCGATGGTCCGCCGGTGTTGTTCTGGTTCCAATACGCGGCCAGCAAGCCTCCGTTTGGCTGCGGAATCAGTTGCATCCGCACCGTGCCGGTTCCAATTTCCAAGGTGGCGGAGGGAATGCCGTTCCAAGTCCCTGCTGCCGCCTCACCCCAGTCGCAGTCGTTCGGGGAGCACGATTTCCAGGCGTGGACCAAAACGCGAGTGCCGTCTCGCCGGACGTTCACTTGCGTGATCATCGCCGTATTTGGGTTGTCATTCACCCACGATCCGACGATGAGATCGGTGGATGGCTGTGCACAGAGCAGAAGCGGCAGACAGATGAGTATTGGGAGCTTCATCTCTACCTCGTTGTGAACTCACGTATCCATTAGAAATTGCAAGACGCAAACAAACTGGTAGACGTGCATCCGTTTTGGAAGGATTTTGTCGCAGCGGCCGAAATACTTCGAACGAGGTGATCAGCCAAATGGCAGTATTGCCGTAACCGCCTTCGGAGTCCCGGTATTACATTGGCGTCAGCGCCAGTTTCTGCTCGCGCGTCAGCACCTTCGCCGATTCACGGATGCGCGCGAGTCGGAGCTGGATCGCCGCCGCAAACGTGTCCGCCAACTCGCGGCCCAGCTTCTCATCCAGCTCCGGATCGGGCTTCTCCGCCAGCAGGTTTGCATTGAACCTTCTGGCCTCTTCCGGCAGCTTGAGCATGGGCCGCCGACTCGGCTTCCAGGCGCTTCAAAGTTTGCTTCTGCGATTCCGTGAGCTGAATGCCCTTCGCGGGCTTACTTGCTTCTTGTGCCGGCACAACGGCCAGCGACACTGCGGAGAGCAGAGCGATGCCCACCGCCCCCCGGCGGATCCTGGTGAGCATGGTCTACACCCCCCAACAGTAATCCTCCACCGCCCGCTCGATCGACGTGTCCTGCTCGCTCAGGCGCATCAGCTCCAGCCGGATGGCGTCCACCAGCGCGCGCCAGCTCGCTTCAATCACGTTGTCCGAAACCCCCACCGTCGACCAGCTCTTCTTGTGGTCGCTCCATTCGATCAGCACGCGCACATTCGCCGCCGTGCCCTTGTACGAATCGAGCACCCGCACTTTGTAATCCGTCAACCGCACCGTGGTGATCTGCGGATACAGCTTCGAGAGGCACTTCCTCAAGCACAGGTGCAGCGCGTTGAATGGCCCGTGGCCGGTCGCCGTGGCCGAGTGCACGCCGTCGCCCGCGCGCAGCGTCACCGTGGCCGTTGTGCGCGAGTTCGCCCCGTTGCCTCCACGCGTGGCCACCTCGTAGCTGTCCACGTCGAAGAAGTGCAGCCCCGGATGCAGCGCCTCCCTCACCAGCAGCTCGAACGTCCCTTCCGCCGCCTCCAGTTCGTAGCCTTCGTATTCCATCTGCTTGATGCGCTCCAGCAGCCCGCGCCGCGCTTCTTCATCCAGGCGGTCCGCCAGCCCGTGCTGCTTCAGCTTGTACAACACGTTCCCCCGCCCCGAAAGGTCGCTCACCAGCACGCGCTGCCGGTTCCCCACCAGCTCCGGCTGGATGTGCTCGTAGGTCGACGAATCCTTCAGCACCGCGCTGACGTGAATGCCGCCCTTGTGCGCGAACGCGCTCCTGCCGACGAACGGCTGGTCGTTGCGCATCGGCAGGTTGGCCAGCTCGGCGATGAACCGGCACACCGCGCTCAGGCTCGCCAGTTTCTCCGGCCCCACCACCGTGTGCCTCAGCTTCAGCTCCAGGTTCGCAATGATCGACGCCAGGTTCGCGTTCCCGCAGCGCTCGCCGTACCCGTTCAGGCAGCCCTGCACGTGCGTCGCGCCGGCCTCCACCGCCGCCACCGCGTTCGCCACCGCCACGTCCGAATCGTTGTGCGTGTGGATGCCCAGCACGCCGCCGAAGCGCCTGCGCACCTCGGCCACAATTTCCACCAGGCGCCCCGTCAGCGTGCCGCCGTTGGTGTCGCACAGCACCAGCACGTCCGCGCCCGCCTCCTGCGCCGCTTCGAGCGTGCGCAGCGCGTATTCCGGCTTGGAATTATAGCCGTCAAAGAAGTGCTCCGCGTCGTAGATGACTTCCTTGCCGTGGTCTTTCAGGAACCGCACGGTCTCGGAAATCAGCTTCAGGTTCTCCTCCTCCGTGATGTTCAGCGCGCGTCTTACATGCAGGTCCCACGTCTTGCCGAAGATCGAGACCGCCGGCGTGCCCGCCTCCACCAGCGCGCGCACGTTGCGGTCCTCCTCCACGGGATTTTTCGCGAAGCGCGTCGAGCCGAAGGCGGTCAGCCGCGCGTGTTGCAGCGTCACCTCGCGCGCGCGGCGGAAAAATTCCTGGTCCTTCGGGTTCGACCCCGGCCAGCCGCCCTCGATGTAATCGATGCCCAGCTCATCCAGTTTCTGCGCAATGATGAGCTTGTCATCCACGGAGAAAGAGACGGACTCCCCCTGCGTTCCGTCGCGGAGAGTGGTATCGAAAGTGAAGATTTTCATAACTAAGTTCTCAGTCTTGAGTTATGAGTTATGAGTTCACCAGCGCCGCAGCTCGTAACTCATAACTCACAACTCATAACTTCCCTACCCTACCGGTACTCCAACTTCCTTCTTCTTTTTCAAGAACGGCATCATCTCGCGCAGCTCGCGCCCGACCTTTTCAATCGGCTGGTCCTGCTGCGCCGCCCGCATCGCGAGAAACTTCTTCCGCCCGGTCTTGTTCTCGTTGATCCACTCGCGCGCAAATTCGCCCGACTGTATCTCCGAGAGAATCTTCTTCATCTCCGCCCGCGTCTGCTCGGTAACGATGCGCGGCCCGCGCGTGTAGTCGCCGTATTCCGCCGTGTCCGAAACCGAGTACCGCATGTAGCTCAGCCCGCCTTCGTGAATCAGGTCCACGATCAGCTTCACTTCGTGCAGGCATTCGAAATACGCGATCTCCGGCGCATATCCCGCCGCCACCAGCGTCTCGAATCCCGCGCGGATCAGTTCACTCACGCCGCCGCACAACACGCTCTGCTCGCCGAACAGGTCGCTCTCGGTCTCCTCGCGGAAGGTCGTCTCGATCACGCCCGCCCGCAGACAGCCCAGCGCCAGGGCGTATGCCAGCGCGCGCTCCAGCGCCTGCCCGCTCGCGTTCTGGTGCACCGCCACCAGCGCCGGCACCCCCACGCCGTCGGTGAACAACTCGCGCACGCGATGCCCCGGCGCCTTCGGCGCAATCATCGAAACGTCGATGTCCTTCGGCGGCACGATCTGCTTGAAGTGAATCGCGAAGCCGTGCGCGAACATCAGCGTCTTCCCCGCGGTCATGTGCGGCGCGATGTCCTTCTCGTACAAATCCGCCTGAATATGATCCGAAACCAGGATCATCACCACGTTCGCCGCTTTCGCCGCATCGCTCGTGGTCATCACTTTCAGCCCCGCAGCTTCGGCCTTCGCCCACGACTTGCTCCCCGGGTACAGTCCCACCACCACGTCCACGCCCGAATCCCGCAGGTTCAGCGCGTGCGCGTGTCCCTGGCTGCCGTACCCGATGATGGCCACCGTGCGCCCGCTCAAATTGCTCAGATTTCCGTCTTTTTCGTAAAACCGTCTCGGCATGTCTGTCCTTTCGTTAAACCGTCACTTCCCTGGCTCCTGGCCCCCTGGACCCGGCCCCTGGTTCCACCGGCGGCTGCAATTTCAGCTTCTTCGCTTCCAGCGCGATGGCGATCGCTCCCGAGCGGATCACCTCGATCTCGCCGTAGCTGCGCATCACGTCCACGAACTCGCCCAGCTTCTCCGGGTCGCCCGTCATCTCGATGGCAAAGCCATCGGTCGACGAGTCCACCACCCGCCCGCCGAAAATTTCGGCCTCCTTCAGCACCGCCGTGCGCGTCTCCTGCTGCGTCCGGATGCGCACCAGCACCAGTTCCCGCACCACCGCCGGCGATTCCGTCAGGTCCACCGCCTGCAGCACGTTGATCAGCTTGTTCATCTGCTTGATCACCTGCTGCCGCTGCGCCGCCTCCACGTCCACCACGATGGTCATCCGCGAAAGCTCCGGATCGAGCGTGCGCGCGACCGTGAGGCTCTCGATATTGTACCCGCGCTGCGTCAGCAACCCGGTGACGCGCATCAGCGCCCCCGGCTTATTCTCCAATAGCAACGAAATCACTTGCAGCATTCTGAACTCCTCAACTCCTCAGCTCCTTGACTCCTCACTTCGGCACCGCCACCGGTTGCGGCGGCCCCAGCACCATCTCGTTGATCGCGCCTCCCGCCGGCACCATCGGGTACACGCATTCCTCGGGCGTCACTTTCACGTTCAGCAAATACGGCCCCGGCTCGTTCACCGCCTCTTCCAGCGCGCCCGCCAGCTCCCACGGCTTCTCGACAGTCTTGCCCTTGAACCCGTACGCGGCAGCCAGCTTCTCCGCATCCGGAAATGCGTCCAGCGTCACCCCGCTCAGCCGGTTGTTGTAAAACAGCGTCTGCCACTGCCGCACCATTCCGAGATAGCCGTTGTTCATCACCACGATCTTCACCGGCAACCCGCAGCTCACCACCGTGGACAGCTCCGGAATCGACATTTGAAACCCGCCGTCGCCCAGAATCGCGAACACCAGCTTGTCCGGCCGCGCCATCTGCGCACCGATCGCCGCCGGCAGCCCGAACCCCATCGAGCCCAACCCGCCGGAATTCAGCCACAGCCGCGGCTCGTTGAAGCGGATGAGCTGCGCCGCCCACATCTGGTGCTGCCCCACATCGGAGCTGACCACCGCGTCGCCCCCCGAGAGCCGGTCGATTTCGCCCATCAGGTGCTGCGGCTTGATCTCGCTGTCCGACTTCACCACTTCCAGCGGATGCTCCGCTTTCCACCCGCGGATCTTGTTCCACCACGCGCGCCGCGCCGCGGCAACTCTTTCATCGCCCGCCCCGCTCTCCGCCAGCAGCTTGTTGAGCTTCGCCAGCACGCGCTTCACATCGCCCACGATCGGCACATCCGGCGCGCGGTTCTTCCCGATCTCCGCCGGATCGATATCTACGTGGATCACCTTGGCGTGCGGCGCGAATGCCGCCAGCCGCCCCGTCACGCGGTCGTCGAAGCGCACGCCCAGCGCGATCAGCAGATCGGCATTGGTCATCGCCATGTTGGCCGCGTAGCTGCCGTGCATCCCCGGCATGCTGATGAAATTCGGATGCCGCGACGCGAGACCGCCCAGCCCCATCAGGGTGTTCACCGCCGGCGTGTCGGTCAGCTCCACGAATTGGCGCAGTTCCCCCGCCGCGCCCGCCGCCACAATGCCCCCGCCCGCATACACCAGCGGCCGCTCGGATTCCTGGATGAGCTGCGCCGCCCGCCGTATCTGCCCCGTGTGCCCTTCGGTGAAAACCTTGTACCCCGGCAGGTGGATCGCCGTCACCGGCTGATAGTGCCCCTGCGCCTGGAATACATCTTTCGGGATGTCCACCAGCACCGGCCCCGGCCGCCCCGTCGCCGCCACGTAAAACGCCTCGTGGATCGTGCTCGGCAGGTCCTCCAGCCGCTTGACCAGGTAATTGTGTTTCGTGCACGGCCGCGTGATGCCGAACGTGTCCGCTTCCTGGAAGGCGTCGCTGCCGATGAGCTTCGTCGAGACCTGCCCCGTGAGCGCCACGATGGGAATCGAATCCATCATCGCGTCCACCAGGCCCGTCGTCAGGTTTGTCGCGCCCGGTCCCGAGGTCGCGCAGCAAACTCCTACTTTCCCCGTCGCCCGCGCGTATCCCTCCGCCGCGAACGCCGCGTTCTCTTCGTGCCGCACCAGCACATGCCGGATGTGGTGCTCGTAGAGTACGTCGTATAGCGGAAGAGTGACTCCCCCCGGATAGCCGAAAATGCAATCCACGCCTTCCCGCGCCAGGCATTCCAATAGCATTCGTGCGCCGCTCATCAACGTTGTCATAGCTGCCTCAAGAAATATTCACTGGATAACAAAAAAGGCCATCAGCCGGGTCTTTTCAACCCCCGCTGATGGCCTCTGGAACCTGGGTTCCGGCTGCCGTCAGGCGGGGCCGGCTACGATGACCAGAATGCTAATAATGATGCCGACAGGGATGCGCCCGGAGTGGGATGGAACTGCGATCCGGAGTGGCGAGGAACTGGACATCGAACTAAATTTCAGACTACCACAAGTTTCGCAAATGCAAGAAGGGAATTTGATTAATAATGTTTATGTATTCATAATCCCGATCGGCCACGAAGTTCCTCCTGTTCAGCCTCCGCGCCGCGCCGCGCGCTAGACTGTAGGGGAACGCGGCTCGAATGAACCGGCTGGCGCGGCGCTTCCTCTACATCCTGTTGGCCATCGCCACCGTTTTGGCCATCGGCACCGTGGGCTTCACGGTGATCGACCATTTTTCTCCGTTCGATGCCTTCTACATGACCCTCACCACCATGACCACGGTGGGCTATAGCGAGATCCATCCGCTCTCGCATGCCGGCCGCGTCTTCAATTCCTTCATCATCGTCTTCGGCGTGACCACGCTTTTCGTCGCCATCGGGACCATGACCCAGACCATCATCGAGCGCGAATTCGGCGATACCCTCGCCCAGCGGCGGAATAAACGCATGATCGATAATCTCAAGGACCATTTCATCATTTGCGGCTACGGCCGCGTCGGGCGCGGCGCGGCCGACGAACTCCAGCACGCCGGCGTTCCCTTCGTGGTCGTGGACATCGACCCGGAGCGTGTCGAACGCGCCGTCCTCGCCGGCATGCTGGCCGTCGCCGCCGATTCCACCCGCGATGAAACGCTGCGCCGGGTGGGCGTCACCCGCGCCCGCGGTCTCGTCGCCGCGCTCGCCACCGATGCCGACAATTTGTTCGTCCTCCTCTCCGCCAAGGGACTCAACCCCAAAATCTTCGCCGCCGCGCGCGCCGCCGAAGAAGGCGCCGAGGAAAAAATGCGCCGCGCCGGCGCCGATGCCGTCTTCGCTCCCTACGCCCTTACCGGCCACCGCCTGGCACAGTCCCTCCTCCGCCCGCATGTCGTCCAGTTCCTCGATTTCACCACCCACGATATCGGCATGGATATCGCCATCGAGCAGGTGCGCGTCGGGGAGGCGAGCGAGATGGTCGGGCGCTCCATCCGCGACATGCAGATTGGCCGCGAAGTCGGCGTCATCGTTATGGCCATTCGCAAACACGACGGGCGGATGGTCTTCAACCCGCCCGCCGATACCGCCGTCGAAGGCGGCGATTACTTGATCGCTATGGGCCGCCAGGAAAACCTGGGTAGGCTCGAGGCACTTCTCACGGAACCTGATCGCCGCTAGCCGGCAGCCAATCGCTAATAGCCAACAGCCAATAGCTATTTGACTTTCTTCTGCGTGTCTTTGGCAAATTGCAGGTGTTCGGCGATTGTCGGTTCGTACTGCTCCGCCCATGCTTTGACTTGCGGGTTGCTCCCACGGACCACTTCGTTCTTGAACGCCTGCAAGTCGGCGGTGTGGTCCGCCACCATGTCCCGCATATAGGCGCGGTCGAACGCGGCGCCGTTCAGCTTCGACAGGTTATCGTATTCCGCCTGGTCCTTGGGGGCCAGGGTGGTCGGCAGAGTGATGCTTTCCTTCGCGGCGACGGTCTTCAGCGCATTCTCGGCCTTCGTATGGTCGTTGATCATCCTCTGCGCGAACTGCTTCACGTTGTTGTTAGTCGTCTTTTGTTGCGCCAACTGCGCCAGCTTGATCTCCGCCTGGTTCCCTTGGGATGCCTGATCGGCGAAATTGACTCCGGCGGTCAGCCGGTTGGCTGTGTGCTTTTGGGGGCGTGCCCACGCGGCGCCCACAGTCAACAGGCTCCACACTGCCAGGCCCGCGGTCAGCTTCAGGTGCATTTTCATGAGTCTCCTCCTTCTGTGTTTCCGTGGCGCAGGCATCGCTTGCCTCTCCCGACTCGCCGCATGTCGTTTTCCCTTGTCCGCGAATCCGCACCGGCAGGCTGCTGGTGTGCGATGATGCACGTTATAATGGAGTCCCACTAAGCGTGGTGGAACTCCAGAAATTATGCGGCGTTTGCGGCAGTTCCTCGAATCGATCGTTTTTGCAGGGCTGAAACCGGACGCCCGCGCCGGTGTCGCCGGCCGCTTCGCATGGTGGGGCGCTATTCGTAACAGAATCGACCGTTTCGTTTCCGGGGCCGCGCCGTCCGATCCGCTCTATCTCAGCAACCGTACCTTTGCACAGAAGGCCCGGTCCGCCCTCATCGTCGTAGTCCCCGTCCTCCTGGTAGCCGGCTTCATGGTACTGGCGCTCAGCGACGTCTTCACTCCCGCGCCCGCTCCCAAGGCCGAGCCCAAGCCCGGCGAGATCGCCGCCAAGCTCCTGCCCAATCTGGAAAACAACATCACCCTGGTTTCGAATAAGGACGTCGAGGTGGTCGAAGCGCGCATCGAGCACGGCCCCTCCACCAAGCTGGTGGGGACGGTGAAGAACAATACCCCGCGCGTGATCCACGAGGCCAACCTGGTTTTCGACCTCACCGATATGATGGGTTCGCAGGTGGGCGCGGTCAGCACCAAGGTGGACAATCTCGCTCCCGGCGCCGTGGCAACTTTTCAGCTTCCCATCCAGCAGTCCAACGCGCAATTCGTGCTCGTGCGCGAAGTGCACACCCAGTGAGTCGATAACTCACGCCGGCCGGAAAAACCGCAGCGGCTCCAGCCCCACCACCCGCCAGTGCCGGCCCTCTTTCTTCATCTGGAGCTTCACTTTTTCGTGGCGCCGCTGGAAGACAGCGGAATTGTCCCGCCCGGTGAGTTCCATAATCCAATCCACCTCCAGCGTGCGGTTGCGGTCGTCGCCCCGGTTGCTGATCGGGTCGATGGAAGACGAGAGCGCCGCCTCGCGCGTCAGAGCGAGAACATCGTTGTACAGCGTTTCATACCCGGGCATCTTCGGATCGATGTGCGCCAGAAACTCGACGCCGTTATTGGCGCTCAGATCCGTAGCCAGTCGCGCCACCAGGTTCCAGGCGTCCTCCTCCGGCCCGGCAAACAGAACCGCCGCGCAAACTGCCAGCAGCACCGCGCGTTTCATTCTGACTCCTAACTCCCGACTTCTGACTCCTAAGTTCTATAGCTCGCATTAATCCGAATATATTCTTCCGTCAGATCGCACGTCCAGAAGCGGGCCGTACCCTTGCCCTTCCCCCGGATCGCCAGGCGGATCTCGCACTCCGGCGCGTCCAGCTTTTCCTTCAGCTCGGGTTCGGAAAACTGCGCCGCCAGTCCTCCGCGGCACACCAGCACGCCCTGCATGTGCACGTCCGTCTTCGCCGGATCGAACGCCACACCCGCGTTCCCAGCGGCCGAAAGCACGCGCCCCCAGTTCGGGTCCGATCCCGCCACCGCCGTCTTCACCAGCGGCGAATTGGCGATGGCGCGCGCAAGCTGCGCCGCGCCGGCGTCGCTGGGCGCGCCCGAAATCAGAATGGTGATGAACTTGCGCGCGCCCTCGCCATCACGCGCGATGGCCTGCGCCAGCGATTCCATCGCGCTCGTCACCGCCTCTTCGACCACCCCGAATTCGCGCGGATCGGGCCGCACCCCCGAAGCGCCGTTGGCCAGCAGCAGCAGCGTGTCGTTGGTCGATGTATCGCCGTCCACCGAGATCCGGTTGTAGCTGCGCTCCGCCCCGCGCCGCAGCATGGCCCGCAGCGGCGCCAGCGGAATGTGGGCATCGGTCATCACGAATCCCAGCGTGGTCGCCATGCGCGGCTGTATCATCCCCGCGCCCTTGGTCATCCCCGCCACCCGCACGACAGA
>JAJYLS010000213.1 GCA_021787555.1 Acidobacteriota bacterium | reverse complement strand
TGTTGATCACGGCAGATTCCGGAGGCAGTAATGGAGCCAGAGTCCGCCTCTGGAAACTGGAGTTGCAACAGTTGGCTGACCAAACCGGGCTGGAGATTTCGATCTGCCACTTGCCGCCGGGAGCCCCTCGAAAGCGATCGCTGGCAGCTTCTTGAGATTGGCCGGCGTTCTGCGAAATAGAAAGTCCATGTCGATTGTGGTGATGGGTGCGCCTTGAATCGCTGCCGCTGCGTTCCCGATCAGGACTGCCTCAAGCCCGTGCTTTTCGAAGACCTCGGCAATTCGTGCGAGCAGCGGCGCGGCGTCCATGAACTCAGTTTAGGCCACCGGCGCCAGCACGCGCTCGCCCATCGCGTACTTCAGCTCTCCGATGCCCTGGCCGGTCACGCTCGAAATCTCGAAGTACGCCAGCCCCCGCTCCGCCGCCAGCGCGCGCAGCGCCGCCGGACGCGCCGCGTCCTGCGCCGCATCCATCTTCGTCGCCACCACGATCATCGGCTTCTTCGCGAGTTCCTCGCTGAAGCTGGCCAGCTCGCGCATCACGGTTTCAAAATCCTGGACCGGGTCGCGCCCGCTCGCCTCGGATACGTCCACCAGGTGCGCCAGCAGCCGCGTGCGCTCGATGTGCCGCAGAAACTGAATTCCCAGCCCGTGCCCCAAATGCGCCCCTTCGATCAGCCCCGGGATATCCGCCACGACGAAGCTGCGGAAATCGCCGCATGCCACGACGCCCAAATGCGGCTCGAGCGTAGTAAAAGGATAGTCCGCGATCTTAGGCCGCGCCGCGGAAATGCGCGAAATCAGCGTCGATTTTCCCGCGTTAGGGAACCCCACCAGCCCCACGTCGGCCAGCAGCTTCAACTCCAGCCGGAGGTGCTTCTCCTCGCCCGGGCGCCCCGGTTCGTGCTCGGTGGGCGCCTGGTGCGTCGAGGTGGCGAACCGTGCATTGCCGCGCCCGCCGCGTCCGCCGCGCGCCACCGTGAAGCGCTCGCCGGGCGTGGTGAAATCGTGCAGCCGCTCGCCGGTGGCTTCGTCGTACACCACTGTGCCCATCGGCACCTCGACTTCGATCGAGCGCCCGTCCGCGCCGGTCTTGTTGCTGCCTTCGCCGTGCCGTCCGCGCTCGGCTTTGTGCTCCGGATTAAAACGGAATTTGAGCAGCGTGTTTTCGTGCTCGTCGGCCACAAAAATCACGTCGCCGCCGCGCCCGCCGTCGCCGCCGCTCGGCCCGCCCCGCGGAACATACTTCTCCCGACGGAACGCCAAGCAGCCGTTGCCGCCGCCCCCGGCCCTCACCAGAATTCTCGCTTCGTCAATGAACATAATTTCGGGGACAGGCTACACAACCCCGAAATAGCAGGTAGGAACTACTCCGACGCGTGCACGCTGACGAACTTGCCCAGCCGCCCGCGGTCTTTGTATTCGACCACTCCGGTCACCTTGGCGAACAGCGTGTCGTCCTTGCCCCAGCCGACGTTCAGCCCCGGCTTGATCTTCGTGCCGCGCTGCCGCACGATCACCGATCCGCCCGGAACCAGTTGTCCGCCAAACACCTTCACGCCCAGCCGCTGCGCGTTCGAATCGCGCCCGTTTTTCGAGCTGCCTAAACCTTTTTTGTGCGCCATACTTCCCCTACGCCAGAATCTCGCCGACCTTCACTTCGGTGAAGGACTGGCGGTGACCGATGGTCCGCTTGTACTGTTTCTTGCGTTTGAACTTGAAGACGGTGACCTTGTCGCCGCGGCCGTTGCCGAGGATGGTGGCCTTCACCGTGCCGCCGGAAAGCAGTTCGCCGGTATCCTGGAACGCCGCCTTGGCCGGCAGTTCGATTTCCGCGCCGACCTCCCCGGCCAGCTTTTCCACGCGGATCACGTCCCCGGGCGCAACCCGGTACTGTTTTCCGCCGGTCTCGATAATCGCGTGCATTCAAAGCCTCTTTTTCGCTAGGAGCCCGAACACACAGAAAGTGTGTCGGAACCACTGGAGTAAATAATCAGTGTACTACAAATCGCCTATAAGCGGTTGATGAGGCTGGCCACGTACCCCGCGCCGAACCCGTTATCGATGTTCACCACGGTCACGTTGCTGGAGCAACTGTTGAGCATCCCCAGCAGCGCCGCGAGCCCGTGAAAGCTGGCGCCGTACCCCACGCTGGTCGGCACCGCGATCACCGGGCACGACACCAGCCCGCCCACCGCGCTCGGCAGCGCGCCTTCCATCCCCGCGCAGACCACCACCACGCGCGCCGCGCACAGCCGCTCGCGATTGTGCATCAGCCGATGGATCCCGGCGACGCCGACATCGCTGATGGCGTCCACCTCGTTTCCCATGGCTTCGGCGGTGAGTTGCGCCTCCTCCGCCACGAACAGATCGCTCGTGCCCGCGCACACCACCGCGATGGGCCCCTTGCCGCGCACCGTGCGATCGCGCCAGAAGCGGACGATGCCCGAGAGCGGAAAATACTCGCCGCCGGGGAACCGCTCCGTCACCGCCGCGCCGCACGCCGCATCCGCGCGCGTGATCAGCACGTTCTGCGATTTTTCCAGCAGGCATCCGGCGATGGCCACCACCTGCTCCGCAGTTTTCCCCTTCGCGAACACCACCTCCGGCATGCCGTGCCGCAGTTCGCGGTGGTGGTCCACTTTGGCGAACCCGAGGTCCTCGAACGGCATGTGCCGCATGCGCGCCATGGCGGCGTCAATCTCCACCGCCCCGCTGCGCACCTGCTCGAACAGCGACCGGAGCTGCTCCTGGTCCATATGGTCAGGGTATCAGAGGACTGCGCTCCTATTTCTTCCCCGGCGGGATGAAGCCCACCGGCCGCCTGGGTGGATCCGGCCGCGGCTGAGTCTCCGCCATCGCTGCTCCTGCCTGATCCTGACGCCTGCGGGATCTCGCATAACAACCACGCCTTGCGGAAAAGTCTGGTGCGGACCGGAATGCGCTGCACGTTTCTGTACAGTCGTGCGTCGGTGATATGGAGGCCGTGATGTTAGGAAAGCTGGCTGCTCCCCTCGTCCTTTGCTTCTGGTTCACTGCTTATTCGCAACCCGTCAGCCATGCGGAATTCGAGGTGGCATCGCTCAAGCCGAATCGATCCGGCACGGCGCCACGGCTCACCGGCGGTCCCGGGAGCGCCGATCCCGGGATGTGGTCTTGCGTGGACTGTACCTTGTTTATCCTCCTTGGCCACGCATACAGGGCTTTTGAATATCAGATCGTCGCGCCCGGTTGGACGCGGAGCGCGAGCTACGACGTGATCGCAAAGATACCGCCGGGAACTACAAGTGAAGAATTCGCGGGCATGCTGAGGAGACTGCTGGAAGAGCGCTTCCGGATGTCCGTGCGTCACGAGAAGCGGGAGATGGCAATCTATGAGTTGGTGGTCGCTAAAGGTGGCCCCAAATTTCAACCCGCTGGCGACGCGCCGCCGCTGCCCGGGCCGGCAGTGGACAGAAATGGGTTTCCGAACGTTCCCGGCGGGAATGGTATCCGATACTTGAATGCGCGGGGCCGGATTCAATTTCAGTCTCAGTCAATGGCAAACTTCGCCCACTACATCTCCGGTGAAGTGCATCGGCCTGTGGTCGATGCGACGGGGCTTCACGGAAGATATGCCATAGACGTATTCTGGTCGACAGGCAAAGTGCCGACAGGTGCCCGCGAACCGGCCCCCGGGCCGACGATTTTCGAGGCGCTTGTGCGCCAACTTGGGCTCAATCTCCGACCCAGGAAAGGCAGCATTGAAGTCGTGATTGTCGACCGAGCCGACAAAACTCCGGCCGCGAATTAGCTTCCTCCCTCACTACACCATCAGCTCCACCGGCCCCCCGCTCGCGCACCCCGTCCCCTTCGCCGCCGAGCCCTGGTTCATCAGCAAGCTTTTCACCCCTTCCAGGTGATGTGTGTGGACAACCGCCACGTCTCCACGATTGGTAGAATGGTGGATGTAAGGTGCCTTTCCACCATGGCGCTCAATATCAAGAACCCAGAGGTGCAAAAACTCGCTGGCGAGGTCGCCCGCCTCGCAAACGAGACGATGACGGAGGCCATTCGTCAAGCGCTGATCGAACGCAAATCGCGGCTGCGGGCCCGCGCCGCGAGGGCGCGGCGCGAGAGCACATTGGAATACTTCGAGCGTCACGTTTGGCCGGGTGTCGCAGCCGATAAGCTGGGAAAGCCCATTCCCCGCAAAGAACACGATAAGATCCTCGGTTATGGGCCTCACGGGGTTTAGCCGATGGTCTTAGACACCTCGGCCGTGGTGGCCCTTTACCTCAAAGAGCCAGGGTGCGATCGAATCGCCGAGCGGATCGAAGGAGCCACAGCCGTCCTGATCGGTGCTCCTACCCTCACGGAGACCGTGATGGTATTATCCTCTCGCTTGGGCGCTGATGTGCGGCCCTTGCTGATGGCGTACCTTCGGCTAAAAAACGCCGAAATCGTGGATTTCACGGAGGAGCACTTCTATGCGGCTGCCGATGCGTTCCTGCGGTTCGGCAAGGGCCGCCACCCGGCCGGCCTGAATTTTGGGGATTGCATGAGCTACGCGGTCGCGGCGATCAGCGGCATGCCCCTGCTCTACATCGGCGACGATTTCGCACGCACCGATATCACGGCTGCGTGAACCCTCACCACACCATCAACTCCACCGGTCCCCCGCTCGCGCACCCCGTCTCCTTCGCCGCCGAGCCCTGGTTCATCGACACCTCGATATATCCGCCGCTCCCCACCAGCAGGAACAACTCGCCCGGCGGGTACTCGGCGTAGTTGCGCGCCAGCGCGCGAATCTCGCGGCCGCCGAGCATCAGCGCGAAATCGCGCCGCTCCAGGTCCGGGAAATCCGTCGAATGAAAATTCGTGATCATGTTCCCGAAGTGGTCGATCTTCAGAATCCGCCCGCTCCACGCCCGCTTGCCGGTCCGCAGCGGCTGCTCGAATCCCGGCCGCAGGTAATCGTCAATCAGTTTGCCCATGCGCGCCGGGGGCACGCCCGCGGCGATGTTCGCCGCCACCGGCGAGAAAATGTCGCGGCCGTGGAAGGTCCGGCTCACCGGCTTGCGGAAGTAACGCTCGTTCGATATCAACCGGATCTTGTGCTTCTCGCGCCCGTAGATCATGGCCAGCACGCCATTGTCCGGCGCGATGAAATACTGCCCGGCCGCTTCCATCAGGATCGGCCGCCGCGCCGTCCCGACCCCCGGATCGACCACCACCACATGCACCGTCTTCTTCGGAAAATACCGGTACGCCTGCGCGATCAGGTACGCGCCCTCGGCAATCTCGAACGGCGGCACCAGGTGGCTCAAATCCACGATCCGCGCGCGCGGGCAAATCCCCAAAATCACGCCTTTCATGGTGCCCACGTAGTGGTCAGAGAGGCCGAAATCGGTAGTGAGAGAAACGATCGGATTCGTCATTCGCTAGAATAATTTTAGTGGAGCACGTCTACTTCGATCACAACGCCACTACTCCGGTCGCACCCGAGGCGCGCGATGCCGCGGCGGTGTGCCTCGGTCAAGTGTATGGTAACGCCTCGAGCATCCACCACTTCGGCCAGGCCGCGAAGCAGAAGCTGGAAGCCGCGCGGCGGCAGATCGCCGCGCTGATCCACGCCGGCCCCTCCGAAATCGTTTTCACCGGCGGTGGCACCGAAGCCGACAATATGGCCGTGCTGGGCGTCGCGCGCGCTACGGGTAAGGGTCACATCATCACCAGCACCATCGAGCACCCCGCGGTCCTCGGTCCTTGCGCGCAGCTCGAGCGCGAAGGTTTTGCCGTGACGCGCGTGCGCGTGGGCGCGAGTGGCGTCGTCAACCCGGACGATGTCCGTGCCGCCCTCCGCCCCGAAACCGTGCTGGTCTCGGTGATGCACGCCAACAACGAAATCGGCACCGTCCAGCCCATCGCCGAAATCGCGCGCATCACGCGCGAAGCCGGCGTGCCGCTGCACGTCGATGGCGTCCAGGCGCTCGGCAAGATCCCCGTGGATGTCGATGCGCTGGGCGTCGATCTGTACTCCGTCAGCGCGCACAAGCTCTACGCGCCCAAGGGTGTCGGTGTGCTCTACATCCGCAAGGGCACGCGCCTCGCGCCCACCGATTTCGGTGGCCATCACGAGCGCGGCCATCGCCCCGGCACGGAAAACGTCCCCGGCGCCGCGGCTTTCGGCGCGGCGGCCGAGCTCGCCGCGAACACCATGTTCGTCGAATCCGAGCGCCAGGCCGCGCTGCGCGACCGCCTCGAGAAGGCCGTGCTCAACCGCATCTCCGGAACCGGCGTCAACGGCTCGTGCTGGAACCGCACGCCCAACACCAGCAACATTTATTTCGACGGCGTGGACGGCGAAGCCCTGGTGATCGCACTCGACCTGCGCGGCTTTGCGGTTTCCACCGGCGCGGCGTGTTCGAGCGGCGCCGTCACGCCCTCACACGTCCTCACCGCCATCGGGCTTTCCGACGACCGCGCGCGCGCCAGCATGCGCTTCTCGCTCGGCCGCTTGAACACCGCCGCGCAGGTCGACGCCCTGGCCGACGCGCTCGAAGCTTCCGTCGCGCACCTGCGTAGAATCTCCGTGCATGCCTGACGCACCCATCGCCGTCGCCATGAGCGGCGGAGTGGACAGTTCCACCGTCGCCGCGCTTCTGGTGCGCCAGGGCCACCGCGTGGTCGGCATGACCATGCAGCTCTGGAACCAGCGCCGCCTGCCGGAGTTGTGGGCGGGCGCCGAGGCTCCCGTTGGCCACGGCCGCTGCTGCTCGCTCGACGATGTCTACGACGCGCGCCGCGTGGCTGAGCAGATCGGCATCCCGTACTACGTGGTCAATTTCGAGCAGCAGTTCGAGCAGCACGTGGTCAAGCCGTTCGTCGAGGAATACCTCGCCGGCCGCACGCCCGTGCCTTGCACGCTCTGCAACAACTACATCAAGTTCGACCGCTTCCTGGATATGGCCGATGCCGCCGGCGCGCGCCAGATCGCCACCGGCCACTACGCGCGCATCCGCTACGACGAGCCCTCCGGCCGCTACCAGCTTCTGCGCGGCAAGGATCCCGCCAAGGACCAGACCTATTTCCTCTTCGGCCTCACCCAGCCGCAGCTCGCGCGCACGCTCTTCCCGCTCGGCGAGCTGACCAAGCCGGAAGTCCGCGAACTGGCGCGCTCCATGGGCCTCGCCGTGGCCGCGAAGAGCGACAGCCAGGAAATCTGCTTCGTCCCCAACGGCGATTACGCCGCGTTCCTCCACGCCTATTTGCAGGAGAACGACGCCGCGGCGCCGCCGCCCGGACCCGGCCCCATCGTCACCGCCGATGGCCGCACGCTCGGCGAGCACAACGGCGTGCACCGCTTCACCGTCGGCCAGCGCAAGGGGCTGCGCATCGCCGCCGCCGAGCCGCTCTACGTGATCGCCACCGACCCGAAGACGCAGCGCGTGGTGGTCGGCGGCAACGGCGACCTTCTGCGCCGCGGTTTTTTCGTGAAGGACGTGAACTGGATTTCGATTGCCGGCGTCTCCGCGCCGGTCCGTGCCCAGGTGAAGATCCGCAACAAGCACGCCGCCGCCCCCGCGACGCTCCACGCGGCCGGCGGTGCCGCGCGCGTCGAAGTGATTTTCGACGAGCCGCAGCGCGCCGTCACTCCCGGCCAGGGCGCGGTTTTCCACGATGGCGATCTGGTGCTCGGCGGCGGCTGGATCGAGTAGCGCTCAATTTTCCGTGGGCGTCTCGTTTGAACGTCTATGCCATACTAAACTGTATGTACAATCTTGAAAGGCATGCCACGCGGGGTGAAGTTCGACTGGGATCGAGCGAACGCCGATCACATCGCCCGGCACGGTGTCGCACCGGAGGAGGTCGAACAGGCTTTTGCTAATGATCCTTTGGTGGTGCTCGCGGTTCAGAAGCGCGGTGGTGAGGAGAGAGTGCTGTGCGCCGGACGAACCGAGCAGGGCCGGACCCTGCAATTCGTCTATACGATGCGCCGCGGCAGGATTCGGGTCATCACCGCGCATACCGCAAACAAGAGAGTGAGGGAAAGATTATGACTTCCAGGAAGCGCAAACCAGTTGTGTTGGATACCCCGCAATTCCGCTCCGAAGCAGAGGAAGCGGAGTGGTGGGACCGCCACCAGGAGCTTATCGCCGACCTGCTATTGAAGCACGGCCGCCGAGGCGCGGTGCCGACCAGGAACGTTTCCGTTCGACTGCCGGTTACCGATATCGAGCGCGCCCGCAGACTTGCGGAGAAACGCGGGGTCGGCTACCAGACGCTGATCAAAACGCTGCTCCACGAAGCCCTCAGAAAAGAATCCAAGATCGCCTGAACCTGCCGGCGCCGCGCCGCCATCGGTGCTGTGCCCCACATTACCCTGGCAGCGGAGTTGCCTTTCCACACACGGAGGCTTGTATATGAAGTCTTTACTGGCAATTCCTCTACTTCTTATCGGCGCGGGAGTGCCCGCGTTGGCCGGTGCTCCCCGTCCCAATTTCATCCCCGCCAGCACGCAGATCCAGGTCCAGATCAACGGCCCCATCATGGTGGCGCGGTGGGACCGCGGCAGAATCTATCCGGGGCACGTCGTCAACGACGTGTTCACTCCCGACGGTAACGTAGCCATCCCCGCCGGTGCTTTTTGCGAGATGATCGTGCGGCAGATCGGTCCAAATGATCTCGCCGTGGATGTCGAATCGATCACCGTGGCCGGCCGGCGCTACGTCCTGGACACCACCGGAGCGCGGTTTGATATGAACCGGCTCCGCGAGGGCGGTGGCCTGGTGGGCGGCATCGTCGGCGCCATCGCGGGCGCCACCGGCGGTCCGGTCGAGTACCGTGGCAACCATATCCGCATTCCGGCCGGTTCCATGCTTACCTTCCAGTTGAACGAGCCGCTGCGGGTGGCGAGTTGGGGCGATCGGGGATACATGCGGAACGGCTTCCACTACCACCGGGAGAACAACTGGTATCGATAGAAAAAGATTCCAATATCTTAAATTTAGATCTACAATACCAGCAGGAGGCTGGCGATGTTCGCGTTGTTGGCTGTCCTGGTTTACGTTCTGGCGATCGGCATTCCGATCGGCCTGTTATACCGCTACCAATCCCAACGCTGGTTCTGGCATGCGGTGGCGATTGCCGCCGCACTGGCCGTCGGTTTTGTACCCACCCCGCCCGAGTGGAAGGGTGCGGCGCTCGATCTGGCGTTTGGGTTCTTCTTCGTCGTTCTGATGGTCTGGGGCATCGGCGGTTTCGTCGTCATGCCCCATCATCATCGCGAGAAGCACGCCTGACGAGTGGCACAGGCCTCCGCGCCTGTGTTTCAATGCGGGTTGATGCGCCAGCGCTCGGCGATACGCAACCGGATGGAGTACGCGCTCGTGCTGGGAGTGGTGAAATCGCTGGAGTGGACGCCGCTCCCGGTGGCGAAGGTGCTCGCTTCCGGCTACGCCCGGCTGCTGGATGTGGCGGTGCCGCGGCTGCGCCGTACGGCCTGCCGGAACCTCGCGCTGGCACTGCCCGGCGCGGATGCCAAGGCGATCGCCGGCGGTGTCTTCCGCTCCATCGCGCGGCTGCTCGTGGGCTTCGCCCGGCTGCCGTCCATCCACCGCGGCAACGTGGACCGGTGGATCCGCCGCGAAGGGATGGAGCACTTCGAGCGCGCCCTCGCCCAAGGGCGCGGCGTGCTTTTTGCGACGGCGCATCTCGGCAACTGGGAGTTGAGCGCCTACGCACATGCGCTGTTCACCGGCCCCATGCACGTCGTGGCGCGGCCGCTGGATAATCCCTTGATCGACCGGTTCGTGGAGCGGCGCCGCACCCTCTCCGGCAATCGCCTGATCTCCAAGCGCGGTTTCGCGCGCTCCATTCTCAAAGCCCTGGCGGCAAATGAAGCCGTGGGGATTCTGATCGACCAGAACGTCATGGCCGAGGAAGGCGTCTTCGTCGATTTCTTCGGCGTGCCGGCGTGCACCGGAGCCGGCTTCGCCAGGCTCGCGGCGCACAGCGGCGCAGCGGTCATTCCTGGGTTCGCCCTCTGGT
>JAJYLS010000212.1 GCA_021787555.1 Acidobacteriota bacterium | reverse complement strand
CGGCCCGCTCTTGTCGATGTTCATCATGCCGTGATATACCGGCAGCGGGGGAACCGGCTTCGGCGGCGGCGGCGGCGGAACCTCGATCACCACGTTGGGATTGCGCGAGGGCGTGAACAGCATTTTCTCGGCAATCGACGCGTAGCCGGACGCCAACAGCGGGGGCTGCGTGGCCAGCGGCGTGAACGGAGGCGGCGGCGCCGGCGGCACGTGGACGTGCAGCCTGGCCGCATCCCGGGCCCTGGTGGCCCACCATTCGCGGCGGAACTGAAATCCGGCGTAGATCAGGATCGCGGCCAGCACGCAATCGAGCATCAGCAGCTTGCGGTTCATAGCGCGCTCAGCCCTTTCTTCACCGGCACCAGCTTCCGTGGCACCACGCCGGAAAGGCTCAGCCGCACCTGGATGAGCTTTTTCTTGTCGTTGCCGGCGGTGATGTGAATCTCCTGGGTCGCCAGAATTTCGGGCTCGTTGGCCAGTGCGGCCAGGAAATTGACGAGCTGCTCGATCTGGCAGGTGAAGGTTTCGGTTACCGTAACCTCGCCGTAGTCGGAGCCGAGCGGCCGGGCATCGCTCCCCAGGGTTTCCGCGCCGCGCGCGTCGAAGCCGTTGGCGGCGCCGATGCGGTGGATCACGTCCATCAACTGCGCCTGTGCCTGCGCCGCGGTATCGGCTTTGAGGATGCCGGTCTCGCGCGCGGCCAGTTCGGCCTGTTCCTTTTTCAGGACTGCTTCTTTGCCCGGAACCGTGGCCGCGGCGCGGCGCCGCAGCGCCAGCCGCGATTCGGCCAGCGGAACCGATTCCGACGGCGCCACCACCTTGGTGGAACGGTCGCCATACACGCCGAACCGCAGCACGGCGATGAAGGCCAATCCGCCGAACAGCATGAGCAGCGCGCGGCGATCCACGGTTCCAACGTTCATGGGCGCCTCTCCCCCGGCCCCCGGTTCATGGCCGCCTCTTCCCGCTCGACATGGCCCGTAGCGCGGGCATTTTGCCCGCCGTGCCGGCATTCTGCCGGCATTCCACCGTGCCGCGCGGAATGCCCGCAAAATGCGGGCATGGCAGGCTGCAAGCCTGCGCCACGCATCCCCCTCATGGGCGCCTCTTCCTGTTCGAGCGGATCTGGAAAATCTCGCCCGAGCCGCTGGGACTCCGGTTGGTCATCTCGAATGCCGAGTTCTCGAAATACGGGGACGAATCCAGGATCTTCAGCAGCGGCGCGGCCTGCGGCGCTTCTCCGGTGATCCGCACCACGTTGTTCTGCAAGTCGATCGAATTGGTCCAGGCGGGCGGCTCGATCAGCCGCGTGAGCTCTTTTAGCGCGTCCAGGTCGTTGCGCGTCTGGTAGCGGAAGCGGTCCAGAAGTTCCGCCCGCACGCGGGTCTCGGCAATCTGCCGGTCGAGCGCCGCGGCCCTGCGCGCCAGCGGATCGAGCTTCTGGATTTGCACGCCGATCTGGCGCAGATACTGGCGCTGGGAGTAGCTCGAATACGCCATCATGGCCCCGGCCATCAGCAGCACCAGCGCCGCGAGCACCGCCGCCGGAACGAACGCGGCCCGCGAGTTGAACCGCCGGTGCTCGGCCGGCAGCACATTCGCCGCGGGCGCCAACCGGGGACAGGCCCCAGCCAGCGCCGTGGCGTACGGTAGCGCGTTGCGGGAAAGATCGTTCTCCACCGGGTTGACCGCCGGCTTGGGCAGAAGCTCTTCCAATTTCTGCGGCGCGGTGTCGGGCGGCAGGCGCAGTTCGGAAAGCGCCAGCACGGCGGCCCGTTCCGGAGCGGTCTCGAATTCCGCGGAAAATACCGGCTTCGCCGGGCTCTCGCCATAGATTTCCACGGCGCGCCCGCCCACGCGGTTCACCGCCACAAAGCCGTCCGGATGCGCCCGCGCCCCGCCGTTTACCCGGATGGCCGCGTGCACCGCCGCCGCCGAAAAGGTGAAGCTCGAAACCGCGATGCCGGCTTCGGTGAAGAGTTGGATATAGCGGTCCACCGCGGAGCGCCGCGCGATCCCCACCATCACCGAGCCGTAGCCCAGGGGCGACCAGCCCCAGCAGATTTCGTCGTCGCCGTAGGGGTGCAGCGTGTCCAACTGGAAGCGGATGGCGCCTTCCGTGTCCCGCGACGCCACCCCCACCAGGGCCACCTGGCGCACGATTACCTCGCGGCGCGGCAGCAGGACCGTGGCGCTGAGATGGCTCACGCCGGCGGATTTCAAAAAGTGCGCGTATTCCGCTCCCCATTCCGCCGCGGGCCGTTCGGCAAAATTCGCAATGGTCAGCCGCCCCAGCACCTGGATGCTCGATGGGCGCACGCGCGCCACCACCACTTCCAGATCGGTGGCGCCGACTTCGATTCCTACGCCGGAGCCGAAGGTGAACAAGCGGCGCAGGTCCTTGGAAGCGATCGAGGGAATGGCCATGGCGACGGGCATGCGCGGGTCAATGGCTCCAGGCCGTGTCGTACCACCGCAGGGTGTGGATCGTGGGTCCGGAGCCGAGGTCCAGGTATTTCATTTGCGCCGCAACCGTGCGCTTGAGATCGGAAAGCTGGCCATTGGCCAGCGTGAGGCGCGCGGTGGCGCGGAAGGTGACGATCGAGTTGCCCTCGACCCGCAGGCGGTTGGCCGGCGCGCCGATGGATTGCAGGAACCCCATCAACTGGTCCTGGGTGAACGGCTGCATGGTACGGCGCTCGACCAGCGCGGCGATGGCCTCCGGGCTCAGCCCCACGGCCGCCAGCACCGCCGGCGGCGCGGTATTGGCATCCACGCGGTCGTGCGCGCCATACACCGAGAGGCAGTCGATCAGGCCGCCGCGCGGGACCAGCCGCGGTCCCGAACCCGGCGCGCCCTCCGGCGCGGGGACGTAGGTTCCGTAAAAAATGTCGGGCGTGACGCCTTTCACCGAAAGCAATTCCTCGATCTCCTGTAAGGACGCATGCGGCGCCCGAAAAGACGGAGTGAGCGACATATAATAGCTGTCGAAGATGCTGCCCTGGGAAGGCCGCCGCCAGTCGTCGATGGCCGCGGCGATTTCCTGGGAGCGCGCGGGATCGATCCCCAGGGCGATCAGCAACTGGTAGAGATCTTCCACCGGAGCGCGGTTGACGTCCAGCTTGGAAGCCTCCGGAATGATTTCGACGTGCGCGATGCCCGAGGGGAACGTGTAATCCATCCACGCGGAGCCCTGCGGGATGAGGCGGTTGCTGGGAGACTGGACCGACCACAGCAGTTCCAGCGCGCAGCGCTGCACCGCGGCGCTGGCCAGGTAGTAGCAGCGCAGGCCGTCCACCTCGGTCGAAGCGCGGTCGATCTCCGCGCGCACGGTGCTCGACAGCGAAAAGGCGATGGCGGCCAGGGCGGCCGAGAGCCAGAGAACGGTCAGCAGAGCGGACCCGCGCGCCCTAGTCCGCATACTGCATCTCCGGGTTGCGGTAGAGGAACAGCGGCACCGTGGCGGTGATGGGCTGGAGGCGGGACGGGTCCGGTTCGAGCGGCGCCATCTGGATGCGCACGCCATAGGGCCACAGCTTGCTTTTGAAGAACGGCTGCCAGATCGCCGGGTCGCTTGGGTTATCGGGGGCAGTCAGATACTGGAACTGGCAGGACGCCAGCTTGTCGGCCAGCACGAAGGAGTTCGGCCCCGCGACCACCGGCGCGAAGTGGCCGTCGCCGGTGCACACCTGGCTGGCCGATAACGGCCCGTCGTACGGGATCTCGTTCACCACCAGGCGCACGCCATCGCCGTTTTCGCCGGGAATCACGAACAGCTCCAGGATCTGCGGCTGCCCGCGCCAGCCCTGCTGGAGCGAAAAAGTCGAGATCAGCCGCATGGTCTGCGGCTCGCCCTGAAAGAAGAGAATCTTCCCGCCGCCGCAGGGCGTCACCACCGGAACGATGCCCGCGAGTTCGTCTTCCACCACCCGCTGCGCACCGGCCGCGCGCCGGTTCCGCATGAGGCTGGTGTCCACCTTGGAAAATGCCATCAGCCCCACGCGCATGCTGTAGAGCATGCCCACCGCGAGCAGGCTGAGGAGCGTCACAGCGATGAGGACTTCCACCAGGGTGACCCCGGCGGCGCGACTGGCTCGCATGCTCACTTTATGAGCCTCGGGCGGTAGCCATCCAGGGTGAAGGTGCGGCGCGTGGGGCCGGCCATCCACCAGATCTCGAGTTCGATGCGGTCCAGCGCCAGTTGGTTGGGACCGGGGTTCGGCGGCCGTTCGAAGGTGGTGATGCGCGCCTGCCAGCCGGCCTCGATGCCGCCGGTCAGCGCGGGATCGAAATCGCCGTCGATGACGCTGTCGCGCGGCAGCATCTGGTTGAGCAGCAGCTCGTTCATCTGGAAGCGCGCGAGCTCGACGGCGCGGTCGTAATCGCGCAGCCGGGCGGCGTTGCGCGTGGCGCCGGCAATGCCCGCGAGCAGTCCCACCACGGCGATCGCCATGATGGTGCTGGCCACGAGCATTTCGAGCAGCGTAAATCCGCGAGTGCGCTTCACTGTTTGGTGACGTTCTCCACGCGCGGAAAGCCGGTCATAGGGTCCAGCCGGACGAGGCGGCGCGTTCCGTGGCTGTTGGCCAGTTGGATTCCGATGCCCGGCACCGTGCCTCCGGGCATGAGCAGGAGCCGGCGCACGGGGTCGATAGCGTCATCGGGCGTCTGCGGCAGAATGGCTTCGATGGAGATGCCGTCGGGCAATTGCAGCTCGCGCTCGAAGCCGGGCTCGTTGGAATAGGCGGTAAGCAGGTTCTCCTTGGGCGCAATGACCAGCTCGACGGGCTGCTGGCTGCGCTCCGCGTGGGTGACGCCGGAGTTGAGGAAGCTGGCCACGGATTGCGTGGCGGAAGCCATGCGGATGCTGTCCAGCCCGGCGGAAATCGAGGGCGCGGAAATGGCCGCCATCAGGCCGATGATGGCCATGACGACCAGCATCTCGAGGAGCGTAACGCCGGCCTGATCGCTCCCTGACGGTCGCGGCTCCGAAGCCGAGCCGCGACCGTACGCGAGCGGTCGCTTAGTGACTTTTCCAACTGACGATGTCCGCATTGATCCCGTCGCCGCCCGGCTGGCCATCGGCGCCCAGGCTGACGATGTCGGGACTGTCGCCGTGGTCACCCGGATATTTGTAGAGGTAGTCGCGGCCCCAGGGATCCTTGGGAATGTCCTGATCCATGTACGGGCCGGCCCACTGGTTCAGGTCGGCGGGCTTCACCCGCAGCGCCTGAAGCCCCTGCTCGGTGCTGGGAAACAGGCCCGTGTCGAGCTTGTAAGCGCCCAGCGCGGTCATGAAGTGCTCGATCTGGGTGCGCGCCGCGGTGACGCGGGCGACATCGGTTTTCTTCCAGAGGCTGGGACCCACCAGCGCCACGAACAGGCCGATGATGGTCACCACCACCAGCATTTCGATCAGGGTGACGCCAGCTTCTGACTTCTGACTTCTGACTTCTGACTTCTTCTTCATAGTGGCACGTCGTTGATGCTCGTAATGGCGAGCAGCATGCTCAGAATCAGCGCACCCACCATGATGCCCATCACCAGGATGACGAGCGGCTCGAAGATCGAGGTGAAGCGCTTGATGGAGGCACGAGTATCATTTTCGTAAATATCGGCCATGCGGGCAAACATCTGGTCCAGGCGGCCGGTTTCCTCGCCCACGGTGAGGAGGTGCGCGGCGAGCGGCGGAAACACCCCGGCCTTGCGCACCGGCATGGCGATGCCTTCGCCGCGCTTGACGCCCTGCGCCACCCCGACCAGCGCGCCGGAGATGGTGCGGTTGTTCAGCGTGGCGGCGGCGATGCCGATGGATTGCACCAGGGGCACGGTGTTGGCCACCAGCGTGGCCATGGCGCGGGCGAAGCGCGAGGTTTCGGCCTTGAGCAGCGCCGGGCCGAGGAGCGGGATTTTAAGCCGCGCGCCATCCCACCAGAGGCGGCCGTTGTCCGTGCTGATGTAGGTGCGCCAGCCGGCGACGGTGGACACGATGGCCCCGGCGCCGATCCACCAGTAGCGCTGGAGCAGGTTGCTGGCCACCATCATGATCTTGGTGGGGGTGGGAATCTTCATGCGCGGGTCGGAGAAGATGGTGGCGAAGCGCGGCACGACGAACAGCAGCAGCACCAGAATCGAGGCCAGGCCGACCATGGCCAGCAGCGCGGGATAGATCATCGAGGAGATGATGTAATTGCGCAGGTCGTCGCGGGTGCGCTCGAATTCGGCGAGGCGCTCGAAGATGATGGCCAGCGAGCCGGAGGCCTCGCCCGCGCGCACCATGTTGATGTACAGGTCGGGAAAATATTGCGGGTGGGTGGCCAGGCTGTCGGCCAGCGGCTTGCCGCTCTTGAGCACGCGCAGCACGTCCAGCACGATGAAGCGGAAGCCGGAGCGCTCGGTGAGCTCGGCGGTGATGGAGAGGGCGCGGTCGAGCGGAACACCGGAATTGAGCAGGGTGGAAAGCTCGCCGGTGAAGAAGAGGACGTCCTTGCGCTTGTTGCCGCCAAAGGAAGGCAGCTTGATTTCCGCGGAGAGGCCTTTGGGCGCCACGCCGACGTAGATGGGCGTGAGCCCCTGCTTGCGCAGTTCCAGGGCGATGAGCCGCTCGTTACCGCCGCTGAGGCTGCCGGTGCGGACCTTGCCGTCGGACGCGACTGCGCGGAAGAAAAAGGTCGCCATAAGATTTCAGCCGCCGATAAACGCCGAGGAACGCCGATAAAGCCTTGTTCTGAATCTGCGTTTATCGGCGTTCATCTGCGGCAAATCCTTCTAAAGCTCCTGCGTGACGCGCATGACCTCGGCCACGGTGGTCAGGCCTTCGCGGACTTTTTTCCAGCCGTCCTCGCGCAGGTTGCGCATGCCGTTGCGGCGCGCCGTGCGGGTCAGCGCGGCGGCGTCGGCGTTGTCCATGATGAGCTTGCGCATCTCGTCGTTAATGTCCATCATCTCGAAGATGCCCATGCGCGACGTGTAGCCCCTGCCGTTGCAAGCCTCGCAGCCTGCGCCGCGGAACACCTGTACCAGCTCGCCATCGGGCGCGAGTGCGGTGCCCGCGTCCACCTTGCAGTTCTGGCAGATCAGCCGTACCAGCCGCTGCGCCAGCACGGCCACCAGCGACGAAGTGATCAGGTAATTTTCCACCCCCATGTCGGTGAGGCGCGTGATGGCGCTGGGCGCATCGTTGGTGTGCAGCGTGGAGAAAACCAGGTGGCCGGTGAGGGCGGCGCGGATGGCCACGTCGGCGGTCTCGCGGTCACGGATTTCGCCCACCATGATGACGTCCGGGTCCTGGCGCACGATGTGGCGCAGGCCGGAAGCGAACGTCAGGCCGATCTGCGGATTCACGTGGATCTGGTTGATGCCGTCCATCTGGTATTCCACAGGGTCTTCGATGGTGATGATCTTCTTGTCCGGCAGGTTGATGCGCTTGAGGGCGGAATAGAGCGTGGTGGATTTACCGCTGCCGGTGGGTCCGGTCACCAGGAACATGCCGTGCGGCAGGCCGGTGAAATGCTCCATGCGCGAGAGCATGCGGTCGTCGAAGCCCAGGCGGGTGAGGTCGTAGAAATCGCCCGCCGAGCGGTCGAGCAGGCGCATGACGACGCTTTCGCCGTAGAGCGTGGGCAGGGTGGAAACGCGGAGGTCCACTTCGCGGCCCAGGATTTTGAGCTTGATGCGGCCGTCCTGCGGCAGGCGGCGCTCGGCGATGTTCAGCTTGGCCATCAGCTTGAGGCGCGAGATGATGGCGGCCTTCAATTCGCGCGGTGGGGTTTCCTGGTTGAAGAGCACGCCATCCACGCGGAAGCGCACGCGGAATTCTTTCTCGAAGGGCTCGATATGGATGTCGCTGGCGCGTTTCTCGACGGCTTCCGCGATCATGGCGTTCACCAGCCGGATGACCGGCGCCTCGCTGGCCATGTCGCGCAGGTGTTCGAGGCTGGCCACCGCCTGCTCGTCCTCGCCGTCGGCCAGTAGCGTGTGGCGCTCGGTTTCACCGTAGTGCTTCTCGATGGCGTCGAGAATTTCCTGCTCGGAGGCGAGCGCGGTCTGGATCTGGAAACCGCAGAAGCCACGAATGGCGGCGATGGTCTCGAAATCCAGCGGATCGGCCATCGCGACGGTGAGGGTGGAATCGTGCAGCGACACCGGGAAGGCGCGGCACTGGCGCAGGAAGCGATGCGAAAGGCCATCGATTTCGGGCGCCGAGGGCGGCGCGCCATCCACCGCGATCACCGGGATGCCAAGCTGATCGGAGAGCGCGGCCATCACGTCGCGATGGGCGATGAGGCCCATGTCGGCGAGAATCTTGCCGATTTTATCGCCGCGCTCGCGCTGCACTTCGAGCGCGCGTTCGAGGTCTTCGGCCTCGATCTTGCCGCGCTCGATGAGCATCTCGCCCAGGCGCTTATAAGACGGGAGCGCCAGGGGCGGGCTCTGCTGGGTTTCCGGCGCTGGAGGAACCGTGGCCGCCACTATTGCACTTCCGTCTCGAACCGGCCGGCCATGGCGGAGGTGCGGTCGGCCTTAATCATGATCTGCGCCGGCAGGCCGGTGGTGTCTTCCCAAGGCAGGTATAAGAGCCGGACGGCAAGCACGATCTGCTGGTTGGCAGGGACCTGGACCAGCGTGGTGGCCGCGGTCTTCACCATGTCGGCCATGGCCTGCTTGAGCGGCTCGACGCGCTCAAGCTTGCGCAGGTGGACGGCTTTCTTTTCATCCTCGGTGATGGTTTTGCGGAAGGGAGAGATGGTGGGGGTGACGATCAGGCTGGCTTCGGCCGTAAACACCGCGCCGTAGCCTTCCAGATAAATGCCGCGCGTACCGCCGAGCAGATCGAGCGGATCGTTCACGCCACCGATGCGCGAGAGTTCGGTGTCGAACCGCTTTTCCAAATCGACGAAGGTTTGCGGCGCGATGTGCCCGGGGACGGTGACTGTGGGGGTGGGGAACGAGTCCGGATCCAACCTGTTGGCAGCCGGCGTCACTGTCACTTGGGAAAATGCGGGCAGCACGAGCAGAAGAAAACCTAGCGTTCTCATTTGACCTCCGGGTTGCCCAGCGGCGGCATGGAATAGTTGTTGGCGGAAATCACGAGCTGGTTGGCTTTCTTCTGGTAGTAATCGAACTCGCCGGCGGCAATCAGGAGCCGCTGGCGGGTGCGCTCGAGCTCGGCCACGAGCGCCTGAGTGTTTTGGGTCTGGCGGGCTTCGCTTTGGGCCACCGCCTTGGCGACCGCAGTATCGATGCGCGCCTGAATCTGGGCGTCGGAAAGCGACGCGGGCCGCACAACCTGCGCCGCGGGCGGAGGGGCAGCCGCGATTTGCCGCACGGGCACGGGGCGCAGCGAATAGAAGATCAGCGCGGCGGAGAGCATGGCCGCCGAAGCGAACCCGAGGCGTGCGGCCGATCCCCAGAACGCGCCCCACCACCGGCTCAGCGCCGAGGGCTCGAAAATCTTGTCCGAGAAGAACGCGATGCGCTGCGGGATCTCCTCATCGCGCAAAGTAAACAGCGCGGTTTCGGTAAGCCGCAGGCGCTCCAGCTCTTCGCGGCAGGCGGCACAGGTTTTCAGGTGGGCTTCCACCTGGCTGCGGTGCGGGCCGGCCAGCTCCTTTAGAAAATAATCTTTCAAATCGAATGGCGAGCAACTCATGACACACCTCGTGCCTTTACGGGAGCCAGTTCCGTCTTGAGCAGTTCGAGTGCGGTATACAGGCGGGACTTGACGGTGGACACCGGGCAGGAGAGGATGGCGGCCATTTCTTCGAATTTGAAGCCCTGGTAGATCTTGAGCACCACGGCCTCGCGCTGGTCGGGCGAGAGGCGATCGAGGGCACTGGCGACGGCGAGGCTCAGCTCGATGGGGAAGACCGAGCTGCCACCGACGGTGATCTGGGTTTCCGTGCCTTCCGGCTGGATCTCTTCGGCATCGGCCTCAGGGCGGCGCTTGCGGAACATGGAATACGCCTCGTTGTGTGCGATGCGGTACAGCCAGGGAGCGAAGCGCTCCGGATCGTCCAGCTTGCGAAGGTTTTGGTAGGCTTTCAAGAAAACTTCCTGCGTCAGGTCCAGAGCGTCTTCCCGGTTCCCGGTGAGGCGCAGGAGGTAGTTATACACACGTTTCTCCCACCGGGAGACCAGGAGGTTGTACGCCTCCACGGCCCCCCGGGCGGCCTGGCGAATCAGGTCGGCATCCTCTACCGCCCGAAGAATCA
>JAJYLS010000211.1 GCA_021787555.1 Acidobacteriota bacterium | reverse complement strand
GGCCTGGCCGGAGGTGCGATCATTCTCTCGGCCACGCTCATCAACACATGGCACAAGAGCCGCGGCTAACGCTTCTTTGCCCGCAACCGGCACCGGATATCCAGCGCCGGAAAAACCCATGCCGCATGCCGCTCGTACCATCGCAGCGACAGCCGCGCCAGCGCGCGTCCCAGGTTGTCCAGCACGAAATTCCCGCCGAAGGTGAGCTCCACGCTCACGATCTCGAATCGAAACGGCGCGCCGGCGAAGGTCGGAAAGCCGTTTCCCGTAAAATATTCGAAGCTGGCCGCGGCCAGGTGCCGGCGGTGCGTGGGATCGACATAGGAATTATGCGAGCTGAAATGCGGCGTGGTCACGAAAACATCGGCGCCGTCGCGCGCCACGCGGTAAACCTCGGCCATCGCGCGCATGGGGTCTTCCAGGTGCTCGATGACCTGCGACATGTGGATGCGCTCAAATAGATTGTCTTCGAGCGGCCACGGGTAACAGTCCAGGTTCCACACCTTGTCGGCGGCCGAGCCGGGAGAGATATCGATGCCCACCGCGTCCGGCTCGATTTTGCGCTTCCCGCACCCGATGTCCAGGACCATCCTTAACACCGTAGCACTACGGCGGCGTATACTAAATCGGACCCTGGGGTCTAAAGATGAAGACCGCCGTGCTCGCCGTCCTTGCCGCATCCTGCCTGTGCGGCCAGGACATCACCGGAACCTGGCAGGGCATTCTGCAAACGCCGCAGCGGGACCTGCGCATTGTCATCAAGATTGACAAGGCCGAGCAGGGGCTCAAGGCCACCATGTACAGCATCGACCAGGGCGGCCAGGCCATCGGCGGAACGGTCACGATCCAAGGGCCGGCGGTGATGATCGCGGTACCCGGTATCGGTGGCACTTACGAAGCCAAGCTGGACTCCGACGCCGTCAATCTGAACGGCAACTGGAGCCAAGGCCCGCAGCACGTGGCGTTGAACCTGAAACGCGTGAACGCTCAGGAGGCGTGGCCGATTCCGCAACCGGTCCGATTGAAATCAATGGCGGCGGACGCGCCTCTGGAATTCGAGGTGGCCACCATCAAACCAAGCCAGCCCGGACGGCTGGGCAAGGCCATCACCATGAGAGGGCCCGGAGAGTTCCTCACGATCAACACTTCGCTCGACGACCTGATCGTATTTGCATACGAAATTCACGTCCGGCAAATCTCCGGCGCGCCGGCATGGTGCGGATCGGACCTTTATGACATCACCGCAAAACCGGAAGCCGGCGGCATGCCCAATAGCAAGCAACTCGAAGTCATGTTCCAGAAGTTGCTCGCCGACCGCTTCAAACTCGCGTTCCACCGCGATAAGAAGGAACTCTCGGTCTATGCCATCACCATGGGGAAGACCGGAGCAAAGCTGGCGAAGAGCACCGCCGTCCCGAGCAGCCTTCCCGGGCTGAGCTTCAGAGGCTTGGGCCATCTGGTGGCACGAAATGCAAACATGGCGGACTTCGCTACTCTGCTGCAATCCGTCGTGCTGGATCGGCCGGTGGTGGACCAGACGGGGCTGAGCGGCAGGTTCGACTTTACGCTCAAATTCACTCCCGATGAATTCCAGTTCCGCAACCTCGGCACGCAGGTGCCGAGGCCGGCGGCAGATGCGCCGGACGCTCCACCGGACCTGACCACCGCCCTCCAGCAGCAGCTTGGCTTGAAGTTGGTGGGCACAAAAGCGCCGGTCGAGATCCTTGTAATCGACCACGTGGAAGGCCCCTCGCCCAACTAAAGCCGGCTCCCCGGCACCGCGCTACAATATGTTTCAGACCTGATTGACTTATTATGCCGCGGCGCCTGGCCCGGAAGCTGATCCTCTCGATCACCCTGATCGTGATCGTCATGGCAGCGGTTTCCGGTTTGGTCAATGTGAAAACGGAGGAGCGCCAACTCCTCGACGCCATGATCCTGGGAGCGGACCAGCTCTCCAAGGGAATCACCAGCGCGACTTGGCATGCCATGCTCGCCGATCACCGCGAAACGGCCTACGAGGTGATGCGCATGATCGCCCTCAAGCAGGGCATCGACCGCATCCGCCTGATGAACCGCACCGGCCAGGTGATGTTCTCCACCAACGCCGAAGACCGCTCCGGACCGGCCGAAAGCCCCGACCAGGCGCCGGGCGTGCATATCTTCCGCGCCCCGGACGGCCGCCGGCGCCTGGCCGTGCTCACCCCCATCTACAACGAGCCTTCGTGCAGCCAGGCTGCGTGCCACGCGCACCCGGCCGAAGTGAAAGTGCTGGGCGCGCTCGACCTGCAACTGACCCTCGACAGCGTGGACCGTGAAGTCGCCAGCATGAAATTCCGTGTCCTGCTGGTGACCGCCATCGAGATCCTGTCCATCGGCCTGTTCATCTTCTATTTCACGCGGCGGTTCCTGAGCCGCCCGATCGAAGAGTTGATCGAAGGCACGCAGGCCATCAGCCAGATGGACCTCGACCGCCCGCTCCACATTGTCGGATCGAGCGAGGAACTGGACGAGCTGGCGCGCTCCTTCGACGGCATGCGCGAGCGCCTGCGTACCGCGCTCGCGGAAATCAACCAGTTCACGCAGAACCTGGAAAGCAAGGTGGAGGAGCGTACCGCCGAACTCCAGGCCGCGCAGAAGAAACTGCTGCAAGCCGACCGCCTGGCCTCGCTCGGACAGCTCTCCGCCAGCGTGGCCCACGAGATCAACAACCCCATCTCCGGCGTGCTGAACCTTTCCATGCTGCTCCAGCGCATGCTTAAGAACGACGGCATCCCTCCCGGGCGCATCCAGGAATTCCGCAAATACCTCGGGCAGGTGACCAATGAAACCGCGCGCGTGGGCCGCATCGTTTCCGACCTGCTGGCTTTTTCGCGCCGCTCGAAGCCGCAGCGCGCGCCCGCCGATTTGAACCGCATCGTCAAGACCACCCTCTCGCTCGCCGAGCACAAGATGAAGCTCTCCAACGTGGCGATGGAAAGCAACCTACGCGAAGACCTGCCGGCGGTGCCCTGCGATGCGCCGCAGATCCAGCAGGTGGTCCTGAATCTCCTGCTCAACGCGGCCGAGGCCACGCACGGCACAGAGCAGAGGCGCGTGACGGTCACGACCGGCGCCGGTGAAGGCATGGCCTGGATCGTGGTGGCGGATAACGGCGAGGGCATCGCCCCCGAGAACCTCACGCGCGTTTTCGATCCGTTCTTCACCACCAAGTCGGAAGGTAAGGGCGTGGGTCTGGGACTGGCGGTGTCCTACGGCATCATTCAGGCGCACGGCGGCGAAATCGACGTGAAGAGCAAAGTGGGCGAGGGCACGGCGTTCACCGTGCTGCTGCCGCTCGAACAAGTCCAGTCCGCCGGCCAGGACGAGCCGCCGCTGTTCGACATGGCGCGGCAAGGATGAGGTATCTCTACGTGGGCGCGACCGCCGATCTCGATCCCGACGCCGCCGCCGAGCCGCTCGCCGCCATCGGCGACTCGCTGGCCGCGGCCTTTCACGTGCCCGTCCACGCCCTGCCGCTGCCGCCGATCGAGTTCGCGCTGGATAGCGCGCGCCGCCAGTACGGCTCGATTCCGGTTCTCGAAGTGCTCGGGCGCGCCCGCCCGGACGATGCCCTCAAGCTGCTGGCCGTGACCGGGCGCGATCTGTTCATCCCCGTTCTGACCTTCGTTTTCGGGCATGCGCAGCTCGGCGGCGCCGTGGGCGTGGTTTCGCTGGCGCGCCTGCACCAGGAATTCTACGGCCTCCCGCCCAACCGCGAAGTTTTTCTGGACCGCGCCCGCAAGGAGGCGCTGCACGAAGCCGGCCACCTGTTCGGGCTCATCCACTGCGCCGACAGCGGCTGCGCCATGTCGCTTTCGACGGGCGTCCGGCAGATCGATTCCAAGCGCGCGGCGCTGTGCCCGGCCTGCGCAGCGCGGATCGAGAGGAAGCCAAGCTCATGAGTGAATGCCAAGACTCACCACAGAGCCACGGAGAACACAGAGGCTCACAGAGAGAATCTCTTTTGCCTTCTCTGTGCTTCCTCTGTGCTCTCTGTGCCTCCGTGGTGAAAGGAATGGAGCCCCAATGAAAACCCACTGGCAAATCCTGGTTGTCGACGACGAAGAGGTGATGTGCGAATCACTGGCCGCGTGGCTGCGCGAGGATGGCTACGCGGTGGATACCGCCGCTTCCGGCCGCGAGGCGGTGGACAAGGCGCGCCAGAAGGATTACGCCATCTATTTCGTCGATCTCAAAATGCCCGGCGGCATGGACGGCATCGAAACCATGATGCAGGTGCGCCGCCTGCATTCCGAGGCCTCCATCATCATCATTACCGCTTACGCCACGGTGGATACCGCCATCGCCGCGATGAAAGAGGGCGCGCAGGAATACATCGTCAAGCCATGCAATCCGGAGGAGATTTCGCTGCTGGTGAGCCGCATTCTCAAAGTGAAGAACCTCCAGCGCGAGAACACCATCCTGCGCAAAAAGCTCTCGCGGCAGTACTGCTTCCAGGACATCATCAGCAAGAACGCGCGCATGCGCGAGGCGCTGGCGCTGGCGCTGGAAGTGGCCAGCCTGCCCAGCACGGTGCTGATCCAGGGCGAGAGCGGAACCGGCAAGGAGATGGTGGCGCGCGCCATCCACAACTCCGGCATCCGCGCTGCGAAGCCGTTCATCGCCGTCTCCTGCGCGGCGCTGGCGGAGACCCTGCTCGAATCCGAGCTCTTCGGCCACGAGCGCGGCGCCTTCACCGGCGCCGACCAGCGCAAGATCGGCAAGTTCGAGATGGCCAACTGCGGCACCATCTTCCTCGACGAGATCGGCGACATCTCGCCCAAGCTCCAGGTGGATTTACTGCGTGTGCTCCAGGACCGCGCCTTTTACCGCGTCGGCGGCGCCGAGGAAGTGCGCGTAGACGTGCGGGTGATCGCCGCCACCCACGTGAACCTTCAGGAAGCCGTGGCCGATGGCAAATTCCGCGATGATCTTTTCTACCGCCTGAACGTGATCGAGATTCGCATTCCGCCGCTGCGCGACCGGCGCGACGACATCCCGCTGCTGGCCAGTCATTTCATCGAGCGCCTCTCACACGAACTGGGCAAGGACATCGGCGGCATATCGGAAGGCTCGCTGCGCATCCTGCTGGACTACAACTGGCCGGGCAATGTCCGCGAGCTGGAGAACGCGGTCGAGCGGGCCATGGTGACCTGCCGCGGCAAAACGCTGGGCGAAGAAGACTTCTCGTTCCTCGCGCACAACGGCGCGCAGAAGAACTGGGCCGTGCCGGCGGGCGTCTCGCTCCAGCAGATGGAAAAGCTCGCCATCACCGCCACGCTCCAGCGCACGCAGGGCAACATCAAGGAATCGGCATCGATCCTGGGCATCGACCGCTCGACCCTCTACGAGAAGATCAAGCGGTACGAGATTGCGCGGTAGAGCGCTCGCGAACCCGCCTTACGATCGCGCGGACTATCTGCGATTCTGAAGAGCGATGGTTCCGCTCAGGGGGCCAGGGTCTTCAGGATGCACGCCGCAATCGCCTCACCTCAATCTCGCCCTTCCGCACCTTCGATACATCGTAATTCGCCTGGAGCCGCAGCCACATTTCCGCGCTGCCGCCGAATGCCTTCGATAGCCGCACTGCCATTTCCGGCGAAATTCCGGCCTTGGCATTGACCAGGTTGTTCAGCGCTTGCCGCGTCACGCGCAGCGCCTTGGCTGCCTCCGTGATGGTCAGCCCGAGCGCCCCGATGCAGTCCTGCCTGACGATGCGTCCGGGATGCGGCGGGTTCTTCATGGGCACAATAATCCTCCTGATGGTAATCGACCAAATCCACCTCGAAGACGCTGCTGTCCTCGATCCGGAACGTGATCCGCCAATTTCCGCTGATCGTCACCGACCAGAGCCCTAACGCCGCATTGACCCGGCTGGGATCGCCGTTCCAGAGCCGCTTCAGGCCGGCGTGCCGGAAGCTCCGAATCACGCCTCAGGTGTACAGCGACAATTGGCGCTTGTCAACCTTGCGCCCTCGCACCTTGCGTCTTCACCCGTCCAGAAACATCACCCCGCACACGGCATCCCAATCCGCGCCGGGGCACGCGGCGGCGATGTCGTCCACCGGAATGCCGCCGTCGGCGAGCGTCGGAAGCGCCGCATCGCCGGCCAACGCCAGTTGCAGCCGCTCGATTTCGTGCGCCACCCACGGCTTGATCTCGGGACCGCTCAGCAGGTGCCGCAGGTCGAATCCCCCGTTGAGCGGCTTCACCTTCAGGAACCACGCCGGTCCGGAGAAATGCGCCCCCACCACTTCGCCATCCACCGGTGAGAGCACCCGCACCCGCACGCTCCCGCGGCGCAGCGTGAAGACAGGGCCGTTGGCGCGGAGCCGTGCGCCGCGCTGCGGGAAATCGATCGCGTCGGCGCCGCCGAGCAGGCGCCGCCCGAGATCGTCGATCCCCACCGTCAGCGTGCCGTCCGAAGCCGGGTGCACCCACGTGTGGCCGCGATGGTAGAGGCGGTCGACCGGATAGTTCATCCCGTAGATCTCCACTTCCGGTTTCTCCCGCATCGCCGGGATCGACCTGGTCGCGGCCAGCACTGCGGCTGTCGCCAGGCGCGTGTGCGTTTCGCACGTGCGGCAATCGAACCCGTTGGGGCACTCGCGCCCGGCCAATTCGCCGGTGATGGCGTGGCGGCAGAGACGGTCGCGCGCGGGGAGCGAATCAAAATCCGACTGCCAGCGGATCTCCTCCACTGCATGCGCCCGCACATCGCGCCGCGAGCGCAGCGCCGCCGCGAGCAGCGTCGCCGCCACCGCCGCCAGCACCGCATAGAAAGCACCCAGGAAAATGACCGTCGCCGCCGTCCAGTGAAAACCGTAGTTCCATGGAAACATGACAAACCCCTTATTCACCACGGAGACACGGAGACACGGAGAAATTCTTTGGGTTTTCTCCGTGCCTCCGTGTCTCCGTGGTGAAAAATGAGATCTGACGTACCTCCCGCTCTTCCGGGAACAGCCGCAAATACCGGAACGAGATCGAGTACACCAGCACGCCGAAAGCAATCACGGCCAGAAACGTTCCGACTTCCTGCCAGCTCGGGTAATACGAAAGGAACGGATCGAAGGAAAGCGTGGGTACGGCCAGCGTCTGGATCGTCATCACGAAGCGGTTGAGCACCACGCCGAAGCAGGCCATGGCGGCGGCCGCAACCAGCCAGCCGGTGCGCGCGCGTACGCGCGGGACCAGCAGCATCACCGCCGGCACCAGCCCGAACAGCACGATCTCGGCGAACAGAATCCATGTTCCGAACGGCCTCCAACTGTAATACTGCGCCGCCGGAAACCCGGCCTCCGGCGAAGTGCGGTTGATCCACACCAGCGTGTCGAGCGCCTTGGCCGCCACGTACACGGCCAGCAGCAGGCCCGAGATGCGCGCCAGCACATCGAACACGCGCCGCCGCACCAGGCGCTTGCCCGAGATCTTTTCCGCCAGCCAGGTGGTCAGCAGGATGAAACTCGGCCCTACCGCCGCCGCGGAAAGGATGAACAGGAAAAACGTCGAAGGCCACAACGCCAGCCCCTCGCGGAATGCGAACGGACGGCCGCGCAGCACACCGTACAGCCCGCCGAGCGAGCCCTGGTGGAAGAACGAGAGGAACGTCCCCACACCCGCCAGCACGTAGACCAGCTTGTGCAGTTCGTGCTCGAATACCAGGAACCCGGGCACATCGCGCAGCCGCCGGTTGCGCAGCACGATCGGCAGATATTCGATCGCCAGCACCAGCAGGTAGCAGCTTATGCAGAACGTAACCTCGGTGAGCATCGAGTGCACGTTGGGATACCAGAAGGTGAACCAGGAGCGCAGCGGCTGGCCGACATCTACCAGCAGCACCGCGACCGCGCCGCTGTAGCACACGAAGCCGATCACCACGGCGCTGTTGATCACCGCGCGCAGCTCCTCGACTTTCAGGACGTAAAGCAGGAACGCGGTGAAGAACGCTCCGGCGCCCAGTGCGATGATGGCGAGGTCCAGAAAAATCCAGAGGCCGAACACGAAGCGGTTGTCCATGTTGGTCTGGTTCAGGCCTTTCGCCAGGCACAGCCCGGCGCTGTACAGGCCGAAGACGAACAGCGCGACCCACGGCGCCAGCCACATCCCGAACTGCCGCGGCGAACACCGCTTCACCCCGCGGGCAATGAGATCCTTATCCACGGCGGTTCTCCTTCCCCGCCCCGGGGGCACCCCCTGGGCCCGGTGCGTTGGCGATTTCCCGCACCCAGTCGCGCTTCGAGTGGTAGTAGGTTTTCGGATCGGTGCCCAGCTTTTCGAGCAGGCGGAAGGAATTGGCCGGCGGCGGCGATTGGTGCAGATCCACGAACTCGATGGCTTGTGCCGGGCAGGCTTCCACACATGCCGGAACGAATTGGCCTCCGCTTTCCTTCGCCCGGTGCAATCTGCCCTGGCAGAAATTGCATTTTTCGACCACCCCGCGCATGCGCGGCGCCGCGTCGGGGTTAAGCGTCTGCTCCATGCCGCGAGGCCACACCGGGTCCCACCAGTTGAAGTACCGCGCGTGATACGGGCACGCGGCCATGCAATAGCGGCACCCCAGGCAACGCTGCGGCATTTGCCCGACGATCCCCGTGGCGGGATCCACGTCCACCGCCTGCTGCGGGCACACGTGCACGCACGGCGCGTTCTGGCCGCAGTGCTGGCACATTACCGGCACGAACGCCGACCTCTGCCCGTTACCGATGCGGTAAACCCGAATCCAGGTGACGCCCTTGCGGTCCGTCGCGGCCGGCAGCGGTGGAATATTGTTCTCCACCGCGCACGCCACCATGCAGGCGCCACATCCCGTGCAGCGGTCGATATCGATGAACATGCCGTAACGCGCATTCATGACCGCACCACCTCGGCGCGCTCGCCCGGCGCGCAGATATCCAGCACCGCCGGACGCGCGGCGACCGCGACCGCTCCCGGCGGCAGCGCGGGATCGATGGCGATCTGCACCGCGCATCGGCCGCGCCGGGTCTCCAGAGACGCACGCGCGCCGTTCTTGAGCCCCAGCGCGCGCGCCGATTCCGGCGAAACCGCCGCGCGGTTGGGCGCCAGCCGCAGGTTGGATTCCTGGTAGAGCTTGGTCATGAGCGGCGACATGAGCATGGCGGAGCCGAAGGGCTCGGCCAGAATGGTGGGACAGGCGATTCGCCTGTCCGCGCCCGCGGCCCGCGAAGCGGGCGCAGCGCGCTGGCCCCACTCGCCCTCCCAAGTCTCACCGGCATTGAGCGCCTTCCAAAGCTCGTCACCTTTCTGAATCGCCGCCGCCCGCTCGCGCAGCGGATCGCCCACTTCCATCCCCGCCAGCTTCGCCACGAACTCCGCCGGGTTCACCACGCCCGCGGGCGGAGCCATCAGGGGCACCGACAGCCGGAACACCGCCGGCGAATCGATCGCCGGCGGAATATCGTCCAGCACCTCGGCAAACACCGCCGTAGGCAGCACGAAGTTGGTATGCCGCGCGTACCCCATGGGCGACCACGCGAACACCGCCACCACCGCCTCGCGCGCCAGCTTGGGCTGAATCGCGCTCCACGGTATGTACTCGCCCGGCGCCGATTCGTCGATGAGCAGCACGCCGATCGATCCATCGGCCACCTCCTCCACGTCGCGCACCGGCGCGGCTTCCGTCCATGCCGCCGGCACCGGCGCTTCCGCGCGGCCCATGACGATCGTGCCCAGCGCTCCCAGTTCCCGGTTCATCTCCATCGCTTCCGGCGACCACTCCGGATCGAGCACCACCGCAGCTTCCGCGCCCTTCACCAGCGAGCGCAAATCCGCCGGACGCGCGGTCAGCCACTCGTCCGCCAGCGCCGCCGTCCGCGACTCCTGGGACTCGATCTGGATCAAATGAAAATTCCGTCGCGCGGCGCAGACCTTCGCCGGCGTGCCCCAGCCGTCCAGCAGCGGCACGCCCAGGCTGACCACCGTGCGCGCGTTGGCCAGGTTCACGGCGAACTCCGGCTGCCGCGGCGCCAGGTACAGCCCGCTCGGCAATGCCGCCATGGCGCGGCGGTAAGTCCACGAAGCCGTGCGGCCCGGCCGCAGATCCAGCACCGCCACGCGGTCGCGGACGGCGCGCCGCGCGATGGCCGCCACGGCCTCTTTCACCAGCCCCGTGCGGATGCGCGCCGGATGGTACGGCAAATGGTGCGCCGCCACGCCGAACGGGCACAA
>JAJYLS010000210.1 GCA_021787555.1 Acidobacteriota bacterium | reverse complement strand
GCGTGGGCGGCGCGTTTCCGCAAAACTCGCTGGACACCAACGCGGAGAAAGCGTCATCTGGTTACGACATCCGTCACCGCGCCATCGCGAGCGTGGTCTACGAGCTGCCCATTGCCAAAAAAGGCGGGTTCCTGGGCGCATCGCCTGTGGCGCGCGCCATGCTCGGCGGCTGGCAGACCGGCGGAATCTTCGTGGCCCAAACCGGCTTCCCGTTTACGCCAACCGCCGCCGGGAACCCGGCGAATTCTGAGGGACCGAACCGGCCCAACCGCTCTTGCAACGGCAACCTCCCGGGCGGGCAGCGCACCGTGGATGCCTGGTTCGATACCTCGTGCTTCGCCAAGGCCGCGCCGTTCACCTTCGGCAACTCCGGCCGCAGCGTCCTGGAGGCGCCCGGCCTGGTCAACCTGGATTTCATCGTCCAGCGCAACTTCCAGTACATGGAAAACCGCCAAATCCAGTTCCGCGCGGAGTTCTTCAACTTCACGAATTCCGTGCACTACAATGCGCCCAATGCAACCATCGGCACCGCTCAAGCCGGCCGGATCACCGCCACGCTTCCGGCCTCGCCGAACCGTGAAGTGGAGCTCGCGCTGAAGGTCTGGTTTTGATTACCCCACGGCCGCCATCGCCGCGCCGCGCAGTTCCTTCCACAATTCGACGTAGGGCCGGAGGTCGCGCATCAGATTGCGGAAGCCCTCCAGCGTCAGGGATTGCGCGCCGTCGCTGATGGCTTTTTCGGGGCAGGGGTGCACTTCCAGGATCAGGCCGTCGGCGCCGATGGCTACGCCCGCGCGCGCCACGGCCGGCACCAGGCTGCGCCTGCCGGTGGCGTGGCTCGGGTCCAGGATCACCGGCAGGTGCGTCAGTTCGTTGAGCACCGGGATCGCCGCGATGTCGCAGGTGTTCCTGGTGGCGGTCTCGAATGTCCGGATGCCGCGCTCGCATAAAATCACGTTGGGGTTGCCGTGCGCCACGATGTATTCCGCGGACATCAGCAGCTCCTTGATCGTCGAGCTCATCCCGCGCTTCAGCAGCACCGGCCGGTCGCACGTCCCGAGCGTCTTCAGCAGCGCGAAATTCTGCATATTGCGCGCGCCCACCTGCATGCAGTCGGCGTATTCGGCGACCAGGTCCACGTCCCGGTCGCTCATGATCTCGGTAACGATGGCCAGCCCCGTGGCTTCCTTGGCCTTGCGCAACAGTTTGAGGCCTTCCAGCTCGAGGCCCTGAAAATCGTACGGCGAGGTGCGCGGTTTGAAGGCCCCGCCACGCAGCAGGCGCGCCCCCGCGGCGGCGACCCCTTCGGCGGTTTCCATGATCTGCCGCTCGCTCTCCACCGAGCACGGACCGGCAATCACCATGAACTCACCCGCGCCGATTTCGACGCCGTTGACGCGGACCGCCGAGTGTTCCTGCTTGAATTCCCGGCTCACGAACTTGTACGGCGCCGAGATTCGCACCGCGCTCTCCACGCCGGGCGCCGCTTCGAGGGATTCCAGGCAGGCGGTGACGTCGCCCACCCCCACCACCCCGATCACCACGCGCTCATCGCCCTGGATGGAGTGGACCTTGTAGCCGAACTCCCGTATGCGCTCGCAGACGTGCTCGATTTCCTCTTTCGTGGCGTGTGGCCGCATCGAAATGATCATCGCTCCCTCTCTCCTCCAATAAAAAACCCACTCTTTCGAGTGGGCTGGTTGTCGTGGAATTGCGTGATATCGTCTCTACAACGCCACTCAACCGGCCTGGCCAAAAAACCAGTACCGGCCCGTAAACGAGCTGGCGTAGTAAAGCGACATCGGCTTTATTTTAGCATGAATCCAAAGAGCAGGCGCGCCGCTTTGGGTCTACGATACTGGTGCCGGGAACTGGAGGGGCGGCCCCCAGGCCTTTCCGCTTCTATTGGAGAGTCCGGGCTTTCCTTCGTGAAGCATCAAGAAGGAACCCGCTTCCCAATCCCGCAGCTGCCACTTACAATAAGCTTCGTGCGAGTTACAAAGTTTGCCGCATGCGCTGCCTTGGCCCTGGCAGCCAGCGTCATACTCACGGCGCAGCCCGCGCCGCTCACGGCGGGACCCGACCTCAGCCGCTACAACGCCGTCATCGCGAACCCCAACGATTGGATGGATGCCTTCGGCGTCCAGGTGCCCATTCCGCCGCATGAGCATCCCCGCCTGTATCTCCGGGCGCGAAGCATAGAGGACCTGCGGCGGCGCATTCAAAACCCGGTGCTCGAACCGATTTGGCGCAGCCTCCAGCGCCACGCCCGCGAAAACGTGCAGATCCGCCTCGAGGTGGATGCCCTTCAGTTCCTCCTGAACGGCGACCACGAGCTTGCACGCCATACCGCCGCCGATGCGCTCCGAACGCTCGAGCAGGCCGAGTATGACACCAGGGTGCAGGATATCTCGCGCGCCATCGGCCGCATGATGGTCACCGGCGCCATCGTCTACGACTGGTGCTATCCCGTGCTCACCGCCGAGCAGAAGCGCGGCTTCATCACGCAGCAGCAGCGCCTCGCCAAACAAATGGAGACCGGCTATCCGCCCTACGACGGCAGTTACCTCACCGGGCACGGCTCCGAGTGGATGATCATGCGCGACATGCTCTCGGCGGGCGTCGCCATATATGACGAGTATCCCGACATGTATGAGTACGCCGCCAACCGGTTTTTCAAGGGCCACTTACCCGGGCGAAATTTCTGGTACGAGGGGCACGCCTTCCATCAGGGCTCCTCTTATGCGGAGACCCGCGTCAGCGCGGAACTCTATCCGCTGTGGATCTTCGACCGCATGGGCTTTCCGCACATCTACAATCCGGCCCAGCAGTTCGTCCCCTATTCGTGGATCTACATGCGCCGCCCGGATGGCCAACTCTTGCGGTCCGGCGATGGCCAGAGCACCGCGCCGAAACTGCGCTCGCTGCTCATCGCGAGTTACTATCATGACGGCTACATACTGGGCGATTATCTGCGCGATCCGGGCGTGGGAACCATGAACGAGATCTTCGAGCTGTTATGGCGCGATCCGGATTTGAAGCCGCTCCCGGTAACCGATCTGCCGCTCTCGCGCTACATGGGCTCGCCCTATGGCTGGATGGTGGCGCGGACCGGCTGGGACGCGGAGAGCGTCATCGCCGAGATGAAGGTGAACGTCTATAACTTCGAAAACCATCAGCACCTCGACGCGGGCGCTTTCCAGGTCTACTACAAGGGGCCGCTGGCCATCGACTCGGGATTGTACCAAGGCGCCAACGGCGCCTACGGCAGCCCGCACCACCTGAGCTACTATCAGCGCACCATCGCGCACAACAGCCTTCTGATTTATGATCCCAACGAAAAATTCCTCCGCCACGGATCGGAATTGAGCAACGACGGCGGGCAGCGCAGGCCCAATGGCGGCAGGGAACCCCGCACCCTGGCCGATCTCCTGACCCGCGGTTACCGCACCGGCGACGTGCTCGCCCAAGGCTTCGGCCCTGATCCGCAGACGCCGGCCTACACCTATCTGAAAGGCGATCTCACGCAGGCGTATTCCTCGAAGGTGCGCGAGGTGAAGCGGTCGTTCGTGTTTCTGAACCTCGAAGGCCAGCCCCGGGCGGCGCTCATCGTTTTCGATAAGGTGGTCGCCGCCGATCCCGCATTCAAGAAATACTGGCTCTTGCACAGTATGGAGGAGCCGCAGGTCCGCGGCAACACCACGCTGATCTCACTCTCCCAACGCGGATGGACCGGCCGCCTGCGCAATACCACGCTGCTGCCCGAGCCGCAAAATGCCGAAATCGTGAAGGTGGGCGGGCCGGGCAAGGAGTTCTGGGTCTTCGGCCGGAACTACCCGACCGGGATCAAACCGAGCCAGAACCCCAATAAGTACGAGATCGGCGCGTGGCGCATCCAGCTCGCGCCGCGAGCCGCCTCGGCCACGGATTATTTCCTCAACGTGATGGAAGTGGGCGGCGAGGGAACCGTCGAGCGGCTCAGCGCCGCGGATCTGACCGGCGTGCGGGTCAACGATCGCGTGGTGTGGTTCCGCAAAGATAGCGAGCGCTCCGAGCATCCGGTGGCATTCGACGTTACAGGCAGCGGCACGATCCAATATCTCGTGACGGATCTCCGACCCGGCACGTGGCAGGTCTGGCGCGACGGCCGGATCGTCATCCCTGCGGTGACCGTCACTTCGGACGCCGGCACGCTCTGGTTCCAAGGCCCCCCGGGCCGCTACGAACTGCGCCGATGACGCTCAAAACGGAAAAATCTTCTTAATCTCCTCCATGCTTGGCTGCCGCCCGTATTCGCAGATCTCGAACACCTGCGCGTACTTGATGGCCTTCCCTTTCTCCGGCCCGTAGTATTTGATGAGCGTGTCGCGGTAATTGTTCGCCTGCGCCGCGTAGCGCCGCAGAAGCTGCTGGCGGCATTCTTCGGTGCGCCGCTGGCGCGCGGCCGGGTCGTTCGGCGGATACAGGCTGGCGTTCCCGTCCGCCCCGCCTTCCTGGAGCTGCGACACCATCAGCAGGAACGCGTCCACCGTCGGCTCGATCGCGTCGTCGATTCCCACCGCGATATCCGCATGGAACGGGTACGGCCGCTGGAACCCGTCCCAGGCATAAAGGTAAACCGGGTTGCGCTTCAGCGGCGGCACATCGGTGAAGAACGGGACCCCCACCATGTACGCCGAGTCCTGCACCAGGATCGACGTGTAGCGGTGGTCCGGGTGGTAATCGTTCGGCCGGTTGGTGATCACCACGTCGGCGTTCCACGCGCGGATCATGCGCGCGAACGTGCGCCGGTTCTCCAGCGTCGGCATGATCTCGCCGTCGTGGATATCCAGCACCTCGGTGGCGGCCCCCAGCCGCTCATCCACGGCGGTCACTTCCTTCTTTCGGCGCTCCGCCAGCGGGCCGCCGGCTATGGCCCAGTGCCCGATGTCGCCGTTGGTCGCGGAAACCAGCTTCACGTGATCGCCGCGCCGCGCCCACTTCATGGCCACGCCCGCTCCGCGATACTGCGCGTCGTCGGGATGCGCGCCAAACACGATGACGTGCAGCTTGCCATCATTGGGAGCCTGCGCGCTGGAGACTTGCGCCAGCGCGACCCGCGGGCGTGGTGCCGTGAACCAGGTCCCGACGCCAAAACCAGCAACGCCCGTCAACACTGCTACGATGGGTGAAATCTTCATGGAGGGATCCTCAGCCGAAAAGTGTATCACCGGTATCCCTGGTGGGACCGGCGGTTCGCCTGTCCGCGCCGGTGCGCCGCGACGCGGCGCGCGGCGCGCTCAGTGTTCACCCCGCGATGGCGATGGGCCGTATAGGCGAAGCCGTCGCTCCGCGCAGCTTCAGCGGCAGCGCCACGAACAGAAATTCGCTCACGCCCCCCGCCGCCAGCTCTTCCAAATTCAGGCACTCGATAATATGGATCCCGCATTCCACCAGCAGGTGGACGTGCACCGGCATCGAGGCATCCGGCACCTTCTCGAACGCCACCGTGTCCGACCCGGCGGCGTAGATGCCGCGCCGGCTGAGCCACTGCGCGCCCCCAAGCGCCGGCCCCGGGCCGCGGACCTCGGAGATGAACCGCGCCGCGTCCGCGAAATATTTCGCCCACCCGGTGCGGATCAACACCACGTCCCCGCGCCGGATCTCCGCCCGCTCCGCCGCCTCGAGCTGCGCCGGCCCAATCTCGAAATCCTCCGCCAACGCCTCCACGCCCGCCGCTCGCGCCACGTCCAGCAGCACGCCGCGCCGCACAATCGGTGCGACACCGTCGATCGAATGTTTTCTCAATCCGCCCGTCGCCGACTGATTTTCCGCGGCCGGCGCGCCGCCGTGCAGCTTCCCTCCGCACGAGAAGTGGCACAGCGCGTCGATGTGCGTGCCCACGTGGCTCCCCAGCGCCAGCGCGTCCGATGCCGAGCTGTTGCCCGCCGGCCCGCGATAATCCCCGTGCTGCTTCACCAGCCCGAACAGGTACGGCGGGTGCGACGGGTGGTGCGGCATGCCCGTGAAATACGGCTGCGCGAGATCGTAGATATGGGCGCCGGCCAGCGCATCCAGAAGCGGCGTCATCTCTTGCGCCGTCTCGGCTTGGATCTGTGCGATTCCAGACGCTGGTCGATCTTGTGCGCGTTTTCCCCCGCCCAGTCATGCTCGCTCAAATTATGTCTGCCGTGCATCAGCTCGCGTAGGTGCCGTTTGAAATTCTTTTCATCCATGATACGTATCACCTTGCACATTCCGGGCCAGAACTCAGAACTTATAATACAGCCCCATCTCCAGAACGCGCGACGTAACGCCGCTCGGCGTGGAGGCCATGCTGCTGATCACCCCGAAGGTGGTCGAGTTGATGTTCTGGTCTCCCGACCAGAAATTGGGGTGGTTCAGCAGGTTAAAGGCATCGATGCGCAGTTCGGCCGTGTGGCGCTCGCTGAACCTGATTTCCTTGATCAGGCTCTCATCCGTGTTGAGCAGCCATGGTCCGGAGAACATCCGGCGCTGTAGCGGGCCCAACTGTCCGGGGCCGGGATTGTAAAAGACCTGGCCTGCGAAAGCCGGTGCACCAGGCGCATTCACGCCCGTCCCATCGGCCGCACTGATCGCCGAAGGCGACACCATCATGGGCCCGTTGCCGGTCATCTGCAATTTCACCACGCTCTTGAGTTCCGGCCCGGTGAACGAGGTAACCGCGGTGTTGTAATACGACCGGCATCCTGTATTCAACGTGCCCGATGCGTATGGTTCGCACAGAGTGAACCCATCCCGATTGACCGTCGCGAGGCCGGAAAGAATGGAGATGGGTGCGCCGGATTGCAGCACCATGGTGGCGCCCACCCGCCAGCCGCCGATGATGCGATTGATAGGCCTGAACCCCAGCCGATGCCCGCTGCCGAACGGCAGCTCGTAAAATCCATCGGCCTTGATCATATGGTTCAAATCGAAATTCGCCCGCGCGCGCTCCAGCTTCGGATTGTTGAAATCCAGGAACGGCTGGAAGCGCGATTGCACATCGCCGTCGGCGTCGCTCAGCACCTTGGAAAACGTGTAATTGCCTTCGAAGCTCAATCCCGAGCGCATCCGGTGCCGCGCCTCGATTTGCAGCGAGTTGTAGCTCGAGTTGGAATAGTTCGTCAGCATATCCGCGCCCAGAGCGTAGGGATTCTGGAAAAAGTTGATCGAACCGTTCCAGCCGTTCTCCTGGTACAGGGTGGCCAGGTCGCCCACTTCGCCGGTCATGATCAGGTTGCGAACATCGGCATCGTTCAAATATCCGCCGGCTTCCAGCTTATTGAACGACGGCAACGCCACGCTGCCGGGAATAAGCGGGTTGAAGCCGGGGTTGAAGGTGCCGCTGCGCTGCTCCGCCAGAAATCCGTTGTTGCGCGCCTTGATGAAATCGTTCAGGAATCCGTTCGGCGTAATCTGCACCTGGTTGTAGTCGATGGCGCGATATTCGCCCACGCCGTGGTTGCCCACGTACCGCACTTCCAGCACCGTCCCGCGGAATTCGTGCTGGATGCCGATCGAGTATTGCTGCACGTACGGCCGGTTGAGGTTCGGATCGATCATTCCGATGGCGTTGAACGGATTGTTGGCGTATTCGGTGGCCACCTGGAGCGGCGCCTGGAACGTGGGCGGCACGATCGCCGGAAGGCCCGTCGCGACGCGATTGGAAAGCCCCGTATCCGAGGTCAGGCCCTGGTAGGCCGAATTCGCTTCCAGCATGTTCTCCGGCGCCAACAGTTCCTGGTCGTTCACGCGATTGATGGAATAGCCACCGCGAACCGCCGTCTTGCCGTCGCCGAAGACATCCCAGGCGAAGCCGATGTTGGGCGAAAAATCGTTCCAGTGATGCGCGTACCACGCCCGCCCCGCCGAGCTTCCCGCCCAGTTCAGCGTCGCATTGGAAAGCAGCGTCTGCACGGCATTTCCGTTCAACACCGGTTGCAGCTCCAGCGAATCCCGTTCGTCGGCCACGCCCGGAATCTCCCACCGCACCCCCAGCGTCAGCGTGAGCCGCTGGTTGACCTTCCACTTGTCCTGCACGTAGGGCGCGTAGTCGCCCAGACGGAAATGCCGCAGATACGGCGCGCCGGGCACGTAACCGGAAGTCCGGCTGGTGATGTTGAACGCCTGGCTGTAGCTGTCGATATAGCCACCCAGCGAGGCCAGCAGCGCGTTGGCATTGTCGATCTGCGTCGAGTTGGCGCCCGGCAGGTTCTGCCGCGTGAGCCCCCGCTGGCCGGCGCCCATGAACAGGGTGTAAGTGGGCAGCGTCCCCGAGGCATCGTATGACCGCACGTAAGCCCGCTGTCCATAGAATCCGAACTGGATGAAATGCCGGCCGCGCTGATAGGCGGCGTCGTCCGAGAGGTCGAAGGTGTTGGTGTTGCGCCCCTGTGGCAGCATTTCGTTCACCGGGTTGTTATAGATTTCCCCCGTCAGCAGGTAGGGGCCGAACTGCTGCGAGGTCAGAAAATACGCGTAAGTAAGATTGAATCCGGCGCGCAGTTCGTTGGTCAGCCGCGCCGAGGGCGTCCAGCGCCAATCGGCGGCCAGAATGCCCGCGTGCGTGGGATTGGTCACCTTCGGAATGGCCGAATAATCGTTCTCGGAGTCCGGGCGGTCGGAGTTATCGCGGTTCCAGGCATAGGTGAAGCTGAGCGCGTGCGCCGTCGAGAGGTTGTAGTCGATCTTGCCGGTGATGTTGTCGCGGGTCTCGTCGGAGCGCTGGTTGAAGCGGTAGCCTGCCGTGTTGAGCAGGTTGCCGGAGCTGGAATCGCCCACGTCGTAGTTGTTGATGAACTGCGGCCCGGGCACCTGGTTGAGCAGCCCCTGCATCACCGGATCGAGCGACGTGATCCCCCGCGTCTGGAGCACGTTCACCGTTTGCAGGCTGCCGCCGGATCGATAACTGAAGATGCCCGCGCGCGCCGGGGCGGTGAGGATGGTGGTGTTCACCGGCGTCTGCGAGTGGTTGCGCACGGCTTCGTAATCCGCGTAAAAGAACAGCTTGTCTTTCTTGATGGGCCCGCCCACCGAAGCGCCAAGCTGGTTCTGGTTCAGAAACGGCAGCCCTACGCCCGATTCGTTATTGAACCAGTCGTTGGCCGAAAACGCGTCGTTGCGGTTGTACCAGAAGAGTTCCCCGTGCAGGTCGTTGGTTCCCGACGGCGTGGAAAAGGCGCTTTCCGTGGCGCCGCCCGCGCCCGCGGCATTGAGGTTGGAGGAGACCAGCGTCATCTGCCGCACCTGCCCCAGCAGCAGTTTGTTGGGCAGGTAGTCCAGCGCATTGTCGCGAATGTAGTTGTCCTGAACGTTGATGCCATCCAGCGTGACGTTCGAATAAGAGGACCGCAGGCCGTTAATCACCGTGTAGGAATTGTTATTCGACACCACGCCCGGCTGGGTCTGGAGTACGCCTAGAGGGTCGCGGTCGAGGATCGGCAGGTTCCGGATCTCCTCCATGCTGATCGTGCCCGATACCTCCGCGCTGCTGGTCTCGACGCCCTGCACTTCGGCGCTCACTTCCACATTCTGCTTCACACTGGCGAGTTGCAGCCTGATTTCCGGTACCGGCGTCTCCCGCGCCGCATCCACCGTAATGCCCCGCAGCGTGGTTTTCACGAATCCCGGGGCGTCGACCATCAGGTCATAATAAGCCGGCCGGACCCCCAGAAAATGGTACAGGCCGTCGGCCGACGTTTTCACCGACAGCAGCGGCCTGGCACCGCCCGAAAGGTACAGATCGACCGCCGCCCCCGGCACCGCCGCGCCGGAAGAATCCACCACCGAACCGGTCACCCGTCCGGAAAATTGCGCCGCAACCGGCAAAGCAAGACACACCGACACCACGAACCCTGAGACCCAACGCATCACCTAATTGAACCACGCTTGCAGAAGAGAGTTGCGGAGGATCGCACCTTCAATACCTCAACGTCCATGGCTTCCTCCGCGGATCTCCGTGCTCTTCGCCGGGTGCGCGACCCCTCTCCGTCCTCCGTGGTGAATTCGGCGGCCCGATCGCTTATAATAATCCCCAGATCTGAAAATTGGTATGTATTCTCACCGACAGGAGATCTGCCGTGCGCAACACGCTTGTATCCGCGCTGGTTTCGTGTGTTGAGAATCCCGTAAAGCTTCAGGCCCGCCGCTTCCTGCTCGGCCTTTCCGCCGACGAGCTTCAGTTCATCGCCGAGTTCTTCGGTGCCTGTCTCCTGGAGCCCCCCCCGCATGCGCCGCTACTCCCG
>JAJYLS010000209.1 GCA_021787555.1 Acidobacteriota bacterium | reverse complement strand
TCAGTGCCGCCCACCCCTCGCGTTCCCTTCCGGGGCGGCGGGAACTAATCTGCGAAAAACGGCTCGCTATACGGCTGAAAATCGTGACCCGTTACAACATCGTTTACTTCCACAGGGAACATCCTATCGACGGTTACGGGGAATGGTCGCCACTTCAACAGTTCCAACCACTGCTTGAGCGATCTCTTGATGCTGCGCATTGAACTGAATCTCGGAATCGGAAAGCTTTCCAGCATACCGGCTCCGAGATGGAAACCTTTTGGTTCGACCTTTTATTCTGAATGAAAGCACATTGGCAGGATTTTGCAAGTGGCTGAATACACAGAATTTAGACATGGCTATTGCACAGAAACACGCACAGCGTCGCTGTAAATAATTGATTCCAAATGGTGCCGGGAGAGGGAATCGAACCCTCAAGGGGATTGCTCCCCGGTGGATTTTGAGTCCACTGCGTCTGCCTAATTCCGCCATCCCGGCAAGTATTTGTACCGTTTGAGTTTACCGCAGGTTCAGGGCAGGCGTCCGGTTTTAGGGATGAGCATTGCACGCCAATATGCCCGTCAGCGAGCGGGCGCCGGGAGCCGCAGGCTCTTCAGCATCTGTTGAAATGCCGGCTTGAGACGCGCGAAATCCGGCGTGGGTGCCACGAAAACGAAATAGCGCAGGCTGCCGTCGGGCCGTTGGAAAGCCACTACCCAGTCCTGCTCGCCGCGGCCCCCGTTAGCCTGCGGGTTACGGCACTCCACGCTCTGGCCCGCGGCTCCGGCTACGCCGATTGCTCTTGGCGCCCCGGCCGAAAACCCCGGGTTATCACCCGAAATTTCGCCGATCAGGGCATCGACTGCCGCCGGACCGGTCACACCCGCCCGCGGCTGATAGCGGTCCGTCAACATGCCGTACACCACGTTGCCCGCGCCGCCGTCCGGGGAGCGTGCAATCCCGCCGGACGGCCCGACCATCTGCGAGGTCTGGGTTCCGTACACCTTCCAGTTCCCCGGTATCTCCATGGTGAAGCCATCACCCCGCAGCGTCCTCCACGCGCCGCCAGTATTCAGGTCCGGCGTCACCGTGCCGGCTCGCGCTCCCAGCACCTGGTTGACTCCGCTGCTGACGGTCTGGTTCGGGGCCTGCGTTTTCCAGATACCCGAAGAAACCTCCTTGGCGGTGTAGGCGTGCATCCCGGCCACCTCCGCCTTCACCTGCCGAAAGGCGGCGCTCGTCGGCAGGTATTCCTTGGGCGGGTAGGAAGCGATCTCCTTATCGACATATTCCGTGCGGTTGCCGGGGTTGGGATGATCGCTCAAGAACTGCGCGCCGCCGGCGCCATACTTCTGCTCGATGGTCTCGAAAAACTGTGGCAGCCCGTGCGGATCGTAGCCCGCATCATAGGCAATCCCCACGCCTTCCAGGTCGGCCTGGCGCTCCGCCCCGCGCGACATCTTCAGGAAACTCAGGCCGGCCGTCATGCCAATGCCTTCCGAGACGACAGCCCCGGCTGCATCTCCAAGCAGCACTCCGGCGGCCAGTTGCCCGAGCCCTGCGAAGAGTCCGACCCGCTGCTGCTTTTCGGCGTTGCATACGGAATGCTGCAGCACCACGTGGGAAATCTCGTGGGCCATGACGCCCGCCAACTGCGCTTCGGTGGCCGCGGCCTGAATCGTCCCCAGGTTCACGAAGATCGACCCGCCCGGCAGGGCAAACGCGTTGATCTCCGCCACATCCACTACGTGGAAGTTGTAGGGCCATTTCCGGCCGGGAGCCACCGCGGTGAGCCGGTCGCCCAGTTGCTGGATGTAGCGGGTCACGGGGCTGGAATCCGGCAGCACCGGCATCGTTTTATAAACCTGCGCCTTGGCTTTGTCGCCGAGACCGATCTGCTGCTGCGTCGTGAAATTGTTTTTGCAGGGCGTGAACTCGGCGCTGCCATAAACGCGTGGCGCCATCATAAGAGCGAGCACGGCCAGATACTGCAAATTGCGGTCCCCTACCATAAAGATATTCTCATTATAAATTATAAATTGCAGGGAACTTTGCAGTGTCGCGGCAGTGGAGTCGATAGCGCCGATCGCCTACGGCCGGATGAAGCGGATCGGCCGGGGTGGCCGCGCGAGCCTACTTGGCTTCCAGGATCCTGGCCGCCTTCCTGACCTCCTCCGGCTTGACCCACAGCAAACCGCCGAACCGGTTTTCGCCGGCACAAATCGTTTGCAGGGAGACGATATTGATTCCAGCCTCCGCCAGTTTGCGCGCAATCGCAGCCGCGGCACCCACATGGTCCGCGCCCTGCACCAGGAAGGCCGTTTTCTTTCTGCCGAGCTGCAGACCCGCGCTCCGGGCCGCCTTCACCAGGGCGGGGCCATCCGAGGCGATGAAATCCATCTGTGCCTTGCGGCCTTCCGGAAACCCCGAGAAGGCCACCAGGTTGATCCCGGCCTTTTCCAATGCCGTGAGCGCCCGCGCCGCCTCGCCGGGCTTATGGGGAACGATTACAGAATAGTAATCTACCCGCGTGAATTGATCCGCCATTTGCAGACCTCCTGGTCTGGATTATCGGCTATTCGGGAACCTGCCGCAAACGTTGGTTTTTTCCAGAAGTCTACTTCGATTTTGCCGGCCGGCGAAGGCCCACGTCTTTCATGTCGATGCGGCGGAAGCCCAGGCGGAAAGCGGGCGAGTGGGAACGCAGCCGGAAGTCGTAGTTATCCGGATTGACGAACAGAGGGTCGGCGATGATGGAATCGGGGTCTTGTCCTTCCGCGCGCCACGCGTCGAAGGTGCGGTTGGCGAAGGTCACTGGCTCGCCGCGAACGTCCCAGTAGAGATTGCGGTCCATGCGATAGCCCGCTCCAGACCAGTTGCTGCCGAGCAGACGGCCGCTATCGAAATAGACGATGTTCTTTTCGAACGTGAAGGAGACGTGATTTTCGGCCCGGGTGCGCATCAACTGGTATTCGCGGCCGAACGCGAAGATATTGTTGCGGACGATGTTGTCGCGGCCGTAGTGCTGGTGGAAGCCGGCGCTCTTGGTGTTGTAGACAATGTTGTCTTCGACCAGGATGTTGCTGGAACCTTCATCCAGGTAGATTCCCCAGCCGCCATAGGTGAAGGACGCGACATCGTGAATCAGGTTGTTGCGGATCACGGTGCCGGGTTGGACACCCAGGGTGTAGATAGCGCCCAGGTCGCTCAGAATGCGCTTGCCGATGCGGTGGAGGTGGTTGAACTCGATGCGGTTGCCGTTGCACAGGTTGGGGCCGTAACCCCAGGTCCAGCCGACGGAGATCGCGGTGTAAGAAAGGTCGTGGATGTGATTGTGCGAAATGGTGTTGCGGCTGCTTTGACCGACCCAGATACCGACCGCGGAGGGATAGACGAGGCCGAGGTCGTGGATATCGTTGTCGGTGACGGTGTTTTCGAAATTCTGATCGGCGGGTTCGGGGCGCTGGACGGTTTCGCCGATCTTGATGCCGCCGGCGCCCATATCGTGGATTTCGTTGCCGGTGACGCGGTTGTGTTTGGATCCGCGGCCGAACCAGACGGCGTAGCCGCCCATTTGTGAAAACGTGCAGCGATCGATGGTCACGTTCTCGGCGCCGGTGGCTTCGACGGCGGAGGGCGCTTCCATGGCGGCCTGGCGGCCGGCATAGCCGGTTGAGGGCATGGTCCATTCGGAATGGCGAAAATCAAGGCCGCGGAGGACGATGTCGCGGGCGTTTTCAATGCGGACGAGCTCCTCGATCGCCGGGGCGATGGCCTCATCACGGGTGAGGTTATCGCCGGGGATGGGCCAGTAGTAAAGCGTGGCGGCGCCGGTATCGAGATACCATTCGCCGGGCTCGTCGAGGGCGTCGCGGGTGTTTTCGATCCAGTAGCGGGCGTCGACCTCGCGATTGGACCGCTGCGGATTAGCGGCGAGCCGGGCGATGTGGGCGGCGGCGTCGACGGAGGTAATCGGCATGCGGAGTTCGGCCCAGGCGAGGAGTGCGACGACCTCGGCACGGGAACCGGCCCAATCCGGTTTGATTTCGCCGTCGCGGAAGTGGAGGAGAAAGGGATGGTCCTGCGAGCTGGGGCCTTCGGCGCGGTAGAAGCCGTAATTGGGGCTGCGGGCGCGCTGTGCGCGGCGGCCGGCGACGAAGAGCTGGTTGAAGGTGCCGGTGGCGGGCGCGGTCAACAGATGGCCGGAGGTGACGCGCCAGCCCTCAATGCGCCGGCCGCCGCTGATGACGGCATGCTCGCCGGGAGCGTTTTCGATGGTAATGCCGGAATCCTCGGGTCCGAGGACAAGCGTTTCCGTGAGCCAGTACGTGCCGGCATGGACGCGGACGATGTACGGCGGAGCGACTCCTTTTTGCCGCTGGGCGCGGAGGAAATCGCGCGCCGCGGCGAGGGAATCGATGGACGAGTGCGGGGCAACATCGACGGTGACGGCCCGCAGCGGCAGGCCGAAAAGACAGGCGGCGATCCAGAATTTGGCGAGCATGGATCAGTTCTCACCCGAGAGGACATGGCCGGTGGTCCAGATCTTTTGCAGGCCGAAGGGGAGAGGCAGCGGCTTCGAGGCGTCGTAGTGCTCGGGCTGGCGGGCAGCCACGGCTTCGATGAGCTTCTGCACGAAAAACGCCGGCAGACGGATGTCCTGGAAGTAGGCTTTTTCGACCGTGAACGTGGCGCGGCCCTGCGAGGCTTGAAAGCGAAAATCGACCCAGATGGATTTCTGGCCGCTGAGCACGGGCTTGAGGAGCGTGGGAATGGTGCCGGGCTTCCAGCGCTCGACGGCATCGAAATCGAGAAGCGTGAAGGTGGAGATGTAGTTGGTGGGGAACACCTTGACGGAGACCGGGCGCAGCCCCGGCCGCTGTGTCACACGCAGAGCGTGGGCGGCGTACTGATTGATTTCGGGCTCGGACAGCTCGAAATGCACGGGCTGGTACTTCTGCTGTGCGGCTTGCAGGCGGCTGAAGATATCCAGGACCTTGGACACAGCGGCGGGGACACCCGCCGTCGTGCCGGCCGCGAGAGGAGTGGCGATGGCTGCGATGACAGCAGCATAAAAGCAAGGAGCGACGCATGAATCTTAAATTCCGACCCCTATGGACTCTTTACCTGGGGCATTGGCGCGCCCGGATTCGCGCAGCCACTGGATGCCCTCTAATAAATATGCCAGACGCCGGCGGTCGCCGTATAGCGTGAAGCGCCCCGGAACAATCCAGCCGGGACGCTGCTGCGTGCCCGTTTGAACAGCGGTAGGGTCGCTCACAAACCAGTTACGCCGCACGCGGCGGCCATGTTCGTTCAGCCGCCGGCGCGCCGTCGGGGGTTTCGTCAAAGATGTCCGTCAACACGACGGCGCCGCGTCTTTTCAGGAGCGCCGTGCGGGCCGGAGCGGGTAGCACTCGCCACGGAATGCGTCCGTACACGGGCGCGATGCCGCCCTGCAGGTAACGAACCGATTTGATGGACCGCTCGATGTCACCGCGGGACGGCGGCCACGCCCGGAGCAAGCAGTCCACCAGGCGTTCGAGCGCGTGGGTGAGCGGAATGAGATCCTCCCGGTGAAGTCGATCGATGGAATCCGGTGCGCGCGTCGCCAGCGCCTGTTCCACCTCGGACCAGGCCATCTCGATCGAGGCCGGCCGTAAACGGTGCCGATATGGATTCTCGGCATAGCGCGCTTCGGGAAGCGTCAGGGCACGTGAGAATTCCAAATGCAGCCACGTCTGGTCGGCGCTCCTCTCCCATGCGCGGCCGCGCCATTCGCGGCCGAACAGCGCGACATGGTCGGGGAGATGAACCGTTCCCGGCCAGCGCGCCTCGGCTCCCGGCCACAGCACCACCAGCCTGGCATGCTCTGAGCTGAAGTCGATTCGCAGACGCGTGCCGGGCCGGTAAATGATCACGGTTTCCCGCCCGCTCTGGAGACGGGCCGATTGCCAGCAGCGCCCGTCCATGGTCACGACAATCGACCCGATGCACACTGGATCGTGTTTTAAGACTTCCAGAACCTGCGTCTGGTCGATCGGGACCTGAAGCTCATCGCCTCCTTCGGACGAAACAAGCAGGGCCCGCCCCGCCGCATCGGCGAATCCGCCAGCCAGAACTGTCGCGGGCAGGACCGGCAGATCGGGAGCTGCGGTTCGGCCGAGTAGAGCCAGTACGATGTCGCGGAAGATCTCGATGTCAGCCGGATAAAAGTACTCCGGGGAAGACCACCCCGCTTTGAGAAGAAGCTCCAGGCTGGCCGGCGAAAAATGCTCGCGGAGCAGGAGGCGTTCGAGAACTTTTGCGATGGCCAGCACGGACATGCCGTCCTCGTCTGAGGCGAACTCCCCTTCGGTCGCGAGCACCCGCGCGACTTCTCCGGGCAGCCATTCGTTCAGGACGCGGGAGAGATACGGCGCGGCTTGGTCGGGCATCATTTCGGGGCGAAACGGCGGCGCGAGGAGCGGTTGAGCTTCCGGGGCCTTGTGCCGCGGGAGGACCATCTGCCGAACCCACGTCTGAATGTCCCTGATTGCCTCGGCCGCTGTGGCATCCAGGGACTGGTTGCAGAGGACCTTGCCGATCGCCCTGTCCAAGTCACCCCACCACGCGAGATTGTGTCCCGCGAAAAAGGCGGTCTTGAGCCACCAGGACGCGAGAACGGGAATGCTCTCGAGATACAGCCGCTGCTGGATTCTGTCGAGGAGGGCGCTCAGGTCCGCGGCCGGTCCGGATGGCCTCCGACTCAAGATGCGGGCGGGATTGGACGCCCTGGGCAGTGATGAAGTAGACATATCCGGGCTTCGCCGGCGGTTCGGCCGGTGCTCCTGTGCCGGGCAGTGCAATCGTGCGCCCAAACCGCATTTGGGCGATAGCTCACGTTGAGCGCGGCCTTGGTCACGCATCGCGCGTCACGCTCAAGGGCGTGAACGACGAACTCGCCCGGCAGGGACACGGCCATCCAGCCCACGTGCGCTTTTCAGCCGCACATTTCCGCTTGCCGGACGCACATGGCGTATACTGGAACGGATCTTCGGACCGGCAACCGGGACATCTTCACACGCAATGAAGATACTCCTCTACAATCCCGATAACGGCATCTCCAACAATTTCATGCCGCACCTTTGGATGTTCCTGCTGAAATCCATCACGCCGCCGGAACATGAAGTGCTGCTCCAGGACGGAAACGCGAGGCCGATGACTGATGGCGAACTGGTGGGGTTCGCCAAGGAACAAGGCGTGGGCCTGGTCGGCATCGGCGCCATGACGCGCATGATTGCGCGGGCTTATCGCGCCGCCGACGCACTCCGGGCGGCCGGAATTCCCGTGGTGATGGGCGGTCCTCACGTGACCGAACTGCCCGATGAGGCGCTCGGACGAACTGGCGGACCTCGCCATGCCGATGCGGTCGCGCTGGGCGAAGCCGACGAGACATGGCCGCGCATAGTGGAGGATGCGGCAAACGGCCGCCTGAAGGACATCTACGCGCCACTCGACGTTCTTGGCCAGGAAAAGAAGCCCAACCTGGACGTCTATCCCAGGATTCCATGGGAGTCGATGGATCTCGACCAGTTCAACCAGGTGCCGCGCTTTCTGCGGCGGATGCTTGGAAAGATTCACTTCCAAAGCTTTCACCTGATTCCCATCGAATCTGGACGCGGCTGTCCTTACGGCTGTGAGTTTTGCACGGTCACCGGTTTTTTTGGAGATTCCATACGCTTCCGCACCAACGAGAGCGTCGTCGACGAAATGCTCCGATTGAAGACCCGCGCCAGGAAAGACAACGGGAAAATTGCCGTCTTCTTCGTCGATGACAATTTCGCCTTGAACGTGAAGCGGACAAAGTCGCTGCTGAGAGCCATCATCGCGGCGAACGCACAGATCAACTGGGTAGCCCAGATCAGCGCCAACCTCCTCCGCGACGAGGAACTCGTCGACTTGATCGCGGAATCGGGCGGTAAGTGGATATTCATCGGGATGGAATCGCTTGACCCGGAGAACCTGAAGGACGTTAACAAAAATTTCAGCAAGCCTGCCGAATACGCCGCTGTACTGGATCGGCTGGCTAAGCGCAATGTGTACGCGATAACTTCATTTATCTTCGGTCTCGATAACGACACGCCTGGCGTGGCGGCGCGAACGCTCGCCCACATCCGCGAGTGGCCGCCGGGATTGCCGGTGTTCGGCCAGATCACTCCGTTCCCTTCCACACCTCTCTATTACCGGCTGTTGAAGGACGGACGCCTGACGCGCCCCACGCACTGGCTCGATTTTGGGCCGTTCGAGATGGCGCATACTCCATTGAAGATGACCGTGGCTGCGGTGCATGAGGAGATCCAGTACGCTTGGACCAATACTTATAGTCCCGAGAATACTTGGAGCGCAATGAGCAAGATCGCCAGCGTGCCGGCGGCTTATCAACTCAGTCATCTGATTGCGCGCCTGTGCTTCCGCGGCATCTACTTTCCGCAGAAGGGCTCCGGCGCCTGGTTTAAAGTTCTGCTGGAAAACCGGCGCGCAATCTTCCGCATCATGGTGAATTGCCTTTCTAACTGGAAGGGCTCGGGTATTCCGGAGCCGCTTGCCCTGCCGCAGCACAGCGATCTCAGCTATAAATAACCCTGAAGCCCAAAATATCGGTGGGAGTCATGGAGCGAACGAAGTTCCCCTCTGCTGCGTCCATTGTATACCCCGCTGCAAAACGGGAAACGGAGGCAGGCGCACATCTGCAAGCCCGCCCGTTTGTCCGCTTCACACCTGCGCTGCGGGTTGGCTGAGGGCGCGGCGGGTCGCTTCCAGGGTGGCTTTCAACGATTCCCTGGGCAGCTTGAGGATGATCGGCTCGATAATCCATGCCAGCGCGCCCGGCACATCGCGCGTCAAAGAGATTGCCCGGCACTCAATGTAGGTGCAGCTTTCGCTTTCCTCAAAACGCCAGTAGGAATTAAGCCGCCACAGGAAACCGTGTCCCGTATCGGGTTGCGTCATAAACGACTTCGCCCACGCCCAGCCGGTGTTCAGGATCCCGCGGCGTGATTGGGATGGCGCCTCGATATCAATTCGTCTGGAGATTCCGCCGCTTGCCGAATCACGGACTTCAAGCGGAGCACCAACTCCTTCCCCATCGCCAACTCCGCCGGGTCTCTTTTGTAGCCCGGCATTTTCGGGTCGATGAACTCCCGACGGAACAACTGATCCGACATCAGACTGATTAGAAGCAGAAGCTCCTGTTGCGTGACTTCAAACTTGACGTTTTTCATAATCGGCTCCGCAAGCCTATGCTCAACTCCGCAACATGCGATTAGAGCCCTTGGGCGCCGTCTCGGACAACGGGCGGAGCCTCCGGGATGACGCGGCTGCAGCGTTGAGATCGCTCGGCGGTGTCGCATAGTTCGAAGCTGAAGCCGGCCACGGAACGGAAATCGGAAGTAGGATTGCGCTCGTTCAGTTGATCCAGCAAAGCGGCGCGAACATCGTCGACCGCACGGATGTAGGTCCTGTCCTGAGCGTTGGACAGTCCGTAGATGCCGCCCCACGCCGGGGCGTTCTGCCTTATCGAAGCGGCCGCAAAGGAATAACTGCTGCGTCTTGCAAAAGGCATTTGCTGCCTCAGATTCCCTCAGATTCCAAAGTCGCGCCAGGGCGATTTGTGTTGCGTTTCGGCCGGCACTCCGGGCCGGTAGCGGGGCGCCTTGCGGGCACCGGCGCGTTGGCCGTCAGCGAGCGCTTTGGTATCGGCGAAGGCCTGCACATCCGCGGCGGTCAGCTCGTGCTCGCCCTCCCAGCCTCGTTCCAGGTCGGCCGCCAATTTGTTTCCAGAAAGGATCGGACCTTCTTGAATGCCGACACTATGGTCGCGGAAGATTGAAATGTCTGCGGAGATCGAGACTTCCTTCGTCAACCGTCCGTCACTGCGAACGTCGAACCGATACACGCGGGAGTTCTGCCTCTGGTCAAAGCCGAGATACCGGATCTCCACGAGTTCTCCCCCTTTCCGGGCGATCGAGGATCGCCTCAATCCACGATCGATAGATCTGCTGGTTGGTGAGATGCCGCAGCGTTTTCGGTTGCTTCGGTATCGCGATCTGACTCACTTATGATTCCGGCAGCCTTGCGCGCCTTGATTTCCTTGCGTTTGGCCGCCTTATCTCTTTGACGTTCCAACCGCCGCATTTCCTTCTGGCGCTTCTTGAAGGTCTCCATGATGGTCTCCTCTTTGCAAGCCGGACTCTGAACGGCGCGGCCGTCGTGATGGACGGCCGCCGCCTTGAAGGGTTGTTTACCAGCGCGGCTCGCGCCGTTGACGACCGAAACCGCCGCCGTTTCCGCGACCGCCGCCACCCTGGCCCTTGG
>JAJYLS010000208.1:3520-10592 GCA_021787555.1 Acidobacteriota bacterium | reverse complement strand
CGATCAGTACGGGATATGGACGATCGTCCCAGCCGTCGACCGGATTCTCGGGCAAGCCGGTGGCGCGGTCGGCGGAAGAGCACGCCGAGGCGCTGCTCGATCTGTTCGAGCGCTGCCGCAAGGTTGTGAACCGGGAATCGTAGCGGCCGCGGGTGGCTCCGCGCCTACGGGGCGGCCGCTGCTGAGTGGCCTTGTGGCCGAGGGAGCTATCGATTTTCCGGGGCGCGGCGCTTGCGGGAGAAGCCGAGGGCTGCGAGCCCCAGTCCGATCAGCGCCAGCGACGAAGGCTCCGGTACGACTTCCACGGAGTCGATGATCGCGCTGGAGCCGGTCCCCGCGCCACCCGCGAGGCCGAGCCCGAGCCGGATGCCCGTAAGGTCCTGGGTAGCCAGCGTGGGGTACTGCCCAAGCCAGTAGTCCAGCGAATGCGCATCCTGCTGGCCCCCGGCCAGGTACTGATTCGTGTCATTGTCGATGAGGTTGAACTTCGTGGTGCTTGGGTCGAAATTCAACTGGTTGCCCGTGATCGCCGGATTTTGAAATTCGAGCAACAGGATCTGATGGCCCCCGGTGCCCAGTATGCCAGGGTCGTTGAACTCGAACATGTAATAGGGCTCGTCGTCTCCGGTGAACTGCACCGTGGCGTTTATACCCGACACCTGCGACAGATCACCGAGGGTTGTACCGGTCGGATAGTTAGTCGGGGGAGACCACCTAAGTCTCGCGTAGGCGGTGTCGGGGTTGACCGAAAGTTCTTCGGCGCTGTCGGCGCCGCAGATGCTATCCATCGAGCCGGGCAGGGCGGTGATGGACGCGCCAGTGGTCGCATACTGGCCGGCAGCGTTGGGGCAGAGGGGGCCCACTAAGCCCGCGCTAGCTGGCACAACGGCCAGAGCAATCAGAACTAGAAGCGATGTGAAACTGAAGAGTCGAGAATTCATGATCCGTTCCTTTCCGTGTACCAAAACGCAAGAATCCGATTTATCTGCTTTTCGTGCGATTGTCAACAACAACAGGTACCGGGACATGTGGTACTTTTCGCCGAAAATAAGGAATCCCTGGCGGCGTCTGCGGTGAGCAGAACCAGGCCACAGGCTTGGCGGAACGTCTTGTTATGGCGTACCTGGTGGTGGATCCGGTTGATGGTGCAGGTGCAGGACGTGGTAGGAAATGTCGGGCCAGAACTCGCGGAAGACGTTGGTGAGGGCGTCACGGCCCACGGCAAAACCGAACTTCTTGCTGAGGGCTCCGGCGGTGCGGTCCTGGCTGGGGTAGTAGAAAGCCGAGACGCCCTGGGAAATTCCGCGGCCGAAGATTTCAGCCGCATTGAAGGTGTTGTGGCCCTGGTAATTCGGGGTGATGAGCACGCGTGAAGCGGCATAGAGGGCCCGCTTCCAGAAGCCGCCCTGCCCCATGGCGTAATAGCGCTCGTCTTCGTGCAAAATCGTAGGCAAGGCGAAGATCACCAGGTAATCGCCGTCCGCCTTGTCAACAAAGCCGCGCCAGTAGTAGCGGCCGTATCCGGCTGCGCCGGTGCCCAGTTCCGGATGGGCTGGCTTGTCGTGCGGCCATTCGATGCCCCACGCCATCAGCGAGGTGATGCCCACGAACACAAAGGAAGAGTAATCGAAACTGTTCTGGGTGGCGAGTTTGAAAGCCTCCCCGGCCGTGGGCGGGGGCGGGATGGCGCCGGCGCTGACGGCGCGATAGTTGGGCATCATGCCGAGGATGCGCTTGGGCTGCGGTTTCGGCTTGGGTTTGGCCGGTGGGGTGGGATTGGCGGGTGGGGTGGGATTGGCGGGCGGGGCCGGCTCGGTGGCCGGCGCCTGCTCTGCCGGCGGTTGGGTCTGCGCGAAAGATGCGCCGGCGACTACGAACATGATCAAAGCGACAGAGAGCGGCCTGCGACTCCCACCGGACAAGAGCATGCTTAATAGATGCTTCGCGGGGGCGCCGAGGTTTCTCTCCGGACGGGGGGAATAGTGCCGATGGCCGGGTTGCGCACGGTTTGCGGCTTCTGGTACACTGATTGCAGTCCCATTTTGAATTCGCTCAGTGGGAGGTCTGTTTGCCTTTTCGGGACGGACCGCTAGGACCAATGAGGAAATATGGCACGTCATCCCGGTAAACAATATCAATCCGCGCGGAAGCAGGTAGAGGCCAAGGAATACCAGCTCGAAGAGGCCGTTCCGCTTCTGCAAAAAATCAAGTTTGCGAAGTTTGACGAGACCGTCGAGGTGCACATGCGGCTGGGAGTCGATCCCAAGCATGCGGACCAGATGGTGCGCGGCACGGTGGTCATGCCCAACGGTCTTGGCAAATCGAAAAAAGTCCTGGTGATCGCCGGCGGCGACAAGCAGCGCGAGGCGACCGAGGCGGGCGCCGATTTCGTGGGCGGCGAGGACATGGTGAACAAGATCCAATCCGAGAGCTGGACGGCCTTCGACGCCGTGATCGCCACGCCGGACATGATGCGCTCGGTGGGCAAGCTGGGCAAGATCCTCGGCCCCCGCGGGCTCATGCCCAACCCCAAGACCGGCACCGTGACCATGGACGTGACGCGGGCGGTGAAAGAGGTCAAAGCCGGCAAAGTGGAGTTTCGGGTCGACAAGACCGGGATCATCCACGCTCCCGTGGGCAAGATCAGCTTTTCGACGGACAAGCTGGTGGAGAACGCGGCCAGTCTGATCACGGCGGTGATCAAGGCCAAGCCGGCCGTGGCCAAGGGCAAGTACGTGAGAAGCGCGACGATCTGCTCGACGATGAGTCCGGGAGTCGCTATCGACACCACGCCGTTCAGCGTGAAGGCAACGGCGGTCTAGATCGCGGCAGGTGAGTCCGCGGCCGCGTGGGTTGAAACATGAAAAACAAGGACGAAAAACAGAAAGATATCGACGCGCTGCGCCGGGACCTGGAGCGCTCGAAAAACCTGTTCGTGACGGGCTATGAAAAGCTGCGCGTGAACCAGGATTTCGAGCTGCGCAAGGTGGTGCGCGGGGCGGGCGGCAAGTACCGCGTGGTGAAGAACAATCTCGCGGAGATCGCCTCCCAGGGGACGCTCGCGGAACAAGTGCTGAAAGGGCTGCGCGGGATGACCTCGGTGGTGTACTCCGAGACCGATCCGGTGGCGCTGGCGAAGGCGCTGACGGCGTACGCCAAGGCGAACCCCACGTTCACGTTCAAGGCGGGGATGGTGGAGGGCAGGGCGATCGACATTCAGGCGATCAACGACCTGGCCAACATGCCGCCGAAGGAAGAGATTTTTGCCCGGCTGCTGTACCTGATTAATGCTCCGGCGCAGCGGCTGGTGACGGCCGTGAACGCCGTCGGCCGCAATCTGGCGGTGGTGGTGGATCAGGGCGTGAAGGAAAACAAGTTTGCATGAAAGCCGTCAGTTCTCGGCTTTCAGCTATCAGCTAAAGGATTTTTCAGAGGAGTTTTGAGACATGGCGGACATTAACGCAATTGCGGATCAGATTCAAGGCTTGACGCTGCTGGAGGCTTCCCAGCTCGTGAAGCTGCTCGAAGAGAAGTTGGGCGTATCGGCGGCGGCAGCGGCTCCCGTGATGGTGGCCGGCGGCGGCGCGGCGGCGGCAGCGGCCCCCGCGGCGGAAGAGAAGACCGAGTTTACGGTGGTTCTCACCGCGGCCGGCGCGAACAAGATCAACGTCATCAAGGCGGTTCGCGAGGTCACCAGCCTGGGGCTGAAGGAAGCCAAGGACCTGGTGGACGGCGCTCCCAAGCCGGTGAAGGAAGGCGTGAGCAAGGAAGAGGCCGAGGCGATCAAGAAGAAGTTCACCGACGCCGGTGCCAGCGTGGAAGTGAAATAGCAGGAGCCGGGAGTCAGGAGTCAGAAGACAGAATCGGCGGTGCGGCCATTCTGTCTCCTGTCTTCCGGCTCCGGACTTCTTTGGTGGGGTTTGACGCAGGGGTGAAATCCTGCTAGAGTAAATAGTTGGGCTTTCGATCAGCCGGATTCGATCCCAATTGGTGACAGTCATTTCCGAATCCTGGTACTTCAATTGCAGTTCAGTGGAAACTGCACGGAGGAGAGTTGTGCGCCAACGCATCTTCTGTGGGGTTCCGTTGGGCGCCGCTGTCACTTTCCCCGCTTCCGTCTCCATCACGAGCAGTACCCCGGAACCTCGATTCCTGCCCCTGTTTTATTCTCATGCGGCGTCTCGCGAGGCCTCGCCTCCCGCGGCGCCGGTGGTTTTGTGCTGTTAAGCGCAGTTTCTTTGCTTTGGCTCTTCGGCCGTCAGGAGTATACGAATGGCATTTCAAAATAACGGCGCCGCCCCCGAGCGAGTGGATTTTTCCAAAATCAAGGCGTCTATCCCGATTCCGAACCTCATCGAGGTGCAGAAGAAATCCTATGAGCGGTTCTTGCAGATGGACCTTCTGCCCAACGAGCGCGAAGACATCGGCTTGCAGACGGTATTCAACTCGGTTTTTCCGATTTCGGATTTCCGCGGCGTCAGCGATCTCGAATTCGTCGATTATTCGATCGGCAACTGGGAGTGCAAGTGCGGCAACCTGAAAGGGTTGCACCACTTGCGCTCGACCTGCCGGAATTGCGGCGCCACCATCCGCACCGATCCGTTCCACGCGGGCGACATTCTGTGCCACCATTGCGGCACGTTCAACAAGAACGTGGTGACGTTCTGCAACAAGTGCGGGGACCCGGTCGGGCTGCAACTCAAATATGACATGCAGGAGTGCCAGGAGCGCGGCATGACCTATGCCGCGCCGCTGAAGGTCACCATCCGGCTCACGGTGTATTCGAAGGACCCCGAGACGCAGAAAAAGAGCGTGCGGGACATCAAGGAGCAGGAGGTTTTCTTCGGCGAAATCCCGCTGATGACGGACAACGGCACGTTCATCATCAACGGCACCGAGCGCGTGATCGTTTCGCAGTTGCACCGCTCGCCGGGCGTGTTTTTCGAGAAGCAGCAGGGTATTGGCTATTTCCTGGGCAAGATCATTCCGTATCGCGGAAGCTGGGTCGAATTCGAGTACGACAACAAGAACATCCTATACGTCCGTATCGACCGCAAACGCAAATTCTACGGCTCCGTGTTTCTACGGGCTTTGGGACTGAAGACCGACGAGCAGATCCTGCGCGCCTTCTACCGCGTCAGCAAGCTCAGCATCAAGGACAAGAAACTCTACTGGAACGTGGACGAAGGGCTGACCGGGCTGAAGCTGTCCTATGCCATCACGGCGAAGGGCGGCGAGACGGTGGTGGCGCAGGGCAAGAAGATCACCTCGTCGCTGTACAAAGAAATTCTCAACAAGAAGATCCAGCAGGTGGAGGTGGCGTCGAACGATATCGAAGGCGCTTACGTGGTGGCGGACGTGGTGGACATGTCCACCGGCGAAGTGCTCATCGATGCCAACGCCGAGTTGACCGCGACCGCGCTCAACAAGCTGATCGAAGCCGGAATCGCCGACTTCGAGGTGTTCTTCCCCGAGCGCGACGACGTCGGCACGGTGATTTCGGCGACCATCCGGAAAGACGCCGTCAAGACGCAGAACGAGGCGCTGATCGAGATCTACCGCAAGCTGCGGCCGGGCGATCCGCCGACGCTGGACACCGCCACGCAGCTTTTCCAGGGCATGTTTTTCGACCCGCGCAAGTACGATTTCTCGCGCGTGGGCCGGATGAAGTTCAACATCAAGCTGCACGACAAATCCGACGCCACGTCGCTCGACAAGCGCACGCTGGACTCGGAAGATTTTCGGGGCACCATCAAGTACCTGCTGAAGCTGCGCAGGGGCATCGGGGCGGTGGACGATATCGACCACCTGGGCAACCGCCGCGTGCGCGCGGTGGGCGAACTGCTGGAGAACCAGTTCCGCATCGGCCTGGTCCGCATGGAGCGGGCCATCAAGGAGAAGATGTCGGTCTACCAGGAAATGTCGACGGCCATGCCGCACGACCTGGTGAACGCCAAGCCGGTGATGGCCGCCATCCGCGAATTCTTCGGATCGAGCCAGCTCTCGCAGTTCATGGACCAGACCAATCCGCTGTCGGAGATCACGCACAAGCGGCGTCTCTCGGCGTTGGGGCCGGGCGGCTTGAGCCGCGAGCGCGCGGGTTTCGAAGTGCGCGACGTGCACCCCACGCACTACGGCCGCATCTGCCCGATCGAGACGCCGGAAGGGCCGAACATCGGGTTGATCTCGTCGCTTTCGTGCTTCGCGCGGATCAACGAGTACGGTTTCATCGAGAGCCCCTACCGCAAGGTCGTCAAGGGCGTGGTGATCGACGAAGTGCGCGTTCTGAACCCGGGCGATTCCGATTACAAAGTTGGGGACATCGTGCGGCGGCAGGAAGCCGAGGAGACCAACCGCAAGCTGGTTCCGAAGAAGCAGGGGGTGGAATATGAGGCCCACTGCGAATACCTCTCGGCGTGGGAGGAAGACAAGTACACCATCGCCCAGGCCAACGTGGAGCTGGACGAGAAAGGGCGCATCGTGCCCGACCTGTGCAACGCGCGCCAGGCGGGCAACTTCGTGCTGAAGCCGCGGGAGGAGATCGAGTACATCGACGTCAGCCCGAAGCAGCTGGTTTCCGTTGCTGCGTCGCTGATTCCGTTCCTGGAGCACGACGACGCCAACCGCGCGCTGATGGGATCCAACATGCAGCGCCAGGCGGTGCCGCTGCTGCGCGCCGACGCTCCCTACGTGGGCACCGGCATGGAGCACGTGACCGCGCGCGATTCCGGGGCGGTGGTGCTGTGCAAACGCTCGGGGATCGTGGATTCGGTGGACTCCGAGCGCATCATCGTGCGCGTGGAAGGCGCGACCCACGAGGGCCAGCTTTCGCGCGAGGTGGGCGCGGACATCTACCAGCTCACCAAGTTCAAGCGCTCGAACCAGAACACCTGCATCAACCAGAAGCCCATCGTGCAGGTAGGGCAGCGGGTGATCAAGGGCGCGGTGCTGGCCGACGGGCCGTGCACCGACCAGGGCGAACTGGCGCTGGGGCGGAACGTGCTGGTGGCGTTCATGCCATGGCGCGGGTACAACTTCGAAGACGCCATCCTGGTGAGCGAGAAGCTGGTCA
>JAJYLS010000208.1:0-3510 GCA_021787555.1 Acidobacteriota bacterium | reverse complement strand
GGAAGATTACTACACCTCGATCCACATCGAGGAGTTCGAAATCGAAGCGCGCGACACCAAGCTGGGGCCGGAGGAGATCACGCGGGACATTCCCAACATCGCGGACGCCTTCCTGCGGAACCTGGACGAGAGCGGCATCATCCGGATCGGCGCCACGGTGAAGCCGGGCGACATCCTGGTGGGCAAAGTGACGCCCAAGGGCGAGACCCAGCTCACCCCGGAAGAGAAGCTGCTGCGCGCCATTTTCGGCGAAAAAGCCGGCGACGTGAAGGACGCCTCGCTCTACTGCCCGCCCGGAATCGAGGGCACCATCGTCGATTGCAAGATTTTCTCGCGCAAGGGGCAGGAGAAGGACGAGCGGTCGCGGGCCATCGAAGAGTCGCAGATCGCGCGCTTGCAGCGCAACCTCCAGGATGAAATCCGCATCCTGACCGACGAGCGCGCCAAGCGGCTGGCCGTGCTGCTCGAAGGCAAGAAGCTGCTGGCCGACCTGCACGACGAAAAGACCAACAAGAAGCTGCTCTCCAAGGACGCGGAGCTGACGCGCGAGATCATCGAGCACATGAAGTCGCGCGACCTGAAGCGCATGCGGCTGAAGGACAAGGACCCGCGGCTGAACGAACAGATCGACGAAATCGAGGAAATGACCTCGCGGCAGATCGCGGTGCTCGAGAAGATCACCGACGAAAAGATCGCCAAGCTGCGCAAGGGCGACGAGCTGCCTCCGGGCGTGATCAAGCTGGTCAAGGTTTACATCGCCATGAAGCGCAAGCTCTCGGTGGGCGATAAGATGGCCGGCCGCCACGGCAACAAGGGTGTGATCGCGCGCATTCTTCCGGAAGAGGACATGCCGTACCTGCCGGATGGGACGCCGGTGGAGATCGTGCTGAACCCGCTGGGGGTGCCTTCGCGCATGAACGTGGGGCAGATCCTCGAAACCCACCTCGGCTGGGCCGCCAAGGCGCTGAATGTCCACTTCGCCACGCCGGTATTCGACGGCGCGACGGAGCGCGAAATCAAGAAGAAGTTCACAGAGGCCGAGCTGCCGGGATCGGGCAAGACCGCTCTGTTCGACGGCATGACCGGGACGCAGTTCGAGCAGCCGGTGACGGTGGGCTACATCTACATGATGAAGCTCTCCCACCTGGTGGACGACAAAATTCACGCGCGCTCCATCGGGCCGTACTCGCTCATCACGCAGCAGCCGCTGGGCGGCAAGGCGCAGTTCGGCGGCCAGCGCTTCGGCGAAATGGAAGTGTGGGCGCTCGAAGCGTACGGCGCCGCTTACATTTTGCAGGAGCTGCTGACGGCGAAATCGGACGACGTCTATGGCCGCGCGAAAATTTACGAGGCCATCGTGAAAGGTGAAGCAGCGATTGAGCCGGGCGTGCCGGAATCGTTCAACGTGTTGATTCGCGAGTTGCAGTCGCTGTGTCTGGATGTGGAGTTGATGAAGAAGCCGCGGGAAGTGGTGGATACGGCCATCGCGGCGGACTGAATGAAGAGAGGAGTCAGAAGTCAGAAGTCAGAAGTCAGAATGCGCGCGCCGCGTTGTATTCTGACTCCTGTCTTCTGACTTCTGTCTCCTGGAAGATTTATTGGAGGCTATTTTGAGATCCTCTCCTTACGACCGGGCGAATTTGATCGCGGATTTCGATTCCATCCGCATTTCTCTGGCTTCTCCGGAGAAAATCCGGAGCTGGTCCCACGGCGAAGTCACCAAGCCGGAGACCATCAATTACCGGACCTTCAAGCCGGAGCGCGACGGGCTGTTCTGCGCGCGCATTTTCGGCCCCACCCAGGATTGGGAGTGTTTGTGCGGCAAGTACAAGCGCATGAAACACCGCGGCGTGATCTGCGACAAGTGCGGCGTGGAAGTCACGCTGGCGCGCGTGCGCCGCGAGCGGCTGGGCCACATCGAGCTGGCCAGCCCGTGCTCGCACGTGTGGTTTTTCAAGGGCCTGCCGAGCCGCATCGGCCACCTGCTGGATATCACCCTGCGCGAGCTCGAGCGCGTGCTGTATTTCGAGGCGTATGTGGTGGTCGAGCCGGGCGAGGTACAGGACCTCAGCCGGGGCGAGGTGATCACCGACGAGCGCAAGCGCGCCCTCGACCAGGAGTTCCCCGGCAAGTTCGTCGCCATGATGGGCGCCGAGGGGATCAAGGAACTGCTCAAGAAAGTCGACGTGGAAGCGCTCTCGGAAGAGATCCGCGAGAAGATGCGCACCGAGCAGTCCGTGCAGAAGAAGCTGAAGTACGCCAAGCGGCTGAGGGTGGTGGAATCGTTCCGCAAATCCGGCAACAAGCCGGAGTGGATGATCCTCGACGTGATTCCGGTGATTCCGCCGGAGCTGCGCCCGCTGGTGCCGCTGGATGGCGGGCGCTTCGCCACCTCGGACCTGAACGACCTCTACCGCCGCGTGATCAACCGCAACAACCGGCTGAAAAAGCTCATCGAGCTGCACGCGCCGGACGTGATCGTGCGCAATGAGAAGCGCATGCTTCAGGAAGCCGTGGATGCGCTGTTCGACAACGGCCGCCGCGGCCGCGTGCTGCGCGGCGCCAACAACCGCCCGCTGAAATCGCTCTCCGATACGCTGAAGGGCAAGCAGGGCCGCTTCCGCCAGAACCTGCTGGGCAAGCGCGTGGACTACTCCGGCCGCTCGGTCATCGTGGTCGGTCCCGATCTGCGGCTGAACCAGTGCGGTCTGCCGAAGAAAATGGCGCTCGAGCTTTTCAAGCCGTTCATCTATCACCGCCTCGAGCAGCGCGGGCATTGCACCACCATCAAGCAGGCCAAGGAGCTGGTGGAGCAGCAGGACCCGGTGGTGTGGGACATCCTGGAAGAGGTCATCAAAGACCATCCCATTCTGCTGAACCGCGCTCCCACGCTGCACCGCCTGGGCATTCAGGCCTTCGAGCCGGTGCTGGTGGAAGGCAAGGCCATCAAGATTCACCCGCTGGTGTGCACGGCGTTCAACGCCGATTTCGACGGCGACCAGATGGCCGTGCACATTCCGCTTTCGCCCGAAGCGCAGATCGAAGCCGCGACCCTGATGCTTTCGGCGAACAACATTCTTTCGCCGGCCCATGGCGCGCCCATCGCGGTGCCCACGCAGGACATGGTGCTGGGCTGCTACTACCTCACCAAGGCGCGTCCCGGCGCCCGGGGCGAGGGCCGCACCTTCGCGTCCACCGACGACGTGCTCATCGCGCTCGAAATGGGCGAGGTTGAGACGCTGACGCCCATCAAACTGCGCTACACCGGCCGCGTGATCGACTTGGTGCACGCCTTCGACAACCAGAACGTGCTGCACACCGAGCCGATCGAGTTCAACAAGCAGTACATGGAGACCACCGTCGGGCGCGTGATCCTGAACGATCACCTGCGGCGCTCGACTCAGGGGATCACCATGGAGCAGGACATGCCTTTCGTCAACGGCCTGTTGAAGAAGAAGGGCTTGGGACAGCTCGTGCAGTACTGCTACCTGAAGTTCGGCCTCCAGGCCA
>JAJYLS010000207.1 GCA_021787555.1 Acidobacteriota bacterium | reverse complement strand
AGATTGTGAAAGAAGACGACCCGCTGCGGCTTGCCGTCGTCCAGAACGCGAACCTCGTTGGTGCTCAGGTCGGTCACCGGCCGGCCGGTGGCGTCAGCAGCATCGAGGTAGAGCCGAACCAGCGTGGGCGGTTGCGCCTGGAGGAAGCAGGCGCCCAGGGCGAACACGGCAAGCCGGCCGGTGCGCGCCCGCATAACCTCTCAGCCCCCGAGAAACTCCAGCGCCCGCGCCAGGTACGCCTTTAGTTCCAGGCGCGGCACCACGGCGTCCAGCATGCCGTGGGCGAGCAGGAATTCGCTGCGCTGGAAACCTTCGGGCAGCTTCTGCCGGATGGTCTGCTCGATCACCCGCGGTCCCGCGAAGCCGATGAGCGCGCCCGGCTCGGCGATGTTCAGGTCGCCCAGCATGGCGTAGCTGGCGGTCACGCCGCCGGTGGTGGGGTCGGTGAGCACGCTGATGTAGGGCAACCGCACCTCGTCGAGGCGCATCAGCGCGGCGGAAATCTTGGCCATCTGCATCAGGCTGACCGCACCCTCCTGCATGCGCGCGCCGCCCGAGGCGGAAACGATCACCAGCGGCTGGCGGCGCTCGATGGCCCGCTCGATCGCCCGCGCGATTTTTTCGCCCACCACGCAGCCCATGCTGCCGCCGATGAACTTGGGCTCCATGCTGCAAATCTGCACCGTGCGTCCCTCGATGCACCCTTCCGCCGTCACGATGGCGTCGGGCAGGCCGGTGGACTGCTCCATGTCGCGGAGCCGGTCCTTGTAAGGCTTCTTATCCACGAATCCCAGCGGGTCGGAGGACCGCAGCCCGGTGTCGAACTGGCGGTATCCTCGGTCGAGCAGCAGCTTCAGGCGCGTCAGGGCGTCGATCGACGAATGCGCGCCGCACTTGGGGCACACGTTCCAGTTGCTCTCCAGGTCCTTCTTCCAGATGATTTGGCGGCAGCCCCCGCACTTTTGCCACAGCCCTTCCGTGCGCACGCGCCGCTCGCCGTTGCCCAGCTTGGGGAGCTTTTCTTCCGCGGGTTTGTCACGCTTGAACCAGGACACTGAAGTCTACATTAGCAATTTTGGGCACTGCCGCGAAACGGGGAGTTTCGATCAGCGCGGGTAGGGATGGCGGCGCAGGGTGGCGAAGGCGCGGTAAATCTGTTCGGTCAACATGGCGCGCGCCAACTCGTGCGGAAACGTCATGGCGGAAAGCGAGAGGAGCAAAGTGGCCTGCGCCGCCCATCCCGGCGGCAGGCCATCGTGGCCGCCCACCAGGAACACCAGGTCGCGGCCGTCCATTTCGGCGGCGGCGATCAGCCGCGTGAATGCCGCCGAATCCATGGGCTTGCCGGCGGGATCGAGATACACGCGCCGCGCCGACGGGTGTTTGGCCGGGAGGTCCACGCGGTCCGGTCGGATCTCGCGCATTTCGGCCGCCGCGTAGCGCGCCGCGCGCGCCAGAAAATCCTCCGCCACCGCGTTGGCGTGCGCGTCTTTCGGCTTGCCGATAAAATAGATGTAAATTTTCAAGCGGCCGGAATCTCGACCGTTTTAGCCCCGCGCCACAGGCGTTCCAGCGCGTAGTACTCGCGCGCCTTGGGTGAAAAAATGTGCACCAGCAGATCGCCGTAATCCGCCAGCACCCACTCGGCCTGCTGGTATCCTTCCACGCTGATCGGCAACTCGCCGGCATCCTGCTTGAGCCGCACCCCAACCTCGTCGCTGATGGCCTGGATCTGCCGCTGGTTGGCGCCGGTGCAGATGACAAAATAATCGGCGAAGGAAGTGATCCCGCTGAGGTTCAAAACGCGGATGTCAGTGGCCTTCTTGGATTCGGCGGCGCGCACGGCCACGAGCCACGAGGGACTTTCGGTTTGGCTTTCCGCTTCTTTCAGATCGGTCTGTCTCAGAGCACGCTCCTGCTTGTATCGTACTACGGCAGGAGTCAGGAGCCAGGAGTCAGGAGTCAGGAGTCGGCGGCGCCACATTCTGACTCCTGACCTCTGACTCCTGACCTCTGACTCCTGACTCCTGTCTCCTGTCTCCTGTCTCCTGTCTCCTGACTCCTTGTCTACAATAGAATTTGACTCCGCCCTTTCGCTCCTACGTCCTGGTCTCGCGCAAGCAGATCGTACGGAATTACCGCAGCGTCTGCGCGGTGGTGGGGCAGGGAACCGAGGTGGCCGCCGTGGTCAAAGCGGATGCCTACGGCCACGGCGCGCTGGAAGTCGCGCGCGTGCTGCTCGACGAAGGGGTGCGCTGGCTGGCTGTCAGTTCGGTGGATGAAGGCGTCAGCCTGCGCACCGCCGGAATGCGCGAGGCGCGCATTCTGGTCATGGGCGGCTTCCTCCCCTATGAAGGCGAGGCGGTCGCGGAATTCGACCTTACTCCGGCGGTCCATTCGCTCGACCAGATCCGCCTGATGGACCGCCTGGCGCGCGATACGGGAAAGCCGCTCCGCTATCACCTCAAGATCGATTCCGGCATGGGGCGGCTGGGCACGCGAGCCCCGGCGTCGGAAATTCTGGGCACCCTTGCGGAGACCCGCCACGCGCGCCTGGAAGGCCTGATGACCCACTTCGCTTCCGCCGCCGATTACACCACCGATCAGACCGACGTGCAACTCGCCTATTTCCACCGCATCGCTGGCGACCTGCGCGCCGGGGGAGTCACTGCGGCCTATCTCCATACCTCCAGCACCAATGCCATTGGCTATGGCCGCCGCGAGGCCTGGCACAACCTGGTGCGCGCCGGGCATGCATTATATGGTTACGTTTCGCCCGCGCGCGGCCCCGCGCCGGCGCAACTCCTGGACGTGAAACCGGCCCTCACCTGGAAGGCCAGGCTGCTGGCCGTGAAAGATATCCCCGAGGGTGCGCTGGTGGGCTACGGCGGCACCTTCCGGGCACCCAGGCCCATGCGCATCGGCATCCTCGGCGCGGGTTACGCCGACGGCATCTTCCACCGCCTCTCGAACCGCGGCAAGGTGATCGCCGCTGGCAAGCTGACCTCCATCCTGGGCACCATCTCCATGGACCTGACCACCATCGACCTGAACCACACCCCCGCGCTCGCCCCTGGCGACGAGGTCACGCTCCTCGGCCGGGAAGGGGAGGCCTCCCTCGACGCCCAGCAGATCGCCCGGGTCGCCGGAACCATTTCCTACAACATTCTTTGCAGCATCAGCGCGCGCGTGCGCCGGGTCTATGTGTAGGTGCGCTTACAACTTTCCCGTTCGCATTGGCACAAAAAGTGCTAAGCAAAACGCCCATTTGGCAGGGAGAATGCGTTTGTTCGGTGATACTATAGAATCAGATGAGCTTACTGTCGCCAAGACTACAACTAAAAGTAGCGCAGAAGCAGATTCTCACCCCGGGACTGGTTCAGATGGTTACTGTCCTTCAGCTCAACCGGCTGGAGCTGAAGGATATGATAACCCAGGAAATCGTCAAAAATCCGGTTCTGGAGGAGGCTTCCGAGGAGCCGGGCGAAGAAATCACGCCGGAGGAGTTGCTGCCGCTGCTGGAGGCCGAGCCGGTCACCGATCCGGCGGACAAGCAGATCCTGGATGCGGCCGTGCTGAACGAAGCCAATGCCGTTGACGGGGCGGCAGCCGACGTCGCCATCAACGGCAACCTGTTTCCCGACGCCGAGGAGACCGCCGCCGCGGCGGCTTCCGAAACGGCCACGGCCCTCAACGAGCCGGAAGCGCCTGCGGCTACCGATCCCTTCGACGAGATCGATTTCGGCTCGTTCTTCGACGATTACCTCGATCCCGGCTACAAGAGCCCGGCGTCGGAATCGGTCGAAAAGCCGTCTTTCGAGACTTTTCTTTCCGCTCCTGTCACCCTGGGCGATCACCTGCGGTCGCAGTTGAGCGTTAGCGTGATCTCCGATGAAATCCGGAACGCCGCCGAGTCGATCATCGGCAACCTGGACGAGGACGGCTACCTTTCGGCCTCGCTGGAAGAGATCGCCGCGGTCGGAGAGCACAAGCTGGAACACGTGGAGGCGGCCTTGCACGCCGTCCAATCCCTCGACCCGGCGGGGGTGGCCGCTCGGAATCTGCGCGAATGCCTGCTGTTGCAGATCGAGAGCATCAACGGCAAGGGCGGCGTGGCCTGGCAGATCGTTGCCAACCACCTGCGGCTCCTGGAAACCCGCCAATATAAGGAGATCGCCAAGCTCCTCGGCCGGCCCATGGAGCACATCGACCAGGCGGTGGATATGATCCACCATCTCAATCCGCGGCCCGGCCAGCGGTACTCGGGCCCGGGTGCGCGCGTGGTCGAGCCGGACGTCTATTTCATCAAGGACGGCGACGATTACGTCATCCAGATGAACGACGAAGACGTCCCGCAACTCCGTCTGAACTCGCAGTACAAACGCATGCTCGACCGCGACAACGGCGCCACTAAGGAAGTCCGGGATTACGTCCGCGAGCGCTACACCTCGGCCATCCAGTTGATGAAAAACATCGAGCAGCGCAAGCAGACCATCCTGAAGGTGTGCCAGGCCATCGTCCGCCGCCAGACGGAATTCCTGGCGAACGGCCTCGACTGTCTGAAGCCCATGATGATCAAGGAAGTGGCCGAGGAAGTGGGGGTGCACCCGTCCACCGTCAGCCGCGCCGTGGCCAACAAGTACGTGCATACGCCCCAAGGGGTCTTCGAGCTGCGCTATTTCTTCTCCGAAGCCGTGCAGGGACCCTCCGGCGGTTCCACGCCCCTGCTGCTGCTCAAGCGCAAGGTGAAGAAGATGATCGAAGACGAGGACCGCGCCAAGCCCCTCACCGACGAGCAGATCACCGCACTTCTGCAGGCCGGGGGCATCAACGTCACCCGGCGCACGGTGGCCAAGTACCGGGAAGACATGAAGATCCCCTCGACGCACCAGCGGCGCGTGCGGCCTTGAAAGAAGTTCTTCACCGCCGGGACGCAGAGGCGCCGGGAAAAGGGTTGTTTCTTCTCTGCGCCTCTGCGCCTCGGCGGTGAAATAATAGAACTGACGGCTCTTAAGAAATCGGGGGCTCCCATGAAGATCATATACACAGGACGGCAGGTTGAGTTGGCACCAGCGCAATTGAAGAAACTGGAGACGCGGTTTGCCAAAATCGGCAAGCTGTTGGATGGCCGCCGCGAATGCGAAGCCCACGTAATTCTTTCGCTGGAGCGCCACCTCCACTACGCGGAAGCTACGGTCAACTATTACGGTCACCAGCTCGTGGGGCTGGGGTCGTCGAGCGATCTGTTTACCGCCATTCACTCCGCGGCGGAGAAGCTGGAGAAGCAGGCGCTCAAGGCGCGGACCAAGTGGCGCGACACGCACCGCGCGCCGAAGGCGGCCGCGCCCGCCGAAGCCGAGGCGTCGGCCGCCGGGCCGGAGCCGGAGGCGGAGGTCGAGCGCCGTGTCTATCGCGTCAACCACCATCAGAAGCGCAAGCCCATGACGCTCGACGAAGCCCTTCTCGAAATGGACCGGAGCCGCGATTACCTGGTCTACCGCGATGCCGAGACCGGCGGTGTTTCGGTGCTCCTCCGGCGCCGCGACGGCAATTTCGATCTGGTCGAAGCACAGTGACCTCACCACAGAGCCACAGAGAACGCAGAGGAAGCACCGAGAAAAATGAGAATGTCCCTCTGTGCAACCTCTGTGTACTCTGTGCCTCCGTGGTGAAAATGCACCCGGCCCTGAGATCGCGCTGATGCGGCGGACACAGAAGAAGGTCCCGTCCGGATTGAGCCGCGCCGCCTCCCGCAACCCCGAGCTGGTGATCATCACCGGGCTGAGCGGGTCGGGCAAAGGCTCCGTCCTCAAGGCCCTGGAGGACCTGGGCTACTACTCCGTGGACAACCTGCCGGTGGACCTCATCCCCAAGTTCGCCGAGCTGACCCGCGACAATCCCGGCATCCAGGCTGCCGCCCTGGTGGTGGACGTGCGCGAGGGAGAGGGCTTGAAGCGCTTCCCCGCGGTCTTCGCCGGCATCCGCAGCGCCATCCCCACCAAGCTGATTTTCCTGGAAGCCGACGACCAGGCTATCGTGCGCCGTTTCAGCGAGACCCGCCGCCCGCATCCCTTGGGCACCGGTCGCTCGATCCTCAAGAGCATCCGCTCCGAGCGCGCCCAGCTTGCCGCCATTCGCGGCATGGCCGATCTCATCATCAACACCTCCAAGTTCACCGTGCACGAACTGCGCGAATTCATCGGCGAGCAGTTCCACGGCGAGCGCAGCCAGTCCAACCTCATGATCTACGTCGCCAGCTTCGGGTACCGCAACGGCATCCCCCCCGATAGCGACCTTGTATTCGACGTGCGGTTTCTTCCCAACCCCAACTACATCCCGCGATTCAAGAACCTCACCGGCCGCAATCCCGGAGTGGCCCGCTATATCCGGTCGTTTCCCCAAACCACCGAATTTATCCAGCGGATTTCCGACATGTTGATCTACTTACTCCCGCACTATATCCACGAAGGCAAGAGTTACCTGACTATTTCGTTCGGATGTACCGGCGGACGGCACCGCTCGGTGATGATCGCCGACCAGATCCACAAGCGCCTCACGGCCGCGGGATACAAGGTGAAAGTGAACCATCGCGATATCGCCGCCGGCCAACCCTAAAATTACCGCAAAACCCTAAACCCTCAGCCATCCCGCCGGCGTCCGCCAGTCCATCACCTTCCAGGATCAGGCCACCGGCGCGCGTATCGTGGTGGTGCTCGAAATCTACGATAACCAGCCGGTGCTGCAATACCATCTGACTTACTACAATCCCGGCTCCGCGCACCTGCACCATCCCGTCGCGCCCGGCGATTTTTTCATCACTCCTTCAGCCTTTCTCGTGGGTGCTCATGAACCGGTTGCCCGATCTCGGTCCTGACGAACTCGGCTTCCTGAAGCGGCAGATCGGCGACCTGCCCGAATGCGCGCTCCAGCTTTTCGAGCGCGCCCTCCAGCCGCTGCGGCTGCTCCAGCACGCCCGCGAACAGGTCGCCCTTTTCCCGGAATCGCGCCGGCGCGGTCCGGATATTGAGTTGCTTCGGATCGAGTGTCGGCGTCACCTCGCTCCATTCGAGCGGCGTGGCCGCCGGCGCTCCCGCGTACGCGCGCAATACGTACGGCGCGGCGATTGTCTTCGACTGCGCATTTTGCAGGTAATCGAAATATACCCGGCCCTTCTGCCGCTTGGCCACCGGGCGCGGCGTGGTGAACAGCGCCGGCTGCTGCGCAATCGTGAGCCGCGCAATCAGTTCGGCGAACGCGCGCGTCTCGCCGTACGTGTAAACCGGCTCGACCGGAATGTACACGTGCATCCCGTCGCCGCCGGTGGTCTTCGGATACCCGCGCAGCCCGATGCGGTCCAGCACGCCCTTCACCACCAGCGCGGCCTCCACGATCATCCCGAACGCGCACTCCTGCGCGTCCAGATCCACCAGCACGAAATCGGGATTTTCCAAATGCGGGGAGCGGCTCATCCATGGGTTGTGGTCGATGCAGCCCAGGTTCACCAGGTACAGCAGCCCCGCGCGGTCGTCCGCGAAGGCGTAGCGGATCGGCCGCCCGTTGTGCTCGGATTCGATCCATTCCGTCCGCAGCCACCCCGGAAAGCTCTCGGGCGTATTCTTCTGGAAAAAGAACTCCTCCGCGATGCCGTTGGGATACCGCTTGAACGAAAGCGGCCGGTCCTTCAGGTGCGGCAGAATGAGCTCCGCGATCCCGTCGTAATACGCCAGCACGTCGCCCTTGGTGTAGCCGTCGCCGGGATAGAACACTTTTTTCAGGTTCGTGAACTTCAGCGTCGGCCCCTCGACGGTGGAGCTGAGCTCCGCCGCCGAGCCGAAATCGAGTGCCCCGCCCGTTGGGCTCTCCGGCTCCCGCGCGATTGTACGCGGCTTCACGTCCTCGCGCAGCCCCAGGAACACCGGCGCGCGCAGCCGGTTGTCCGGCGTCCAGTGGGCGTAGCGGATTTGCGCCGCCAGTTCCGGCCGCACCCACGTGATGCCGCGGTCCGGCTTGGGCCGTTCGGCGAAGGGGCATCGGCTCACCACCAGCGGTTGCAGCCGCGCGTGGATCGACGCCAGCGTCTTCTGGTCGAAGCCGGTCCCCACGTTGCCCGCCCAGCGCAGCTTGCCGCCGTCGTAATATCCCAGCACCAGCGCGCCGAAATACGAGCGGTCGCCCCGCGGCTCGGTGTACCCGCCGATCGCGAATTCCTGCTCGCTGACTATCTTGATCTTGAGCCAGTCCGGGCTGCGGCGCCCCTGATACCGGCTCGCCGCGCGCTTGGCCACGATGCCTTCCAACCCGTTCTCTCGCGCGGCCTCCAGCAGTTCGTCCCCCTCTCCGTGAAACGCCGCCGAGATGCGCAGCACCGGCGCGGGCTCGATAATCGCTTCCAGCAGCTCGCGCCGCTGGCTCAGCGCCACGCCGCGCAGGTCGTAGCCGTCCAGGTACAGCAGGTCGAAGGCGAAATACACCACAGGCGTGGATCGCGCCAGGTGTGCCACGGCGTTCGGGTCGGCGTTCGTGATCCGCGGCTGAATCAGATGAAACCGCGCAATGCCCTTGGGATCCAGCACCGCGATCTCGCCGTCCAGCACCGCCTGCTCCGCCGCCACCTGGTGCGGCATCACCGCCAGCTCGGGATACTGCCGCTCGCAGCGCAGCCCGGTCCGCGATTCGAGGCGCAGTTCCTCGCGGTCCAGGAACGCCACCGCGCGCACGCCGTCCCACTTGATTTCGAACAGCCAGTCCTCGCCCCGCGGAGGCTTCTCCGCCGGCACGGCCATCATCGGGGTGACCGCCGCGGGCATCTCCGCCCGCTTCGCGCCCTTTACGGACGCGAGGTCAACGTGCGCGCTTTTTTTTTAGCGGGAGCCTTCGCCCCCGCCGCGGCCTTCGCCGCGCGTTTGGCCGGCGGGCCGCTATCCCACACGCGGTCCGCCGCGCCCGCCGTCTTGCGCTTGGATTTGCGCGCCGGCAGGTTCTGCGCGATCTCCTCCTGCGTCCGTCCCGAGAGCACGCTGTAAGCGTAGCCTTCCACGTCCCAACCCGGCGTGGCGAACTCGTCGCGCTTCTTGATCAGCAGCCAGTCCTTGCCTTTCCCCCGGCCCTTCATCTGCACCAGCGCGAAATCGCCCTTCAATTTTTCGCCGCGCAGCCGGAACTTGAGATCGCCTCGCGCAATCTGCTCGGCCCCGCCGGCATCGCCCAGCAAGTCGAACGTGCCGCGGTCCCACAGCATCACGCTCCCGGCGCCGTAATTCCCCGCTGGAATGTTGCCCTCGAAATCGCCGTATTCGAGCGGATGATCTTCCACCTGCGCCGCCAGGTGCTTTACCGCCGGATCGAGCGTCGGCCCCTTGGGCACCGCCCAGGATTTCAGCACGCCCTCGATCTCCAGCCGGAAATCGTAGTGCAGCCGCGTGGCATCGTGCCGTTGCACACAAAAATAATTGGCAGCGGTCTTGCTCTTCCTGGCTTTCGGAGGGGGTTCCGGCGTGGCCTCGAACCGGCGCTTCGCGGCGTACTCTTCGAGCGGCATAAGTTCTATTACCCCTTCCGTTTACATGATATCGGGCTTTGTAGTATGGTGAAACCAGCCCCGAGGGGAAGGAGCCGTAGTCATGGCAGCAAGTGTCTGGAAGGGCCACCTCACGTTCGGCCTCGTTTCATTTCCCGTGCGCCTGTTCAGCGCCGCGCGCGCGGAAACCATCAGTTTCAATCTCCTGCACAAGGAGGACCACTCGCGCATCAAGCAAGTCACCTTCTGCCAGGCGGAAGACAAGCCCGTGCCGCGCACGGACCTGGTCAAAGGCTACGAGTACGAAAAGGACCATTACGTGGTGGTCGACGAAGACGACATCAGGAAGGTCGCGCCCAAGACTGCCCGCGTCATGGAGATCCTCGAATTCGTCAAGGCCGGCGAGGTGGACCCCATCTACCTCGAGAGTTCCTACTACGTCGCGCCCGATGAAGGCGGCGAAAAGCCCTACGCCCTGCTCTTCCAGGCGCTCCGCGATTCGCAATACTACGCGGTGGCCAAGGTGGCCATGCACAACCGCGAGCACATCATCATCCTGCGTCCCGGCGCCAAGGGCATTCTCCTGCACACCATGTACTACCAGGACGAGATCCGCCAGGTGGACGAGTTCCGCACCGACACCAGCCTGGTGAAAGACAAAGAGCTCGACATGGCCAAGATGCTGATCTCCTCGCTCGAAGCCCCGTTCGAGCCGCAAAAATACCACGACACCTACCGCGACAATCTCCAGAAGATGATCGAGGACAAAATCGAAGGCCGGAAAGTGGTGGTGGCGCCCGCCGAGCACGTGGCCCCGGTCATCGACATCATGGAAGCCCTGAAGCGCAGTCTGTCCGAGAAAAAGCAGCCAGCCCGCGCCGAAACCGCCGCACCCGCCGCTGCCGGGCAGGAAGAGGTGCCCACGGAAGCCGCGCCCCGAAAGCGCACCCGCCGCAGCAAGGTGGGTTAGGAAATCCGGCCTCGCTATTCTGACTCGATAAGCAAGCCACTGGTTCGACCAGTGAGACTTGAAAAGGTTTGACCGTTCCGGGAGTATGATCCCCCTCAAGTGGCTTGATGACCAAC
>JAJYLS010000206.1 GCA_021787555.1 Acidobacteriota bacterium | reverse complement strand
GCCAACCTATGTCTTCGAGGGCATGCGCAGCGTGGTGGAAGGCCGCGGCGCCCATCTCACGCCCATGCTGATCTGCACTGCTCTCACCGCACTCGCGCTGCTCATCGCCGGCCGCGCGTTCCTGCGCGTCTATCGTCATGCGGTGCGTACCGGGCTAATCGCACGCTACAGCGCCGAAAGCCTCAGTTAAGCATTCAACAACGCAGGCCGCGTCGCGTGCAGTTTCAGAATCAACTCCCCGAACATCGTATTCGCCCAGGCGAACCATTTCCTGGTGAAGCGCGCCGCATCGTCCTTATTAAACGATTCGTGCATGAAGCCGGTCCCCGCGTGCGCCGTCTTCAGCACGCTCAGGCAATACCGGATCTCCCGGTCGTCGTCGCTGGTGATCGCCTGGAGAATGAGCCCCAGCGGCCAGATCATGTCCAGACCGCTATGCGGCCCGCCCAGGCCCTTGCCGGCGCGGCCGGCATAAAAATACATGTTGTCGCCGCTGAGTACGAACCGCCGCGTATTCCGGTAAAGCGGGTCGCCCGGGGCGCAGCAGCCCAGGTACGTGAGCGACATCAGGCTGGGCACATTGGCGTCGTCCATCAGCACCCGCCCGCCGTAGGCGTCGACTTCATAAGCGTAGATCCGGCCGTGCACCGGGTGGTCGGCGAAAACGTACTTCGCCGCCGCCTCTTTCAACTCCTGGCTGAAGGCCGCGCACTCCCGCGCGAAACCGTGGTCGCCCAGCACCGAGGCGTGAATCTCGCCAAGCTGTTCGAGCGCCAGCCGCGCGAAAAGGTTCGACGGCACAAGGAACGGAAAGATGCAGGCGTCGTCGGACGGCCGGAACGCCGAATGGATCAGCCCGCACGGCCGGCCCGGATTGCCGTAGCCGCCGTTAGTGAGCGTGTCCGAAGCCACCGCGGTCACGCGCTGAAACCTGTAGGGGCCGCGGTTCTTCAGCCGCTGCTGTTCCCGGAAGGTCTGCACGACGAGCGCCGCGGCGCGCCGCCACGCCTCGTCGAAGCACGACGCGTCGCCCGTGCCGCGCCAGTAGCCGTGCGCCAGCCGCACCGGAAAGCATAGCGAATCAATCTCCCACTTCCGCTCGTGCAACTCGGGCTTCATGACTGTCCGGTCTTTAAACCACTGACTGCCGGTCGGACCGTCGTTGAAGGCGTTGGCATACGGATCGATGAGGATGCACTTGGTTTGCCGGCGCACCACGCCGGCCAGCAGCCGCTTCAATCGCGCGTCCTCTTTGGCCAGCGGCAGGTACGGCCAGACCTGCGCACTCGAATCCCGCAGCCACATGGCGGGGATGTCGCCCGTGATCACGAACGTGTCCGGCTGCCCGTCGACTTCCCGGTACCGCACCGTGGTGTCCAGCGTGTTCGGGAAGCAGTTCTCGAACATCCAGCCCAATTCCGGGTCGGCAATGGAGCGCTTCACCGCGGCGATGGTCGCTTCCACCGCGTCGCTGCGGAAGGACCGGCGCGCCGGATCCGGCCGGCCGGAAACGTAGGCCCGCGGTTGAGCGGCGGCTGACGCCGCCGCGCCCGCCGAGGCGAGAAAACTGCGTCGCGAGAACATGAGACCATTATTAACATTCAGCCCCCATGAAGTTCCCGGCCCAACTCCTCGAACACCGCGAAATCGAAACCGCGCTCGATGCCCTCGCGGAAAGCGTCGCCTCCGGCGCCATCCACATGGACGCGTTCCGCCGCGCCCGCCAACTGTGCATCCGGCATTATGCGCGCGAGGAGGCGTTTCTCGCCCGACTGGCCGCCCGCGACGCCGCCCTCGCCGCCAAACTGCGCGGCCAGCACGACGAAGCCCTGGAACTTGCCGCCGCCTTCGAAGAGGCCGAGAGCGCCGGTCAGAGCCGCGACGTCCTTTATCTGGTCCGCCGCTTCCTGGCCATCGTGCGCCATAACATCATCGAAGAGGAACGCGATGTCTTTCCCTTCGCCGGAGATGCGTAGTGGGAAGCCCCTAATCCGTCCGTAAGCGTGGGCTTCCCCCGGTCAGCCGCGAAGTCGGGCTGAGAATTCGCGAGGCTGGCGGGGATTTGCTCGGAACGACGACAGTTTTCACCGGCCGGAGTGGAATTCTGTATTGATCGAGGCTCGGTGCGACCCGATTGCGACACACCTGGACCGGGATCCTTTCCAAAAGCAGCTCTATAATCCGTCCGTAAGGGGGCCTGAGTTCGGACAGGCATCGGCAACAAGGCGAGCGCCCCGATCCACTCAGCCAGTTGATTTCTCAGCCGCCGTACCCGCAGCCAAGTCCGTCGGGCATGGGATACCAGTTTGCCGGCGATGGTTTCTGCTTGCGGGGGATGCCCATCGCGCACATCACAGCAATTCTCCACCCAAAAGGTGCAAATCGATACCTCGTTCTCATGCAGCCAGTCGGCTCTTCAGCTCAACTCCGATTTTGCCTACCGACGGATTAGGGTTGATTGCGCAGTTGGCCCAGTTTTGGGGCGCCGCATGGGAAAATGCGGGTGTGGACCCGGCAACCTCCCTCGAAGCACCCGAATTGAAATTCGTCTCCGCCAACGGCCTCCGTGTCGCCATGTGGGATTGGCCGGGGGCGGACCCGCCGCTGGTCTTTGCGCATGCCACCGGATTTCACGGGCGCTGCTGGGACCGGATCGCGCACGCATTTCCGGGCCGGCGCCGGTTGGCGGTCGAGTTCCGCGGGCACGGCCGCAGCGACAAACCTGTCCCACCGTACCGCTGGCCGGAGTTCGGGCGCGAACTCGCCGCCGTCGCCGCAGCGTTCGAGATCGAGTCGGCAGTCGGCGCCGGGCATTCCATGGGCGGGTATGCGCTGGTCGCGGCGGCGCTCGATCGGCCCGGCACCTTCGCCGCCCTGCTGCTCATCGATCCCACCATTTTCCCGGTCGAATATTATTCCGCGCCGCCCATCGACGCCAGCTTTATCCGCCGCCGCCGCAACCTGTGGCGATCGGCCGACCAGATGTTCCAGCGCTTCCGCGAGCGCGGCCCCTTCACCCGCTGGCGTCCCGAGGTTCTGCGCGATTACTGCGATTTCGCGCTGTTGGCAAACGACGGCCAGTGGGCGCTGGCCTGCCCGCCGGATGTCGAGGCCTCCATCTACGAACATTCGAATATGCCCGAAGCCAATCTGCACCCCGCGATTCCTTCCATCCGCGAGCCGGCGGTGGTGCTGCGGGCCGGTAAGCTGCCGCCGCGCGCGGTGTTCGATCCGGCGGCCTCGCCGACCGCTCCAGACCTCGCGGCCAAGTTCCCTCGCGGCCGCGATATCTGGCTGCGCGACCGCGATCATTTCATCCCCATGGAATCGCCGGAAATCGTCATAGAGGAGATGCGGAAGCTATGCACGCGGTAGTTTTTCGCCACGTACCATTCGAGGATTTGGGCCACATCCGGGCGGTGCTGGAGTCGCGCGGCATCGCTATCGAGTACGCCGATCTTTATCGCGACGGCCCGCAGGCGCCCGAGCGCGCGATCGACAGCGCCGCCGGCCTGATCTTCATGGGCGGCCCCATGTCGGCCAACGATCCACTGCCGTATCTCCGCGAGGAGCGGCGCATCATCGCCTCCGCCGCCGGGCGCGCACAGCCGGTGCTGGGCGTGTGCCTGGGTGCGCAGTTGATCGCCGCCGCGCTGGGCGGGCGCGTGTATCGCAATCCCGTGAAGGAGATCGGCTGGTACGAAATCGAACCTACGCCCGAAGCCGCCGCCGATCCGCTCTTCTCCGCCATGCGCGGCCGCGAGCCGGTCTTTCAGTGGCATGGGGAGACGTTCGACCTGCCGCCGGGCGCGGTCCGGCTGGCCGCCTCGGATGCCTGCCGCAACCAGGCCTTTCGCGCGGCTCCGGGTATCTACGGATTGCAATTCCACCTGGAAGTGACGCCCGAAATGATTGCAGACTGGTGCGGGCAGGACGCCAACTGCGGGGACGTGCGGGAACTGGCCGAGCCCATCGACGCGCAGCGGCATTCGCCGCGATTGGCCGCGCTGGCACAGGACGTTTTCGGACGTTGGTGTACTCTGCTCGAAACCGCACAGGCGCGCGGCGAACACGGGTGACGATTCCTTCGACAGTTTGCCATACTGAGGGTCATGGCGGTGCCCGCGGAAGCAAGACTGACGAATGCGCGCGATGTTTCGGAGGACCGGGAGAGCACACCGGCGGAGGCTCTCCCCGAAGCACAGCCCGCGCCGGATCCCGAAATGCTGCGCTGCCCTAACTGCGGCTGGCAGACGGTGCGCCGTTCGCAGCGGCGGGGTCTGCTGGATTTTGCCCTGTCGGCGTTTTCCTTTTCACCGTTCCGCTGCCGGAGCTGCAACCACCGCTTTTACCGTTTCGATAGGCAGCCCAAGGAGGGGTGAGATCGGCCTCGTGCTGTAGCAGAATGGAAGCATGTCGCGATTCGATGCCGCGGGTCTCGCGGTGTTTCTCGCCGCGGCGCTGGCCTTTGCGCCCGTGGTTTCGCGCTCCGAAGTGAAGCGCAAGAAAGTGCTCGCCTGGGCCGACACCGAGACCGCCTACCAGCACGATTCCATCTCTCACGCACTGGCCACCATCGAGCGGCTGGGGCGCGAATCCGGCGCGTTCGACACCTTCATCCGCACCGATTCGCAATGGATCACGAAAGAGCCGGTCGCGGCGCCCGCGCGCCACACGCACAATCTCAACGATTTCGACGCCATCTTCTTCCTGGGCACGGGCGACAACCTGAACGCGCAGCAGAAAAAGGACCTCGTGGCCTTCATCAAGGAGGACGGCAAAGGGTTCGTGGGCGCGCACACCGGTGACGACGCGTTCTTCGACTGGCCCGAATTCGGCGAGATGATCGGCGGCTATTTCGACGGGCATCCGTGGGGCGTTTTCGACGCGCCGGTGATCGTCGAGGACCCGAATTTTCCGGCGATGAAACCGTTTCCGGAGCGCTTCACCATCCACGACGAGATTTACCGGCACAAGGACTTTTCGCGCGCCAAGGTGCACGTGCTGGCGCGGCTGGATGCTTCGAAACTGGACTACCGCAAGCCGAACATCCACCGCACCGACCGCGATTTTCCGGTGGCCTGGGCCAAAATGTACGGCAGGGGCCGCGTCTTCTACTCGACGTTCGGGCACTCGGACGAAGCCTGGGACTATCCGCGCGTTCAGAAGATGTATCTCGAAGCCCTGAAATGGGCCTTGCGCCTGGAAGGCGAGGACGTGAAGTAACCCGCCGCGCTACAATCCAAGCGGGAGGTGCCTATGGATGCTGCCGATGAAACCTGGGTGGCCATCACCGATTTCGTTTGGGGAGGAGGGGAAGCGGAAGCAGCCGCGGCTTTGCTGCGTTCGGAATCCATACCTTGCTATCTCAAAAACGATGACGTTCTCCGCCACCTGGAATGGCCGTTGCGGGATACCACTTACGGCAATCTCACCCTGATGGTTCCCGCCTCCTTCGCCCATCAGGCGCGCGAAATCCTCAATTCGCGCGTCTCCGAGGCCGAACTCGAGGCGCAGGCGGAGAAATCGGAATCGGAGTAGCGCGCCGCGGCTTCAGAGGCCCGCGCGCGCCTCGCTCACCCGCTCGACCTCTTCCCAGCGGCCGCTCTCGGCGGCGCGGAATACAGCGTCGATCACCGCCATGTTCTTCAGCGAATCTTCCAGCGGCACCGGCGGTTGGCCGCCTTCGCGGATGGCACGCGAGAACAGATCGCCCTGGATGGTGTACTGGTTGCACGGCGCGATCTCCTCGACCGTCAGCCCGCCGCCGTTCAGGTCGCGGTGGTCGTCGATCAGGATGCGCGCCGGACGGTCCGGTCTCACGTTGTACGGAATCTCCGGCTCGATGCGGCCCGCGGTGCCGTAAAACCGCATGGTCTGGTTGTTCGGGATCTCTGTGCTGCACGTGAACACGCACTGGCCCGAGGGAAATTCCAGAATCGCCGAAGTGAGCACGTCGATGTCGAACTCCGGATCGCGGACGATGGCCGCCGAGACGCGCCGCGGCTCCTCGCCGAAAACCATGCGCGACGTCTTGATCGGGTAGCAGCCGATATCCATCAGCCCGCCGCCGCCGTATTCTGGGACATTCCGCACGTTGGCGGCATCCAGGTTGGCGTAGCTGAAAGTGCCCACCGCGGACATCAGCCGCCCGATGCGGCCCGCGCGCACCAGTTCCATGATCCGCAGCCATTGCGGATGCGTCCGCACCATGAACGCCTCGCCGATCGCCACGCCGTTGCGGTCGCGCGCCGCCATCAGCTCGCGCGCTTCGGCCGCGCTCATGGCCACCGGTTTCTCGCAGAGCACGTGCTTGCCGGCCTCGGCCGCGCGGATGGACCACGGGACGTGCAGATGGTTGGGCAGCGGGTTGTAAACCGCTTCGATCTCCGGATCGGCCAGCATCTCTTCGTACGAGCCGTATGCCTTGGGGATCTGAAACGTGCGCGCGGCTTCTTCTGCGCGGTCGCGGTCGCGCGATGCGATGCCGGCGATCTCGCACCACTCGCCGCGTTGCATGGCCGCAATCACTTTCGACGTGGCGATCTTCGCCACTCCCAGCACGCCCCAGCGGACTTTGCGCATTGTTAGAATTTTAGCGCGATGCGAAAAAGAGGACAGACGCATTTTTCCGCTGCGCTCGATGCGGTGTGCCGCCGGGGCCGGCTCAAAAATGCGTCTGTCCCCTTTTTCGCTGCTATCCTGCTCGCCCCTGCCCTGTGGGGCGCGGGCCGCGACCTTGTCCTCTTCGACAGCGATTCGTGCCCGTTTTGCGATGACGGCGCGGCGCTCGTGATGCTCATGCACAGCCCCCAACAGGTCAGCATCGCCGGCATCACGCTGATGCCCGGCAACGTCTGGCCGCCGCAGGGCGCCGAGTACATGTTCCACATTCTCGACCTCCTGCACCGTCCGCAGGTGCCCGTCCATATCGGCGCGGAAATGCCGCTTCTCAATACCGCCGCCATGGCGCGCGAGTCGGAACGCCGCTGGGGAAAGCTGGAATACATCGGCGCTTTCGCGCAGAACCCCGCCGAGGTGAAGCCCGCTCCCGGGGCGAAACTCACCATGCAAAGACCGCGCCACGACGGAATTCAGTTTCTCATTTCCGAAATCGAGCGCCACCCCGGCGAGATCACGGTCCTCGAAATCGGCCCCATGACCAACCTCGCGCTGGCCCTGCGCCTGCGCCCGGACATCGAAACCAAGATCAGGCGCGTCGTCTTTATGGGCGGCAATTTCCGCGTGCCCGGTAACGCTTCGCAGGCCGCCGAATTCAATTTCTGGTTCGACCCCGAAGCCGCGCGCATCGTGCTGCGCTCGCGCATCCCGGAGAAGGTCATGTTCGGCCTGGATATCTGCGATACCGCGCCCATTCGCAAGGCGGAATTCGACCAGATCGCCGCGGTCCACACCCCCATTGCCAATCTTTTTCGCGAAGATCTGGGCAACCGCTATCCCGGATTTCTGCGGAACCTGCGGGCCACCGGGTATATGTGGGATTCGCTCGCCGCGGCCTACCTCATCGACCCCGGCTTCGTGACGAAATCGGAAACGCGCTACCTGGATGTGCTCACGGTCTGGGGTCGCTTCTACGGCGCGACCGTGCCCCTCGACCGCCGCGTTGCCCCCAACGCCACACCGGTGAAGATGATGCTCCAACTGAATTTCCGGCGCGTCTTCGGCCTGTACAAACAGCTCCTGACGGAGCCGTAACGTGCGCGCCGATTGGTGCGATTTACCTCCCGGCTGCGGCTGTGCCACGATAGAAATATGCGCCCCCACGCGATTGCCTTTCTCCTGGTTGCCTGTGTTTCCGCCCTGCCGGCCCAGAATATCCGCACCAAGGACGTCCGCGAGATCGCCAAAGGCGGATCGAATGCCATCCCCCGCCTGGCGGAGTTGCTCAAGAACCCGTCCGTGGACGTCCGCGTGGAAGTGGTCAAGCAACTCACGGATATCGGCACCCAGCGCAGCCTCGACCCGCTTATCCAGGCCACCCGCGACAACGACCCCGAAGTGCAGATCCGCGCCACCGACGGACTGATCAATTTCTACCTCCCTGGCTACGTGCAGACCGGTTTCGGCTCCTCGCTGAAGCGCGTGGGCACCGGCATAAAAGGCCATTTCACCGATACCAACGACCAGATCATTCCCGGCTACGTAATGGTGCGGCCGGAAGTGGTCGCGGCCTTGGGCGCTCTGGCGCGCAGCAATTCCGATTTCGAGGCGCGGGCCAATGCCGCACGCGCCCTGGGAGTTCTGCGGGCCAAGGCCGCCGTGCCGGATCTCATCGAAGCGGCCCGTTCCAAGAACACCGACGTCATCTACGAATCGCTCATCGCGCTCCAGAAGATCCGCGATGAATCGGCCGGCCCGCGCATCGCGTTTCTCCTGCACGATTTCAATCCCAAGGTGCAGATCGCCGCCGTCGAGACCACCGGCCTGCTCCAGAATAAGCAGGATTTGCCCAACTTGGTAGGCGTGCTCAACCGCGCGCGCGATATAAAGGTGAAGCGCGCCGCGCTCACCGCTATCGCCATGTTGCCGGACGAGAGCAGCCGCGGCATTTATGCGCAGTATCTCCACGACAAGGATGCTCTCATGCGCGCCGCCGCCGCCGAAGGCTACGGGCGCCTGCGCAACCCCGCCGACGTGCCCATGCTCGAAAAGGCCTGGCCGGATGAAGGCAAGCCGCAACCGCGCCTGTCGCTGGCCTTCGCGCTGGTGATGCTGGGCAAGACGGAGATCAGCGAGTTCAGCCCGCTGCAATTTCTAATCAACAACCTGGATTCGTCCGCGTACAAGGGCGAGGCGCTGCCGTTCCTGATCGAGCTGGCGCGCGACAAACGCGTCCTCCAGGCGCTCTACACGCCCATGCTCAATGGGACCAAAGACGAGAAGATCGGCCTCGCGCGCGTGCTGGCGCGCAGCGGCGATAAAACGAGCGAGGCGCCCCTGCAAAAGCTGAGCAACGATCCGGATAGCGACGTGGCGCAGCAAGGATTGAGCTCCCTGCGCACCCTGCAAGCGCGGCTGTAGAAGGCCGGGCTACTTCGCTTTCTTCTGCTTCTGCTGGCCGACGCGCACCTTGAAGTGCTGCACCTTGGATTCCTGGAACGCCTTGTGATCGTGACGCGTCACGGCGTCCGCCAGGTACTTGTCGACATCGGCATCCTTCGGCAGGACGGCCATCAGCGTGAAATTCTCATTGCAGGTCGGGCAGAAGGGCCGGAACCGCTTTACGTTCGGAATTGCCATACCGTCCTATTTTAGTACAGCTTCGCACCCGCGCGGGGCGCAAAACAGGAAGCCCATGACTCGTTTTATCCACAGTTCATGCACGGTGCTCCATCCGTAACCCATTCGAAACAGAGGAAATAGATTCTGATGAAAAATCGATCTTCCGTTCACAAACCCATTGACGAAAATTCCGGAAAGCTGCATAGTGAATGTGGTTCCAAGAGGTTTGAGGAACAGCAAGCCTCCGGAAACGTAGCGGACCAGGAACGATGATCCGTTGCTGTAAACCTAGTGATAGTAAGACGGCAGCGGGGAGCGAGAGGAAATCGGGCGAATCCGGAAAGCGGGCCGCTTCGCGGTAAATCCGGCTGAACGCGTCGATCCGGCGGGAGGCAAAAATCCCAAAGGGGAGTGGAGGCAGGAAGCGTCGCGATGGGAGCCGGCCGGCGAGGTTGCAACGGGCTCGAAGCAAGGATACAGCCGTCAGGCGGGAGTCAACCGCAAGGCGGATTTGGAGCCGAAGAGCCGAACGGGCAGCCAAACCGGCGGGCGAATTCGGAAACGGGCAGGCTGGGAACGTTGACCCCGGAATGGAGGCTTCGCAAGGAGCAGCCGTTGCGGGCGAGCGAAAGGCCGTTCGGAGCGACCGGTCCAATCGAGGAGAAGCAGCAAAGGCTGCGGCGTGCCGGGCAGCAATGATCCGGGGGCTGGAAAAAAACGGCTCTCGGGGAGCCAAACGGCGAAACGCTCAGCGCCCCTCGATTCGCAACTCAGTGCCGTGCATGCCGGCGGGGAGCGATGCTGGGAATCGGATCACTTGGAACCATTTTTGTTATTTTTCCTCGCTGAAGCCTTCCGCCTCGGCGGCGGCGTCGGGACCGGCGGCGCGCGCTTCCTCCAGAATGCGTTGCGCCTCCTCCAGATGGATACGCGGCACCTGCACCTGAAATTCGAGCACCGGAATCGTGCTGGCGCCGACGACGAACGAAGGGATGCCCTCGGCTTGCAGTATGCTGTGGATCGCGGTGCACTCCATCTCCGCGTCGGTATTGGATGAGCTGAACAGCGTGACCATATCCAGCTCGTGCGACGTGTTTACATCGCGATAAGGATCTTGCGCCATGCCTCAAGGATATCGCAGAATGTGAAAGGAACGCGGAGACGCCCGCATGGCCGAACAGATGCGAAACGCAAACAACGATATCGAAGATCGAACCGCCAACACGCTGGCATGGTTTTTAACCGGCGCTGTCATTGGGGCAGTGGTGACCCTGCTCTATGCACCGCGCAGCGGTAAGGACACGCGCCAGTTTCTCTCGGATAAGGCGCAGGGAAGCTGCGATGCGGTGGCCGAAGCCAGCAAGGATCTGGCCGAGGC
>JAJYLS010000205.1 GCA_021787555.1 Acidobacteriota bacterium | reverse complement strand
GGCCGCCCAGTTCCCCCGTTCCCGGCCAGCCGATTTATCGCGGGCCCATCCGTCCCGGGCAGCCGCTGGTTGCCAAACAAGGAATTCGCCCCTCACTGCCCGGCTCGCGGCCCGGCGGTCCCCGCCCGCAGCATCCCACGTCGCGCGGCCGCATGGAGCTCGGCCTCGCGCCGCCGCCCGAAGGTGCGCCGCAGCGCCGCGCGCCCGATAAGCGCGGCGTCCGCCAGCAGCGCGAGCGCCTCGAGGAAGAAAAGGTCCTGCGCCCGGCGCGCCGCCAGGTGGAAGCCGGCCCGCCGCCCATCAATCGCGAAATCACCATCTCCGAAGGCATCACGGTCAAGGAACTCTCCGAAAAGCTGGATGTCAAGGCCAACCTCGTTATAAAGAAGCTGCTCGATCGCGGCATCTTCGCCACCATCAATCAGACGCTCGATTCCAACCTGGCCACCGAAGTGTCCCGCGATTTCGGGGCCTCCACCGCTACCGTCACCTACGAAGAAGAGGCCATGCAGGCGGTCGAAGAGGCCGAAGAGACCAAGGACCTGGTCAAGCGTGCACCCGTGGTCACCATTATGGGCCACGTCGATCACGGCAAGACTTCGCTCCTCGACGCCATCCGTGAAGCCAACGTGGCCGCTCACGAAGCCGGTGGCATCACCCAGCACATCGGCGCCTATCGCGTCGAGTTGAACGGCCGCAAGATCGTCTTCATCGATACCCCCGGCCACGAAGCCTTCACCCGCATGCGCGCCCGGGGCGCCAAGGTCACCGACATCGTGGTCCTGGTGGTGGCCGCCGACGACGGCGTCATGCCGCAAACGCTGGAAGCCATCGACCACGCGCGCGCCGCCAACGTGCCCATCGTCGTGGCCGTCAATAAGATCGATAAGCCCGAGGCCCAGCCCGAGCGCATCAAGCAGCAGCTCGCCGACCGCGGCCTGCTGCCCGAGGATTGGGGCGGCGATACCGTCACCGTCCCGGTTTCCGCCAAGACCCACCAGAACCTCGACCTGCTGCTCGAAATGATTCTGCTGGTGGCCGACATGCAGGACCTCAAGGCCAATCCGAAGCGCCCCGCCATGGGCACGGTGCTGGAAGCTCAGCTCGACCGCGGGCGCGGACCGGTGGCCACCGTGCTGGTGCGCAACGGTACGCTCGGCGTGGGCGATTACTTCATCTGCGGTGCGGTCTTCGGCAAGGTGCGCGCCATGCTCAACGACCGCGGCGCGCAGGTGCGCAAGGCCGGTCCATCCGTGCCGGTCGAGGTACTCGGCCTCGACTCGCTGCCCGAAGCCGGCGACGATTTCCAGGTGGTCACCGATACCGCCAAGGCCAAGCAGATCGTCAACTTCCGCGACCAGAAGGCGCGCGAAGCCGCGCTCGCCAAGTCCAGCCGCCTCACCCTCGAACAGCTCCATCAGCAGATGGAAGCGGGCGAGGTCAAGGAACTGCCCATCATCATCAAGACCGACGTGGGCGGCAGCGCCGAAGTCCTCACCGAGACCCTCCAGAAGCTCTCCAACGACAAGGTCAAGGTGCGTGTCATCCACTCCGGCGTCGGCGCCATCAACGAGTCGGACGTGCTGCTGGCTTCGGCCTCCAACGCCATCATCATCGGGTTCAACGTGCGCCCGGAGCGCAACGCCTCCGCCCTCGCCGAGCAGGAAAAGGTGGATGTCCGGCTGCACACCATCATTTACAACCTTACCGACGAAATCAAGCGCGCCATGAGCGGCCTGCTCGATCCGGTGTTCAAGGAAGTTTACAAGGGCAAGGCCGAGGTGCGCGAAACCTTCCGCATCACCAAGGTCGGCAGCGTGGCCGGCTGCATCGTGCAGGATGGCAGCATCACCCGCGATTCCGAGGTCCGGCTGCTGCGCGACAACGTGGTGGTTTACACCGGCAAGGTCGGTTCGCTGCGCCGTTTCAGAGACGACGTGAGCGAGGTGAAGACCGGCATGGAATGCGGCATCACGCTCGAAAACTTCTCGGACGTCAAGCAGGGCGACGTGATCGAGGCGTTCGTCACCGAGCGCGTGGCCACCGAAGTCTTTGCGTAGGAAATGGCGGCCGTCGGCGTATTGACGCTGGAACTGAGCATCGAGGACGCGCATTCGCTGAAGGATAAGCGCCACGTCGTCGAGAGCCTCAAGAACAAACTGCGCAACAAGTTCAACGTGGCGGTGGCGGAAATCGACCATCAGGACGTCTGGCAGCGCGCAACCATCGCCGCCGTGACGGTCTCGAGCGATCATGTGTACGCCGAGAAAGTTCTGGCGGCGGTGGAACGCGAAGCCGCCGCGCTCCTGGGCCGGGCTCTCGCCGAAGCGGCGGTGGAATGGCTGGAATAGTTCTCAGTCCTCAGTCGTCAGGTCTCAGTGCCGCCGCGGGGTGGGCCACTGAAGGCTGATAACTGACAACTGAAAACTGACGACTCATGGATGAGCATCGCACACAACGGATCTCCGAAGCGGTTCGCGAGGAACTCGCCGAGATCATCGGCTTCGAAAGCGCCGACCCCCGGCTCCTGGCCGTGGACGTTACCGAAGTCCGGGTCACCCCCGATGGCCACCACGCCCACATCCGCGTGGCCATCCGCGGCGACGAACGCCAACAGGCCCAATCCCTGGCCGCCCTGGACCACGCCCGGCATTATTTGCGTCACGAATTGGCCTCCCGCCTGAGCCTCCGGCATGTCCCTGAGCTGCATTTCGAGCACGACCGCTATCCGGACGCCGATAACCGGATCGAATTTCTCCTGAAACGGGCAAAAAAATCTCGTGGGCAAGGCCAAAATCAGTCCTAAAGTCAAACAAAATGTGATAGTTTTGTTTCTGTTGGCGGTGGTACAGGCGTTTTCGCCTGGGAACCTCCCCGCGGCCGGCCCGCGTGAACTCTTACGCTTGCAGAAAAGCGCCGACGCGATGGGGTCCACCTACACCATCGAACTCTATGGGTACGATCGGGTCAAAATGGAGGCGGCGGCGGATGCCGCTCTGGATGAAGCGCGCCGGCTGGACGATTTGCTTTCCAATTACAAACCGGACAGCGAATGGAGCGAGGTCAACCGGCTGGCGGCCCAAGGGCCCGTAAAGGTTTCGCCCGAGCTGTTCCGGCTGCTTTCGGAATGCGTGGCCTACAGCCGCGCGAGCGACGGCGCCTTCGACATCTCGGTGGGACCGCTGATGAAGGTTTGGGGATTTTATAAGGGTACCGGCCACCTCCCGCACCGTGCGGAGGTGGAAGCCGCCCTGAGCAAGGTCGGGTACCGGCATATCCATCTGGACCCGGCGGCGCAAACGGTGTGGTTCGACCGCCCGGGTGTGAACCTGGACCCCGGCGGCATCGGTAAAGGCTATGCGGTAGACCGCATGGTGGATGTTTTGAGACAGAAGGGTGTACAAATCGCTCTCGTGGCAGGCTCCGGCAGCAGTATTTATGGGATGGGGGCTCCGCCCACCGATCCCCGGGGCTGGCGCATCGAGGTTCGCAACCCCTGGGACACCCAAAAGACCGCGGCCGAGGTTTTCCTGAAAGATATGTCGCTTTCCACCTCCGGTAGCTACGAGAAGTTTTTCCGCGCCGAAGGGCGCATCTGGGCCCATATCATGGACCCGCGGACCGGATTTCCGGCCCGGGGCAGCGTTGCGGTTTCGGTCCTGGCGCCGCGCACCATCGACAGCGAGGCGTGGGCCAAACCGTATTTCGTCAACGGCCGCCAGTGGACGGCCAAGCATAAACCTAAAACATTTCGCGTATTCTTCTGCGAAGACAGGACGGATCACCCATGCGCGTGGCTCCAATGACCAGCCGTTTCCTGGATGCCTGCCGGCGCCGGCCCACCGACGTGCGGCCGGTCTGGTTCATGCGGCAAGCGGGGAGGTATCTCAAACCGTACCGGCAGATTCGCGAGCGTCACGGCATCCTCGAGATCTGCAAGCGGCCCGACCTGGCCGCCACCGTCACGCTCCAGCCGGTCGAGATCCTGGACGTGGATGCGGCCATTATTTTTGCCGACCTCCTGCTGCCCATCGAAACGATGGGGATGAAGCTGCATTACGCCTCCGGGGAAGGCCCGGTGATCGATAACCCGGTGCGCAATTCGAGCGACGTGGATTCGCTCGCGAGCGGCAACGCCGACGACCTCGGCTATGTCGGCGAAGCCATCCAGCGCGTGGTGCGCGCGCTGGCCGGCAAGGTGCCGGTCATCGGCTTCGTGGGCGCACCCTTCACCATGGCCAGCTACATGATCGAGGGCGGCGCCTCGCGCAATTTCATCCGCACCAAGAAGCTGATGTACACCGACGAGATCCTGTGGCGCCGCCTGATGGGCAAAATCGTGGACGTGCTGGCGCCCTTCGCGCACTTGCAGGTCACCGCCGGCGCCCGTGCCATCCAGGTGTTCGATAGCTGGGTGGGCGCGCTCGGCTCGGACGATTACGTGCGCTTCGCGGCGCCCTATTCGCGCGCGCTGATCGAGCGCATCCGCTCGACCGGCGTGCCCGTCATCCACTTCGGCACCGGCGCCGCCGGCTTCTTCCGCGAGTTGCACGCCGCCGGCGGCGACGTCATGGGCGTCGACTGGCGCATGAACATCGACCAGGCCTGGATGGACATCAGCTACCGCTCCGCCGTCCAGGGCAACCTCGACCCGGTGGCGCTGTTCGCGCCGCTCCACGAGCTGCGCATCAAGGTGCAGGAGCTGCTCAAGCGCACAGGGACCCGGCCCGGCCACATCTTCAACCTGGGCCACGGAATTCTGCCGGAAACACCGGTGGAGAACGTGAAAGCCGTGGTGGAGATGGTCCGGGAATTCCGGTTGTGAGGGAAGGCGTCCTGCTCCTCGCCCACGGCGCACCCGAGCGCGTCGAGGACGTCGAAGCGTACCTCGGATACGTGCGTGGCGGCCGCCCCGGCTCGCCTGAAGTGACGGAAGAGGTGTGCCGCCGCTATGCCGCCATCGGCGGCTCGTCGCCCCTGCTCCGCTGGACCCGTGTGCAGGCGGAAGCGCTCGAAAAACTGCTCGGCATCCCCGTGTTTTTCGGCATGCGCAACTGGCATCCGTTCATCGCCGAAACCATGGAACAGGTGCGCGCCGCCGGCATCCAGCGGCTGGCCGGCATCTGCCTCGCGCCGCAGTTTTCGGAGCTGAGCATCGGGCTGTACATCAAGCGCGCCACCGAAGCGGCGGACGGGATCGAAATCGTGTGGGCCAAGAGCTATCACGACGATCCGCTGCTCATCGACGCCTTCGCCGAGCGCCTCTGCCCGCTGCTTCCGCGGAAGGTTCTCTTCACCGCCCACAGCCTTCCGGAACGGGCGCTGAAGCCCGGGGACCCCTATGCCGCCGAATGCCGCGCCACCGCCGCCGCCGTGGCCGCGCGCGCGGGCGTCGCCGAGTGGGATTTCGCCTACCAGAGCCAGGGCATGACCGCCGATGTCTGGCTCGGCCCCACGGTGGAGGCCTGCCTCGACCGCTTTGCCGCCGAAGGCCTGCATGAGCTGGTCATCGACCCCATTGGCTTCGTCTGCGATCACATCGAGGTGCTCTACGATATCGACATCCAGTTCCGCGAATACGGCGCCGCGCGCGGCATTGCGATTTCCCGGCCGGAATCTTTGAACGGGTCCCCGGCTTTCACGGCGGCCTTGGCCCAGGTAGCGAAGCGGTGCCTCGCGTAATCATCGTCGGCGGCGGCATTTCCGGCCTCTCCACGGCGTATTACCTCGCCAAAGGCGGCGTGCCGTCCACCATCCTCGAATCGCGCCCGCGCCTGGGCGGCGTGATCCAGACCGAGCGCGTCGAAGGCTGCACCATCGAAGGCGGCCCGGACAGCTTTCTCTCGGTGAAGCCCGCTGCTCTGGAACTTATCCGCGAACTCGGCCTGGCCGATCAGGTCATCGGCTCCAACGACCATCTCCGCGTCACTTACATTCGCAAGCGCGGCAGGCTCCTTCCCATGCCCGACGGCCTGATGCTCATGGTGCCGACCAAAATCCTGCCGCTCCTTGGCACCCGGCTGCTGAGCACCCGCACCAAGCTCCGCATGGGATTCGAGTTGCTGCGCCATCCGGCGCCCAAACCGGGCGATGAATCCGTCGGCGAATTCATCGAGGAGCACTATGGCCGCGAAGCCGTGGATTACCTCGCGGAGCCGCTGCTTTCCGGCATCTACGGCGGCAATCCCGACGAGCTCAGCGTCGGCAGCGTTCTCGGGCGCTTCGTCGAGCTGTCCAACCGCTACGGCAGCCTGACCCGCGGGGTGCTGGCCGAGCGCGCCAAAGCCCCCAGGCGGCACGGCCCGCCGCCTCCGCTCTTCCAGACTCTGCGCGGCGGGCTGGGGCAAATGGTGGATGCGATCTCCGCCGCGATTCACGAAGCCACCCTGGTGCGGCGGGTCCGCGCCGAGGCGGCCGAGCGGGCGGGAAGCGGGTTCCGCATCCGCGCCGGCGGCGACTGGCTGGAAGCCGATCGCGTGGTCCTGGCGTGCGAGGCGCACAGCGCGTCGGCGCTTCTGGCCGGCCTCGACCCGCGCGCCGCCGAGTTACTGGGCGCGGTGCCGTACACCTCCTCGATGACCGTGGCGCTCGGCTTCAACGCCGCCGATGTTCGGCAGCCGCCCGATGGCTTCGGTTTTCTCGTGCCCAAGAAGGAGCGCCAGTCGCTGGTGGCCTGCACCTGGATTGGCACGAAGTTCCCCTACCGGGTCCCCGAGGGCAAGATTGTGGCCCGCTGTTTCTTCTCCAGCGGCGAAGAAGAATCGGCGGCGACCGCTTCCGCGGAGCGCGAACTGCTCGAAATCGCCGGGATCCGCGCCCAGCCGGTCTTTGCACGCGCCTTCGGCTGGCCGCGATCCATGGCGCAGTACACCGTGGGCCACGCCGCCCGCGTGGCGGAGGTTCAGGCGCGCGCCGCCGCCATCGCCGGCCTGTACCTTGCCGGCAACGCGTATGAAGGCATCGGCGTTCCCGATTGCATCCGCCTGGGCCGCCGTGCCGCGGAGGCGATCCTCAGTTCCCGTCCTGCTTGAGTAAAGAGGTCGGAGCCACTGTTTTGCGGAATCCCGTAGCGGCACCACCGGCGGGTGAAAAAGCGGCAATGCACTGCCGGTTTTCAGTCCCGCAGCTCGGCGTAGGCATCGATGGCCCGGTCCTGCACGCCGACCAGCATTTTGAAAAGCATGCGGCGGCCGGTGGGGTCGCGGGTGGCGCGGCTGAGGGCCTCGACGTCCGCGAACCAGGCGCCGATGCGCTGTTGGAGAGCGGCAAGGACCTCGGCAAAAGTAGGGGCCCGGCTCTCTTGGGCCGCCTCCTCCCGCGGCGGGCGTTTGGGTGCCAGGGCCTGGCGAATGCGCTGGGAATTTTGCGCGGCCAGGGGGACCATCTCGCCGGCAATTTCGATTCTTCCGGCGTCGATTTTCGGCGCGATTTGCCGGTAATTCTCGGGCGAGATGTGCACGATCTGGGAATCGCGGATCTGGCGCATAGACGACGCCTGCGCCGCCGAGCATTGACTGGCGATGAGGCCGAATGCCTGGCTGTGGCCGACGCCGGTTCCGAGATCGAACGGGGCCACGGAAATATCTGTTTCGCTCACAGGAATATCCTCAATTCCAGGATAAAAAACGGGGAATTCATGGCAGCCCGGCCGAACGCGCAAGTTACTGGCAGCGAAAAGGAAATATTTTTGATTTTGGAATGACCGCTTTTTCTTCGCCCCCCGGTTTTGGCGCGGTCGGCTATGCTGGTTATTCTCATGATCGAAACTATCCAGTGGACCGATGACACCGTCGTCATGATCGATCAGACGCGGCTGCCGATCGAAGAAAAATACCTGACCTGCCGGAGTTACCAAGAGGTGGCCGAGGCCATCCGCAGCATGGTGATCCGGGGGGCGCCGGCCATCGGGGTCGCCGCCGCCATGGGGGTGGCGTTGGGGGTGCTTCACGCGGATGAGGCCAACCTCGACCGGGAGATGGAAAGCATCTGCGATACCCTGGCGCGGACGCGGCCGACGGCGGTCAACCTGTTCTGGGCCATCGAGCGCATGAAGCGGCTGTACGGCTCGCTGCGCGGGCGGCCGGTGGCGGAGATCCGGCGGCGGATGATCGGAGAGGCAAAGCTCATCCGCGAAGAAGATATCGAGATCAACCGCGCCATCGGGCGCCATGGCGCGCCGCTGGTGCCCGCGGGGCGCACCGTCCTCACACACTGCAACGCCGGGGCGCTGGCCACGGCGGGGTACGGCACGGCGCTCGGCGTAATCCGCGCCGCGGTGGAAAGCGGGAACCGGGTGGACGTGTTCGCGGACGAGACGCGGCCGTTCCTGCAAGGCGCGCGGCTCACGGTTTGGGAACTCCAGCACGACGGCATTCCGGCTACCCTGATCACGGATAACATGGCTGGGCATTTCCTGCACTCCGGGCGCATCGGCTGTGTGGTCGTGGGGGCCGACCGCATCGCCGCGAACGGCGACGTGGCCAACAAGATCGGCACCTACTCGGTAGCGGTGCTGGCGAAGGAAAACGGGGTGCCGTTTTTTGTGGCGGCGCCTATTTCCACGCTGGATTTCTCGCTGGCTTCGGGGGCGCAGATTCCCATCGAGCAGCGCGCCGCCGCCGAGGTGACGCACGTCTTCGGCCACCCGGTGGCGCCGCCCGAGACGGCCGTGGAGAACCCGGCGTTCGACGTCACGCCCGCGCGCTACGTGACCGCCATCATCACCGAAAAGGGCGTGGCCCGCGCACCGTATGAACAGTCCCTGCGAGACTTGGTAAAGTAGAGTATTCCACGATGCGAGTCTTCCTAGCCCTATTCCTTTGCGCCGCGGCGCTGAGTGCCGCGGACCAGTCCCGCCGCGCGCCCGGGTTCGCGCTGCCCGACAGCAAAATGCATTTTCACGATCTCTACGATTACCGCGGGAAGCCCGTGATCCTGGAATTCATGCAGACCACCTGCCCGCACTGCGCTGCCTTCGTTTCGGTGCTGCAAAAGATCCAGCAGAAATACGGAGACAAGGTCGTAATTCTCGCGGTGGTCACTTATCGGGACACCAACACGACAGTGGCGGAGTACACCGCCGGTCACCACATCACGTATCCCATCCTGTTCGATTCGGGCCAGATGACGTATTCGTACACCCTGGAGCAGCATTCCGATCTGCCGGTGGTGTTTCTCATCGACACCAAGGGCATGATCGTGAGCCATTACGAATATGGCCCGCTGACGCGCGACATCTTCGAGGGCAACGCGCTGATCAACGAGGTGGAGCGGCTGGTTCCCGCAGCAAAGAAGTGAAGAAGAGCGGTCTCACTGGCGCGCCTTGAGGTATGGCGCTGTGTGGGGATTGGCCGCGTTCCACTTAGGCGCGGAGGGGTTGTCCGCGATGCTCAGGATGCCCGCCGCAATGGCCCGGTCCACGCGCGCCATGTTGGCGTAATCCAACTTTTGCCATTCGTCTCCGGGCTGGTGATAGTCGGGAAAGACGTAGGACACGGAAAGCGTCGTGGAGGGAATCCCTATATCGGCGAACGGGGCGTTGTCACTGCGGGCGAAGAAGGGATCGCTCGCGGCCGGGTCCTTCACGACCTCGATGCCGAACGGCTGCCCGGCTTTGGCAAACGCCGGGGCGAGATCGGTGTAATCGAAGCCGGTGAGGTTGAATTGGCGGACGTGCGGCCCGTGGGAATCGTCGGTGCGGCCGAGTTGCTCCAGGTTGATGTCGGCCACGGTCCGGCGCGGATCGAACACGGGGTGGCGGCAATAGTAGTGCGAGCCGAGCTCGCCGGCTTCCTCACCGAACAGCGCCAGGAAGACGACGCTGCGGCCGGGATGTCCGCCGGCTGCCAGCGCCTTGGCCAGCTCGATGAGAGATGCGGTGCCGCTGGCATCGTCATTGGCGCCGGGGTAGATGCGGCCGTGGGTTCCCAGGTGATCGTAGTGCGCGGAAAGGATGAGGTAAGAACTTTTGAGCGCGGGATCGGAACCGCCGAGCACGCCGATGACGTTGCGCAGTTTCACGGGCGCGACGGCGGGTGCGGGGATGTGCGCGGAAATGGCCAGCGGCGCGGAGTTCAGCGCCTGGCGAAACGCGGCGTCCGAAACCGCCAGGACGGGGACGGGCGCGGGTGCGGAAAGCTCGCGCAGCCGGGCGCTTGGATTCATGGCGCGGGCGCGCGCCAGCACGGTCAGGGCGGGCCGAAGCCTGGCGGCCTGGGCCATGGCGCGGCGCGCGACGACGAAATTCGCGCCGTCCGGAATATCGACGATCAGCGCCTTGCCTGCCACCGCCGCGGCGGTAAGCTCAGCGAGACCGGCCGGCGTGGTTTTGAGCGCGGGGACGTGCGAGAGATCGGCCGCGGCCGGCTCGATCAGTGCGATGGATGCCTTGGCGGGGCGGATGGCATCGCCGCCGCTCTCCAGGGCCAGATCGAGGCCGTCGAGATTCGGCGTGACGGTGGCAAACGGCGCGGTTTGGAAGTAGCCGTCGTCGCCGGCGGGTTGGAGGCCCGCGCCGCGGAACTGGGCCGCGATGAATTCCGCGGCGACATCCAGGCCGGGCGAGGGCGTGCCGCGGCCCTGGAGGGCGTCGGAAGCCAGGAAGGAGACGTCGGCCTCGAGGGCGCCGGGGGTGAT
>JAJYLS010000204.1 GCA_021787555.1 Acidobacteriota bacterium | reverse complement strand
GCACCTTCCCGACGGATGCCACCGACCAATTGGTGCAGACCAACATCGTGGCTGCACGATATGATGTACCCCGGCTGAGCCTCGCTCCGGCATCCGCAACTGCCGCGCCGCCGGGGCTTCAGACGTTCTCACCGGGATCCTCGCAGGATACGACCGTGACGTTCACGAACACCACGGGAGCGCCAGCGGCGGGCGTCCGCTTGAGCATTTCCGTGCCCAGGCAGTGGACCTCCTTCGTTCCGGGCACCAAGAGGCCGTCGCTCACGATCGCCGGTCCGGTTGCGCCGGGTGCGAGCGTGAGCGCGACCTTTACAATCACCTCCGGGCCGGCGGCTTTCAACGGCGACCTGGCCGGCAACGCCCGGTGGACCAACCAGGCGACCGGCAGGGCGCAATCCGAGACAACGGCCGAAAAGGTGCGGAACGTCAGTCCGGTCAAGATCAACGAGTTCCGCATTAACGCCGGTTCCTCCAACTCGACGAACTCGTTCATCGAGCTCTACAACGCCGGCACCCGCAGCGTCGACATCTCCAACTGGACCCTGACCGAGCACGCCACCCAGCAGGCCATCTTCTCGACGGTGCAAATCCCGGCCGGGACGAAGCTCGCCGCTCGCGGCTTCTACCTGCTTGGCCTTTCCAACTCCGGGCTGGCCGCCCCCGCGCGCACAGGCGATACCGCCATCCACGTCGGGAGTACCGCTGGTATGTCGGCCGGCGATTCGATCGCTATCGACACCGGCTCCAGCGTGGAGACCCGCAAGATCGTCAGCATCGGGACGGCGGCCGGGAGGGATATTACGCTGTGGCAACCCCTCCCCGACGGTCCGATCACCATCCCCGCCGGCTCGACCAACGTGCCGGTGACCAGCGTGTCGGGCTTCGTACCTGGCGAGAAGATCGCCCTCGGCTACGGCGCCACCTACCCCGCCGTTGCAAAAGCCCTCGAGCGGTACGAGGTGGCCACGGTCACGGCGGTCGGTAAGCCGGGCACACAAGCCTTGCTGGCGGCGGACGCGCCCGCCGGCTCGACCAACATCAAGGTGACGTCCGTCGCCAACATCTCGGCCGGTGACAAGATCAGGTTGGATATCGACAGCGTCGGCCATGGGATCGAGACCGTCACGGTCACGAAGGTCGGCACGCAGACGAGCCGCGCGGAACTCCTGGCTGATGCGCCCGCCGGCGCGACCAATATCAAACTCCGGGTCCGCGGCCCGAACGGTTTCAGGGTGGGCGACAAGATGACCGTTGGAACTCCCGCGAATCTGGAAACCCTGACCATCACCGCGGTTACCATTACCGCGGTTGGCGCCGGAGGTCCGAGCGCCAGCATGGACTTCACTCCGGCCCTCGCCCATTCACATGGCAACGGCGAGGAGGTGGCGGATTCAGGCACGGGCCTCGATCTGGCCGCCCCGCTGCGGTTTCACCATGCGGCCAACCTCCCCTTCAGCGATCGGGGAACGGGGATCAGCTTCCAGCCGGCGGCGGCCTTTGCCCATTCGAGCAACGAGCCCGTCCAGCCGCTCGGCTCCGGCATCACGCTCGACCGCCCCCTGGCCCGGGACCACGCGATCGATGCGGTTGTGCGTGACGCGCGGGTCACGGCCGCGGGCTACCAAGGCACGCCGGCGCCCAACCAGTGGTTCGGCGGCCCCGCGCTGTCCCCCATGGCCGGCAGCATGGTGCTGCGCGACGCCGCCGGCCTGGTGGTCGATAGCCTCAACTACGGCGGTCTGGTGGACCCATGGGCCGCCGAGGGTTACCAGGCCGGCTCCGGATCGGGAGAGAGTGGCTGCTACGTGTCTGCGCCCGGACCGAGCAGGGGCTTCGGGCGGTTCGGTCCGCCCGCCGGCGGGACCAACAGGAGCGCGGGCCGCTTCCCGGACGGCGCCGACACCGATAGCAACTGCAACGATTTCCTGTGGCAGCCAACCACCACCCTGCCGGCCGGCGCGGCCGCCGGCGCCACTAACATCAAAGTCGCCAGCGTGGCAGACTTCGCCGAAGGCCAGACCATCGCCATCGATACGGGTGCAAACCGCGAGACCGCGGTCATCGCGACGGTGGGCACGGCAGGCGCCACCAAAGCGACCGACGCCACCAAAGTGGGCGCGACCGTCATCCCGGTTGCCAGCGCGATCGGATTTAGCGCCGGCCAGACCATCACCATCGGCGGCGGCGCGAACCATGAGACGGCGGTGGTCGTCTCCACGAGCAGGAGAGGTAATGGCGAAATCACCGTCGCCGCGCCGCTCGCTCATGCGCATGCGGCCGGCGCACAGGTCTCCGGCTCCGGCATAGCCCTCACCGCTGCGCTGACTCGGGCGCATGCCAGCGGGGCGCGGGTCGCCAGCGGCGCTCCCACGCCCGGTGCCCCCGACCAATATTACAGGGGACGCCATTGAGATCAGGGCGACTGATGGCGCGGCCCCGGTCAGCGATAACCGGAGCGGGAACTGGAGAGCATGAGCGGGGAGACTGGGTTCCAGGGCCGCAAGTCAATCATGACGGTTGTACTTGCTGGAAGCTAGTCCGATCGGTACTGGATAGGTACGGTTAACATCCCCGCGCTAGAATGGCGTTCACGCATGAAACCGAAACTGATCTGTTCTTTGTGTTTCCTCCTCTCGACCGCCTTGAGCTTCTCCGCCGACGCACCTTCGCTGCGCGGCTACTCGACGGACGCCAGCCACACGGAACGCGACTGGGAAACCAAGTTCCGCGCCATCCCCGATCCGGCCAACCTGCGCGCCTATATGGAGCGCATGTCGGCCCATCCTCACCACGTCGGATCGCCCTACGACAAGGACAACGCCGAGTGGATCCTCTCCAAGCTGAAAGAATTCGGCCTCAGCGCCTCGATCGAGAACTTCGACGTGCTCTTCCCCACCCCCAAGGAGCGCGTCGTGGAATTGGTGGCGCCCCACCGCTTCACCGCCAGCCTGCGGGAGCCGCCCGTCCCGGACGACCCCACTTCCTCCCAGCAGAGCGAACAGCTCCCCACCTACAACGCCTACTCGGCCGATGGCGACGTCACCGGTCCCCTGGTCTACGTGAACTACGGCGTCCCGGCCGATTACGACGAGCTCGCGCGTCTGGGCGTCTCCGTCGAGGGCGCTATCGTCATCGCGCGCTATGGCGGATCGTGGCGCGGCATCAAGCCTAAGGTGGCCGCCGAGCACGGCGCCATTGGCTGCCTGATTTACTCCGACCCCCGCGACGACGGCTACTCCGCGGGCGAGGTCTTTCCCAACGGTCCCATGCGGCCCCGCGACGGCGTGCAGCGCGGCAGCGTGATGGACATGCCGGTCTACCCCGGAGACCCGCTCACGCCCGGAGTCGGCGCCACTAAGGACGCGAAACGGCTGCCCATCAGCCAGGCCGCCACTCTCACCAAAATTCCCGTGCTGCCGATTTCTTACGCTGACGCGCAGCCGCTGCTGGCGGCCATCGGGGGCCGCAACGTCCCGGGAGCCTGGCGCGGCGCCCTGCCCATCACCTACCGCGTGGGTCCCGGACCGGCCAAGGTGCATCTCGCGGTGAAGTCCAACTGGGACCTCAAGACGCTCTATGACGTGATCGCGCGCATCCCCGGCTCCGCCTACCCCGACGAATGGATCATCCGCGGCAATCACCACGATGGCTGGGTCAACGGCGCCGAAGATCCGCTCTCCGGCACCGCGCCGCTGCTCGAAGAAGCCCGCGGGCTGGGAACCCTGCTGCGCGAGGGCTGGAAGCCCAAGCGCACCATCCTGCTGTGCTTCTGGGACGGCGAAGAACCGGGGCTGCTGGGTTCCACGGAGTGGGCCGAAGCGCATGCCGCGGAGCTGGCCACGCGCGCCGCCGTGTATATCAACTCCGATAGCAACTCGCGCGGCGAGCTGCGGGTCGAAGGCTCGCACACGTTGGAGAGATTCATCAACTCGGTGGCCAAGGACATACAGGATCCCGAGGCGGGGATTTCCGTCTGGAACCGCATGCGCTTTTTCCGCATCGCCACGGCCAACGGAATCGTCCCCGACGCGCATGACGCGGCGGCCGGCGAGCGCGAGAATCCGCGCGGTGAAGCCGATCTGCGCATCGGCGCCCTCGGCTCAGGCTCCGATTACACGGTGTTCCTGGACCATCTCGGTGTGGCGTCGCTCGACCTGGGCTTCGGCGGCGAAGACCGCGCCGGCATCTACCACTCCATCTACGACGACTTCTACTGGTACACGCATTTCTCCGACACCGACTTCGTTTACGGCCGCGCGCTCGCCCAGACCGCGGGCACCGCCGTCATGCGGCTGGCCGGCGCGGAGTTGCTGCCGCTCGATTTCGACGACTTCACGGCGACCATCGGCCGCTACGTGCGCGAGGTGGAGAAACTGGCGCACGACCAGCGCGAAAAGATCATCGAGCGTAACCGCGAAATCGACGAGGGTCTCTTCGCGGCCATCAACGATCCGCGGTTCCCGCTGAACGCGCCGCCAAAGCAGGCGGTGCCGCCGTTCCTGAATTTCGCCCCGCTCGAAAACGGATTGGCTGCCCTCCAGCGCACCGCCGCGCTGTACGACCAGGAACTCGCGAAGGCGGCGGCCAACGGCGGCGCCGCCCTGGCCCGGACTTCCTTGCGCGAGGTGAACGCGCGCCTGGTCACCATCGAGCGCGCGCTCACCCTCAACGAAGGCCTGCCCGATCGGCCCTGGTTCCGCCACCAGATCTATGCCCCTGGCCTCTACACCGGGTACGGCGTCAAGACGCTGCCCGCCGTCCGCGAGAGCATCGAACAGAAGGAGTGGAGGCTGGCCGACCAGGAAGTGGCGAAGGTCGGCAAAGTCCTGGAGAACACCGGCGAAGCCATCGAGGGCGCGACCGCCGAGTTGCACAAAGCCATCGGCCAATAGCGCTCTTGGGTTCCTGATAGCCTACATCAACTCCGCGGCCCACTTCTTGAGCTGGTCAGGGAGAATGAACGGTTCGGCGCTGACGGTCGCGCGGGAACTGACGGCTACTTCCAAGTGAAGACAGGGCTATGCGACGCGCCGACCCGGACGCGGCGACGGGGCCGAAGCCGCGATGTAAGACACTTACTTTTTTCGGAAAAGGCCGCTATCCACCAGAAATTGGACCGTGGTCTGCCCTCCGGGCCGGTCACGGTGCCTTCTATATAAACGAGTGGCGCGGGCGCGTATCCTTTCGCAACCATTCTGCCATACGCCCGCCCAATTAATCGTGCGGCTCATTCTGCCGCCGCCGGATGCCGAAGTGGTACACCAGAGCCCCGATCCCCACCGTCGCGAACGCCGTCAGCGAGGGCCTCGGCCGCTGCCAGACCCCGTAAACCATCATGCAGGTGCCCACGGCGATGTACGAGGCCGGCACCAGCGGCCAGGCGAAACTCACCGGCCGCAGCTTCTGCCAGTCCTGCCGCGACCGCCGGAAAACGAACAGCGACGCCACCGAGAGCACCGTGAACAGCGTCAGGCTCATGCCGATGTACAGGATCAGCTCGCGGAACGGGCTCAGGGTCATGAGCATGGCGCACAAGCCCTGGCTCATGATGGCCATCACCGGCGTGTGCCAGCGCGGATGCACCTCGCCCGCCGCCCTGAAAAATGCCCGGTTCTTCGCCATGGCATAGTACACGCGCGGCCCCACGGTCACCTCGGCGTTCACCGTGGCCACCAGCGCCAGCGCCATCAGCATCGAGAACGCGCCCGCCACGTGCCCGCCGAAAAGGTTGGTCGCCGCCAGCGATCCCACGGCCACCTCGCCCTTCATCTGTTCCAGCGGCGTCGAGTAAATGAATACCAGGTTGAGCGCCATGAAAAGCGCCGCCACCAGCGCCGTCCCGGCCGCGATTGCCACGGGCAGCGTCCGCTCCGGACGCCGCACCTCCTCGGCCACGTACGTCGCCGCGTTCCATCCGCTATAGGCGAACATCACCCACAGCAGCTCGACGCCGAAACTCGCTGCTAGGCCGGAGCTCGTGCTCCGCACCGCCGGGTGCGAAAAATGGCTCCAGCTCCCCGTGCCCGCGGTGAATCCCAGCAGCACGAATCCCGTCAGCACCACCAGCTTCGTCCCGGTCAGCACGTTCTGCACCTTGGCCGCCCGCCCCACCCCGAAGCAATTCAGGACGGTGAACAGCGCGATCAGCGAAGACGCCGCCAGTTGCCCGGGGCCCAGCCGCAGCGAGAACCAGCCCGAGCCGATCACCATCCCCGGCCGTTCGATGCTCAGCGCCCCAAACACGTGCCCCAGGTAATCGGAGAAGGCCAGGGCGGTGGCCGCGATGGGCGCCGAAAATCCCGCGAAGAACGAAACCCATCCCGTCATGAATCCCCACTCCGGGCCAAAGGCGCGCGTCAGGTACACGTACTCGCCGCCGGAGCTCGGGAAGTTAATCCCCAGCTCGGAGTAGCTCAGCGCCCCCGCGAACGCGAACAGCGCGCCCACCAGCCAGCAGGCCAGGATCAGCTTCGCGCTGCCCAGTTCTCCGGCCATGAACCCGGTCGTGGTGAAGATCCCCGTCCCCACCATGTTCGAAATCACCAGCGCCACTGCGCTGAAAAACCCGAGCTGCCGCAGCAACCCTGCGCGCGAACTCTGCGACTGTGTGTTGAGCATGGACGCCTAGTGCCATTCTATTTCACTGCGGCGCCGTGGACTAGCCCTAACCCGCTGCGAACAGGACGCAGCTCCCCGCGGAATTTCGGTGCCTGTACCCGGTTTTCCAGGGCACTTACTTCTACCATGGGCTGCTAGCCCGCCGTGCGGGCTACTGGATGAAGTACGCCCCCGCCGTGACGCCGTTGTACAGCGTCTGCGCGGCGTTATTGATGTAGCTGTTGCCCACCAGCGAGAGCGTATCGCAAACGATGGTGGTGGTCGCGCCGTTCGTGCTGCTGCCTCCCGTATAGCTCAGGTTCGAAGCGGGGAAGTACAGAACGCCGTCCAGCACTTCGCCGGTTCCGCCCACCAGGCTCGCGGGCGCCGGATCGTTCCGGTCCTGGAAAAACAGAACTCCCTGGTACGCGCCGCTGTCGGGCGCGGTCATGTCGACCGTCGCGCCTCCGGCGATATTGATGGATCCGCCGTTGGTAATGTATAACGTCACGCCCGTGCCGCTCAAGCTGGCCTGGCCGGCCAGAGTGATGCTGCCCTCGACCACGTACGTCCCCGGCGCGAACGTTGCCGAGGATTGCGAGCCCAGGTTGACGTTCCCGCAAATTACGTTCTGCGTCTGGTCGAACGCCCAGGTCTGGTGGCTCGTCAAGCTCACCCCCGTGCTGTTGCACGCCCCGATCGGCGGCGTCGGCATCAGGGCAAACGGGTCCGTAATCGTCGGCGCCCCGGTAATCGGCGCGGGCGTGATCGTTCCGCCGCCGTTCCAGTTCCCCACGATATTCGTCTGCGTGCCGTTGCGCGTGGAGATCCAGGCTCCGCCGTTGAGCGTCACTGCCTGCGAGTTATTCGAATTGACGTAGATGCCGCACCCCGAGGTCAGGCTCACGCTGCCGCTTCCCGTCAGCGCGCCGGCGGCCGCGGGGTCCATCACGTAGATACAGCCGCCCGAGTTCTGAAACAGCCCCGCCGTCGAACTGGCCGATACCGTGCTGGCCGTTTTGCCCAGCACCGCCGAGAACAGTGTGGGAATGTTCTCCGATATCGTCGCCTGCACCCAATACGCGGGGTTCACACCGGTTATGGGCGACGGGGTCGTGTTGGCCGCGATCGTCACCGTCTGCCTTCCGCTGTTCACGAACCCGTTCTGCTGCGCGTACAGGCACCCGGTCATGAGATTGTTCGATGGCGGCGACGTGGCGCTCGGCGGACAGGCCGTCGCCGCCTGGCAGGTCACGCCCGAGCCGCACGTGAGATCCGCGCCGCTGTAAGCCGCGACGATCGCGCTCATCGCCGCTGCATCCGCCGCGGTCTTGCAGGCCTCCTTGCGCCAGTAAGCCCAGCCGATATCCACCACCAACCCCAGCATCCCGAACAGTACCGGCACACTCAAGGTGATGAAGATGGCGGCTTGTCCTCTTTCCACACGGCGTGTTCTCATCGGCCTTACCCCTAAAACATGATGAACTGGTGCGTGTATCCCGGCAGGTTAAAACTCCCGAAATTCACGGGGCCGCTCCCCGGCCCCGGCGCCACCATCGCCAGTGCCGAGGTCCAGACATAGTTCGCATCTACTTCGATATCGTCCCCGACGAAGTTGTATGCCGAAGGCGGCCAGGTGGTGGTATCCGTCAGGCAGGAACTCAGATAGCACGTGTGCGTGACCGAGCTTCCCGCCGAATTCAGCGCGGTGAAAGTCACCTGGACGCTGCTGGTGGGTATCCCGATGGCTTGGCTCGCCAGTATTGCCGCCGCGTCCTCGATCTCCTTGGGCGCATTCCCCGCGCTTATGTACGCCTTGCCGTGCGTCGCAATGTACGCCCCGCAGGCCTTCACCGCGTACTGGAGTGTGGCGTAGTGCCACATCCCGATTCCCATCTGCACCACCGAAATCCACGCAAACAGCATCGGAATTCCACACAGCGTGAATTCCAGGATGGCGCTGCCGCGAACTGGTCTGCGCCTCGCCACGTTCATCCCCTGATCCGCATCTGCACCACGCGATAAAAAGTCGCCTGGCCCTCAAGCAGCCCCGGAATGGGGATGAGGCTCGGCGTGGTATATTGCACGGTCACCTGGCTGGCGGGTTGCCCGTCCACGCCCGTAACCTGGCTGGCCGTCACGATCAACGGTGCGGAACCGCAACTGGTGACCTTCGATCCGATGTTGGTGGCGGTCCGCAACTCTTCGAGCGCGTAAGTGCACGCCATCGCGCTGTCCGAGGCGGCGCCATTGCTCTTCGAGGCGTACAGCGCGGCGATGCGCGCCGCGCTCTGTGTGGAAATCAGCCCATGCGCGTAAAAGCCCCAATCGAACGCGCCCACGAATAGAAAAATGAACCACGGCAGGAAAAGCGCCATCTCAAGCGCGCTCCCGCCGGAGGAACGCCGGCGCCTGGAGATTCGCATATCCTCTGATTACCAGGACTGCAACGGCCGCCACAAGATGTCGAAGGTTAACCGGGGGCCCAGAGCCGCCAATCCGGCACCCCGCCCGCCATGCCTGCCACGGCAGACTGTCCCAAAATGCCCCGCCCTGGCCCCAACCTCCATGTCATCATGGGGTTATGGCCCGCGGCGTGGCCCAGCTCCTCCCTCCCGTCCTCACCGGGCGGACCCTTCATGATGCCGCCGCTGGCTGCCAGGCCACGCCAAAACCCGCGGCGCGAGATAGCCAGCAAGAGCCAATAGCCAACCCCTTGATAGTTGTTATTCTATTCGCGATGTGCCCCCGAACCGCCGCTCTCGCGCTCGTCTTCTGCCTCTCCGCCGGCGTCGCTCCCGCGGATGAGCGGTCCCTCAATCCCCAGGTCGAGAAGATTATCAGCCAGGTTTCCGAAACCAATATCCGCACCATCATCGCCAAACTGGTGAGTTTCGGAACCCGCAACACGTTCTCCAATCCGGACTTTCCGGACCATGGCATCGGCGCGGCGCGCCAATGGATCTTCAACCAATTCAAAAGCTATAGTCCGCGCCTCGAAGTCCGCTTCGACAAATTCCGCGTAAGAAAGCACGGCCCGCGCATCTTCAAAGACGTGGACCTGTACAACATCGTCGCGGTGTTGCCGGGCAAGAGCATTACCGAAGCGCAGGTGCTGGTGACCGCGCACTACGATTCCCTGAACCTGGGCAGCCGCCCGCTCACCGCCGCCGACTACCAAGAGAACGCGGAACTGCCCGCCCCTGGCGCCTGCGACGATGCCAGCGGCGTGGCCGCGGTGATGGAACTGGCCCGCATCATGAGCCAGTACGAGTTCGATAAGACGCTGGTCTTCATCGCTTTCGCCGGCGAGGAGGAGGGCCTGGTGGGCGGCGCTCTCGAAGCCGCCAAAATGAAAAAAGAGGACCGGGCCGTCGAGGCCGTCCTGAACAACGACCTCATCGGCACCGACGTCGCCGGCAACGGCCGGATCGGCAACTCCGCCCTCAGCGTCTACAGCAACGAGGTCATGGATTCCTCTTCCCAGGAACTGGCCCGCTACACCAGGCAAATCGGCGAGCGATATTTTCCGGCCATGAACATCGATCCGATCTTCCTGGAGGATCGCGTCGGCCGCGGCGGCGATCACACGCCCTTCCAGTGGGAAGGCTTCGCCGCAGTCCGCCTTTCGACCCCCAACGAGAACTACGCCAACCAGCATCGGGTCACCGACACGCTGGAGAACATGTCGGTCCCGTACACCGCCATGGTGGCGAAGGTGAATGCGGCGGTGGCGGCGGCCCTGGCGCTGGCGCCGCGCCCTCCCATCGTCACGCGCGAGCCGCGTGCGGATGGCGCAGCCGCCTCCGGCCGGCCCAGCCGTCCGCTTCCCATGCTCGGCCGCGGCAATGGCTACGATGCCGTGCTCCAATGGCGCCCCGCCGGTTCCGAGGACGGCATCCGCGGCTACGCCATCGTCATCCGCCCCACCACGTCCGCATTCTGGGAGCGGGAAATTTTCGTGGGGAAGGTGGACACATACACCCTCCCGGACGTCTCCATCGACAACCTCCGTTTCGGCGTCAAAGCCATCGGCAACGATGGCTCCGAGAGCCTCGTCGCGCCCTATGTCTATCCCGCCCGTCAGAAAATCGTCTACGAAACGGTGCGTTAGTACTGGGAGCGGTCCTGCCGGGAGACCGAAATAAATCTCCCAATCATGGTACTAGTATAGTGATTCCGAAATAATGTATCAAT
>JAJYLS010000203.1 GCA_021787555.1 Acidobacteriota bacterium | reverse complement strand
GATTCCTGGCACTGCGGAAGATCTGGCTCTCGTGGGTCATCACGTCGTTGAAGACGGCAAGGAACGGCTGCCCGGGTTTGCGCGCGCGCCAATGGCCGTTGGCCGGATCGAGCGGCGGTGTCGCGCTGGGCCAAGCCTCCGGCCGGCCGCCCTCCGCGCTCCGCAGGGCTCGCCCGCCGCCGGGGCCGCGCTTTCCGCCTGCCCGCCCTTTGCCGCCGCGTTGGGCCATCATCCTGGCCCCGCCGGAAACGTCCCAGGTGCCCTCGGGTTTTTCCAGGTTGTAGTCTTCCTTGAGATTGTTGCTGCAATAATAACCGGCCTCGCGAAGATAGCCGGGAAACATCTTCCAACCCGCCGGCATGGGGCTCATCGAGCGCATGTGCTCGGCGCCGGAGGATGTCGGGCAAACGCCGGAGATGATGGCCGTGCGCGCCGGCGCGCACACCGGAGCGCTCGCCCAGCAGTTGTCATAGACGCACCCGCGTTTGGCCAGGCGGTCGAAGTTCGGCGTGCTGGAGTACTCGTCGCCGCAACAGTGCAGATGCGGGCCGGTATCTTCCCAGGTCAGCCAGAGGAAATTGGGCCGCTCCGCCGGAGCGGATTGCACCAAAGGTGCGGCGGCCACAGCGCCCGCCCCTCGAAGGAAACCGCGCCGGCTTACGGAATGCGAGCATGGATCGGACATGGGTATAACGTAGCACCAGTCAGACGCGGAACCCAAGCTGTGCGGGAGATTTGGGGTGGGTGGTGGGGTTCGAACCCACGACCACTGGAACCACAATCCAGCGCTCTACCAGCTGAGCTACACCCACCGTGAGGGACGTTCTTATGGTATCAGGCCGCGTGAATCGCTGGCAAACGCTACTTCACCAGGCGGTAAATCTCGAAGACCGGCCGTCCGAAACCGTCCTGCACCGTGGCCATGTCCTGCCGCCGATATCCTTCCGCGGCGGCGAATTGCACCAGCTTGTCGCTATGGCCGGGGAAAAACTCGAACGCCTTGGTATGCGCGATGAAGATGTTCCCCGGATCGGCGATCATGCCCTCCACGATCTGCCGGTCGGCCGCGTCCATTACGGGCTTCGCCATCTGCTCGTCGCCCACTTCGAGCGGCAGCTTGCCGCCGTCGAGGTAGCGCAACTGGTCCTGGATTCCCCAGTCCATGCTGTAGAAGCACTTTGCGGGAATTCGCCGGGCGTAGTCGGCCAGGGGGTAAACCGCTCCATTCCATGCCTGCGCGCCGCCGTAGCGGATCATGGCGACGTAGTACTCGTTCAGCACCAGCGCGCCGGAGATCAGCATGACTGCCACGCTTGCGGCAAGTGCCGGAATTCCGGCGCGGCCCGCGCGCCGCGAAGCAGCCGCCCAGGAGATGGCGATCGCCAGTTCCGGAAACGGCCACAGCAGAACCGTGTGGTGCGCGCTTGCGCCGGCGTTGGCGGTGATCGCCATCTGGATCCAGCCCACGGCCATCGCGATCACCGCAAATAGCACCGCACGCACCGTTTTCCATCCCCCGAGCGGCGCCAGCGCGAGCGCCAGCAGAAAAGCGTAAAGCAGCAGCGATCGCCGCGGATGTCCCGCCGCATCCGAAACGTGCGCCGCCAGCTTCGCCATCGGCCGGGCGGATTCGTGCGGCTGCGGCGTCTGCCAGTTTTCCGCGGTGAGCCAGCCAAACAGCCCTTCCCCTCCCGCCATGGTCACCAGGAATTGCGCCTTCCCGGCGATGCCCGCGGAGTCGCGCTGGAAATTCCCGGCGAAGGTGGCCCAGTGGTTCCGGGCATTATAGAGCATCAGCGGCGATGCCCCCAGGCAAAACGAGACCGCCGCAATCGCCAGCCGCCTCCGGCTGATCAGTCCGAGCATCTGCCGCGGATAAAGCGCCAGCGCGGCAATTCCCAGACCCGTCAGCATCCAGATCGCCAGCGCCTTGTCCCACAGTCCCAGCCCCAGCAGGAGGAATCCCCCCGCGAGGTGCGCCAGAACGCGCTCCTGGTAGTACCGCACCAGCAGCAGCAAGCCGCCGAGCAGCAGCAGATGCTGCAACGCCACCGGCCCCCAGTCGAAGCACGCCGTCAGCAGGTACATTGAATCCACGGCCAGCAGCGCGCATCCAACGATGGCAGCGCGCTCCCCCGCGATCCTCCGCAACAGCAGATAAAACAGCCAGACACTTGCCACCCCGGCCAGCAGCATGGGCTCGCGCAGGACGCGGATGCCGTGCCCGAATAGCGGCAGGATGGGAACGTAAATCCAGGATTTCAGTGCACCCACATAGCTCATCAGCATGATGGGAATCCGGTGTCTGGCCATGTGGATGGAATACAGCTCGGCTCGCGGTTGGTAGATGCCCTGAACGAAGAGCGTTTCGTCAGCCTCGATTCCCACGTGGGGAATCATGGCGTGCCCGGCCAAGAAGAAAAAAATACATGCCGCTGCGGCGCATCCACGGCCGCGCCACCGCGCCGTACGGGAATCCGCTGATTTATCGCGATTTAGTGCACGGGGAATATAGAAATGGTAGCATTCCGCCGATAAGCAGTCACAGTCTGGCGAATGCTGGAAATGTCGTATGGACTAGACTTTCTTGCTTTGGTATCGGGATTGCTTGGAAGTGGACTTGTACGGCCTCATCGAGGCTGCACATAGTTCTTTTGAGGGAGCCGGGAGCGTGAAACCTTTGGCTGAATTTGTCGTCTATATTTCTGCGAGGGGAAACGCGCTAAGGAGAACAAAAAAAAGAAAAACCGGTGATTTAAGGAGACGGACATGAACCAGACCGAACTCAACAAATATAAAGCGATGCTGGATGCCAAGCAGAAGGAACTCTCCGTCGGGCTGCGCAATCGGGAAGACATCGCTATTCAGAAGACCCCGGATGCACTGGATGAGGTGCAACTGGCCGGCGAGCGCGAGCTCGCAATTCGCAATCTCGATCGGGAATCGAGCCTTTTGCGTAACATCAAGGGCGCATTGGCCCGAATAGCGGACGGCAGCTATGGCGTTTGCCTGCACTGCGAGGAAGACATCAAGCCCAAGCGGATGGATGCCGTGCCGTGGGCCAAGTATTGCATCAAATGCCAGGAAGCCGCCGATCGCCACGAATTCGAGACCGAGTCCGGCGACAGCATCGACGAGCTTCTCGCCAACGCCGCATGACAGTTCGGGTTGCGTCATAACCCTCACCCATACCCCCGGGCGTATGCGGGGGTGGTGCGCAGTTTGACGCACCCGGTCTTCGCTGCCAGAATGGTGCTTCGCGCCGCCGCCCGTTGACCGGTTCGGTAATCCTGTACCAGATCGTTTACACCGTGTAGCTGGTGTACGAAACCCGCACGCGGTGGCGGTCCATGCGGGTGCGTGCCGAATTCAGCGGGCGCATGGGCAGCACCTACGAAAGCTATACTAGCTCCTGTGAGGCTCACGGGCCGCAATATCCTCTGGCTGCTGCGGCGGAGCCTTCTGGCGTCGCTCGACGATGGCTGCTTCGGCACGGCCAAGGGCGCGGCCTATTCCGCCCTGCTCTCTTTTTTTCCGCTGCTTGCCACCTCCGCAGCTATGCTGGTGCAGACCGGCGCGCAATTCTTTTCGCAGTTCATCGAGAACGCGCTGTCGCAAATCGTTCCGCCGGGCACGGAAGACCTGGTGGTGCAGCAGTTCCGGGTAGCCGGATCGCGCCCGCTGTGGCTGCTGGTGGTGGCCTGCGCGATTTCGCTGTGGGCGGCTTCGGGCGCCTTCAAGAGCCTGATCGAAGGTTTTCACGCGGCCTATCGCATTCCGCGCTCCCGCGACTTTCTCCACCAGAGCGGAGTGGCCATGGCGCTGGTAGTCCTTTCGGCCCTTCCGCTCGTATTTGCGTCCCTGCTGATCGTCTTTGGCGGCGCGGTGGAGCGCACTGTGCTCCACTGGGTGCGGGTCGATCCTCTTTGGAACCCGTTCGCCTGGGTCTGGCAATTGGTCACGCTGGTGACCCGCTACGCGATCGCGCTGGGTGCCACTGCCCTGGACACCGCCTCGCTTTATTACTTCGGTCCCTACCGGCACCAGCGCTGGCGCTATGTGTGGCCCGGCGCCATCCTCGCCACCATCCTTTGGCTGCTGGCCACGTCCGGTTTCGCCTGGTACGTCCGCCACATCGCCCATTACAACGTGATGTACGGCTCCGTGGCCGCCGGCATCGTGCTCCTCGTCTGGATGTACCTCATGGCCGCGATTGCGCTGATCGGTTGCGAGTTCAACGCCGAATACGAGCGCAGCATCCGGGTGTAATTCGTTACAATTTTGGTCAGAGTGAAAATTGCGTGGATCTTCATGGTCGCCGCGTCTCTCGTCAGGGCCGCGGAGATTCCCATGACAATCATTTCCGAGGATGAGGCGGATCCCATCCACAGCGCCATTATCCGAAAAGAAGCCTGGACCGCCGATTCGGTTCGCCGCCTGCGCGCCGCCGCCGAGAAAAAATTGCGCGAAGGCCCGTGGAGCGTCACCACGGACCGCCCGGCCGATCCCAAAATCGATCCGCACGAGTATTACAGCGAGGCGCCCTATTGGTGGCCGGATCCCACCAAGCCCGGTGGCCCTTACGTCCGCCGCGACGGCCAGTTCAATCCCGCGCGGTTCACCGCCAACAAGGAAGCGCTGAATGCCATGTGCGACGCGGTGTTCACCCTGGGCACCGCGGCGTTCCTGTTGGACGATACACGCTACGGCAAGCGCGCCGCGCGCGACATCGCCGTCTGGTTCATCAATCCGCGCACCCGCATGAATCCGAACCTGGAGGATTCGCAGGCGATTCCCGGCGTCAGTCCCGGCCGCGGCGCCGGCGTTATCGATGGCCGGGCTTTCATCCGCGCCATCCAGGGGATGGAATTCCTGGCGCAAACCGGCGCCTGGGATCCCCGGGAGCAGGCCGCCGTTACCAAGTGGTTCCAGGATTACCTGCGCTGGCTCACCACCAGCCAGAACGCGCTCGAAGAGAAGGTGAGCGGCAACAATCACGCTTCCTGGTGGACCGCCCAGACCGCCGCCGTGGCGACCTTCGTTGGGGACAAACTCACCGAGGAGATGGCATTCAAGTATTACCGCGAGCGCATCTTTCCGCGCCAGGTGCTGGCCAACGGCAGCGCCCCGCGCGAGGAAGCGCGCACGCGCTCGCTCTGGTACTCCGCTTTCAATCTGGAGGCCTTCACCATGACCTGCCGCATCGCCGAGGTGCGCGGCGTCAACCTGTGGAACGTGAAGGCGAAGGGCGGCGCCACCATCGCCAAGGTGATCGATTATCTTCAGCCCTACTTCGCCGACCCGCGGACATGGCGCAAGCAGCAGATTTCCGATTTCTCGAACGACAACCTGTATTGCCTGGCCTTCGCCGGCATGGGCCTGAAGCGGCCCGACTACATCGCCCTCTACCGCAAGTGGGAGCGTCCCGAAGGAGCCTGGCTGAGCCTCGTGGACCTCATGATCGGCCGCTGGGAAGCGGCCGGCCACCAGACGCGGCACTAAAAAGGACTGCCTTACCAGACCGCGCGGGCGTAATGGCGCAGGATATTCGCGTCCTTGCTCACCAGAGTGGCGCCGGCGGCCTTGGCATTCGCCACGATCAATCGGTCGAACGGATCTCTTCCCCAGTTCTCTCGCAGCGCCTGATCGACGACCACGTGGAAGGGCAAGTCACAAATCTTCAGACCGAGGTCGGCGGCGAGGCTTCCCATCAGCTTGGATGCCGCCGGCTTGAGCCGCCCGATTTCGTGCAGGAATTCCAGTTCCAGAACGGCCATCGGCGAAGCCAAGAGATCTTCTTCTCCGATGGCTTTTCTTGCAGCCGGGCCCAACCGCTCCGCGCTGCCTTCATAGAGCCAGATGAGGACGTGGGTATCAAGATAGGTCATCGCGATTCCAATAGCGCGACCAGTCCATTCCGATGATGTCCTCCACGTCCCCAACGAACACGTTCTTACGCTTCTTCAGGTTGGCGAGCCTGCCGCGTTTCCTTTCCGGAACGATCTTCAGCAACTTGCCCCGGCGGACAACCTCCACTGGCACGCCCGTCTCGATGGCTTCATCGAGGATGCGGTAAATATTCTCGCGGAGCTTGGAAGCGGTGATTGGCATGGCCGGGAATCCTCTCTTTATCAGGATATCATACGTACGATTTGACTGTTTTGTACGTACGACTCTGTTCGCACCCGCGGCCGCTCGCTTCTGCGATAATTCCAGCGTGCGCACTATTATCGAGCCGTTCCGCATCAAGTCCGTCGAGCCGCTGCACCACACCACGCCCGAAGAGCGCGAGCGCTGCCTGGTGGATGCGGGGTACAACCTCTTCCTCATCCCCGCGCGCGACATCCTCATCGACCTGCTGACCGATTCCGGCACCAGTGCCATGTCCACCGGGCAGTGGGCCGCCGTCATGCGCGGGGACGAATCCTACGCCGGCAGCGACAGCTTTTTCCGTCTCAAGGCCGTAGCTGCCGATCTCACCGGCTTCCGCCACATGATTCCCACGCACCAGGGGCGCGCCGCCGAGCGCATCCTCTTCACGGTCATGTGCAAGCCCGGCCACATCGTCCCCTCGAACACCCACTTCGACACCACCAGGGCCAATATCGAATTCACGGGCGCGCGCGCCGTCGACCTGCCGGTTCCCGAGGCCGCCGATACCCAGGCGCGCCTGGATTTCAAAGGCAACATGGACGTTGCGGCGCTCGAATCCCTGATTGCCGCGGAAGGCGCGGAGCGCATCCCTCTGGCGATGCTCACGATTACCAACAACTCCGGCGGCGGCCAGCCCGTCTCGATGGCCAATATCGAGGCCGTCAAGAACGTCTGCGCGCGGCACGGCATCCCGCTCTACCTCGACGCCTGCCGCTTCGCCGAAAACGCCTGGTTCATCCGCGAGCGCGAGCCCGGCTACGGCGATTGGTCTCCGAAACGCATCGCTCAAAAAATGTTTTCGCTCGGCGACGGCTGCACCTTCTCGGCCAAGAAGGACGCTTTCGCCAACATCGGCGGTTTTCTCTGCTCCAACGACGACCGCGTCGCCCAGCAGGAGACCAATCTCCTCATCCTCACCGAAGGCTTCCCCACCTACGGCGGTCTGGCGGGCCGCGACCTGGACGCCATCGCCACAGGTCTGGAAGAGGTGCTCGACCCCGACTACCTGCGTTACCGCATCGTCTCCACCGGTTATCTCGGGCGCCATATCGCCGACCGCGGCGTGCCCATCGTGGAACCGCCCGGCGGCCACGCCATCTACATCGATGCCGCGCGAATGCTGCCGCATATTCCACCCTGCCAGTTCCCCGGCCAGGCGCTGGCGGTCGAGCTTTACCGCCACGCCGGCATCCGCTCGGTGGAGATCGGCTCGGTGATGTTCGGGGCGGCGGCGCAGCACGAACTTCTGCGCCTCGCCATCCCGCGCCGGGTCTACACCCAGAGCCACATCGATTACGTAGTGGAAGCCATCCTCGAAGTGAACGCGCGCAAGGACCGCATCCGGGGGCTGGAAATCGTGGAGGAGCCGCCTTTCCTGCGGCACTTCAGCGCGCGCTTCCGCCCGCTGGCGTAGCCTGTGGGCGAGCCGCGGAGCGCGCTGCGAGCCGCTTCGCGGCCCACGAACAGGAAATCGCCCATCCCACCTTACACCGGGCAGCGCTTGAGGGCGTACTGCAGCGGCTCCTGCGGCACGCTGAAATGCGAGAGCCCCTGGTTGCCCATGTAGCCCACTTCCTTGAAACCGGCGGCGCTCGTGTAATAGCCGTCCACCACCATGCGGCGCGCCCAGTCGAAGAAATGAATGCCCGGATTCAGTTCGGGCGAGGCGTTCTTGCGGTAGGCGATCAGGTCGAGCATAGCGGTCTGCTGTTCGGGCCTGGCATCCACGAATCCCGCGACCTGGTAGCGGTGACCCATCTGCTCGTCGAGCCAACCGATGCCGCCGGTGAAGATGTCCTTCATGTCGTCGCAGACGGAGCAGAGAAAATCGATGAACGCGGGCGCGCCCGCGGCGGCCGAGCCGGGGATGATAATTTCCGAAAGATGCTCCAGCGTGGCGTATTCGTGCGCGGTCAGCGCCTTGGGCGCGTACTTGCCGTTGGCCCTGGCTTCCGCGACCGCATGGTGGATGTGTTCGGCCTGCTGCGCGGGCAGCAAAGTGCCGCTCAGCATGGCGGCGGCGATACCGCAAAACATTTCCCGGCGCGTCTGTTCAGACATTTCCCTTCCTCATTTCTTCCGCGAGATATTCGGATGCGCGCCAGGAGAACGCCACGATGCTGAGGGTGACGTTCTTGTCCGGCTGACTGACGAACGGCGCTGCGTCGGCGACGAACAGGTTCTTCACTTCGTGGGCCTGGCAGTACTTGTTCAGGACGGAGGTCTTCGGGTCGTTGCCCATGCGCACGGTGCCGGCTTCGTGGATGATGGTGCCGCCTTCGGAGATGGCGCGGTGCGGATCGGCTAGATCGCGGGTCACGCGCCCGCCGAGCGTTTCGATGATCGAAGAAAAGGTCTCCTCCATGTGCCGGACCATGTTGTACTCGGCATCGCTCCAGCCGAAATGGAAGCGCAGCACGGGAATGCCCCATTGGTCCACTACCTGGGGATCGATCTCGCACCAGGTCTTCTTGTTGGGGATCATCTCGCCGCGGCCGGAGAAGCCGATGGAGGCGCCGTATTCCTCGTAGATCTTGTCCTTGAGCTTCTGGCCGTAGCCCTCGTAATGGCTGCACTGGCCACGGAAGCTGCCGAGCTCGGGCATGTGAAAGCCGCCGCCGAGCTCGATGTGATAGCCGCGCGGGAAGTTCTTGTGCTTATCGCCGTAGAGCCACCAGGGGATGTAGACGTGCATGCCCTCGATGCCGTCGCTATTGTAGCGGGGCATCCCATCGAGCGCGGGGATGCGGCCGCCCAGGGCATAGCCCACCGAATCGGTGAGATTGCGGCCCACCATGTCGGAGCCGTTGGCGATGCCGCCGGGAAAGCGCGGCGATTTGGAATTGAGCAGCAGGCGCGCCGACTCGCAGGTGCTGCCGGCCACCACCACGGCTTTGCAGCGGACCTGCTTTTCCGAGCGCGTCGCCTTATCGACATAGGAAACCGCGGTGACCTTGCCGGCATCGTTGGCGATGAGTTCGCGCGCCATGGCGTTGGTGATCACCGTGAGGCGGCCGGACTTCATGGCCGGAAAAACCTGGGCCTGGGCGGAGGAGTAGGCCGAGCCGCCGATGCACCCGCGCCCGCACTGGCCGCAATAATGGCAGGCCGGGCGCCCGTTGAGCGGCTTCGTGAGCATGGCCTTGCGGGAGGGAATGCAGGGGATGTTCAGCTTCTTGCAGGCGCGCTGGATGAGGATTTCGTGCACGCGCGGCGGGACAGGCGGAAGAAAAACGCCGTCGGGCGCGGTGCGCAGGCCTTCCTTGGTGCCGGTGACGCCGATGAAGCCCTCGGCCTTGTCGTACCACGGCGACATCTCTTCGTAGGTCACCGGCCAGGGATCGCTCAAGCCGTCTTCCGGCTGGAAATCGTAATCGGCAAACCGCAGCGAGATGCGGCCGTAGTGATTGGTGCGGCCGCCGACGATGCGCGAGCGGAACCAGCGGAACTGGCTGCCGGGCGCGACAGTGTACGGCTCGCCGGGAATTTCCCAGAAACCGTTGGGCGCCTGCCAGTAGCCGAACCAGTGGGTGCGGCCGAAGTACATCTCGGCGTGCGCGCCCGCGCCGCGATGATCCACCTCCCACGGCAGCACGTGTTCTTTGAAATCCTTGCCGGGATGAAGCATGGGGCCGGCTTCGAGCAGCGCGACGTTCAGGCCGCGATCCGTCAGAACCTTGACCGCGGTGCCGCCGCCCGCGCCCGAACCGATGACCACGACGTCAAAAACCTGGGGGCTACGAATGATCTGGAGCATCTGCGTTGTGCCTTGTTTTTGATTCTAGCGGATTCGCCCGCCGAATGCCTGCCGGCGGCAGCGAACGATCTCAGACTGTCAACTCCGCGATCATGGCTTCGTCGCAGACAGCGCAGCCTCGCTTCACTCTGGCGAAGGTCACTGCGAACGGTTGAAAACCCGCGTAATCGAGGTTGACGATCCAGAGAGGGCGCTCGAAATCGATAGCGCCGCGGACTTCGAGAAACGCCAGGACCGCGTGGAAGGCGATTCCGCCGATCGCCAGCACCGAACCCCACAAGCCGGTCTGGCCCGGCACACGCGTGGGGTCGAAATCCGGATCGGTGTAGCGCTCCTGGCCGGGTGGATGTTCCTCCGTATCCCGGAACTGCGCGAAGCACTCCCGGCACGCCGTCTTGCCCGGAACACAAATCTGAACCTCGCCTGCCCGGGCCGCGCCGTAAGCGCCGATATACACGGCCGGAAGACCCCGTGCGAGCGAAACGGCGTTCACCATGGATTCGCAGCGGCGCGAATCGGCGCAACAGACGAGCAAGCCTTCCGCATCCCGGAATTTTTCCTGCCGCGCTTCCACATTCAGTTCCGGGTTGATTTCGCGCAGCCTGTTGGCCAGCGCCTCCGCTTTAGGCCGGCCAATGTCGCTGGAGGCCAGCACATGGCGGCCGAGGTTCTCCACCGATAGCAACTCCGGATCGATCAAGAGGAGCCTGCCGAGACCGGCACGCACCAGCATGTCCGCCAGCGCGGCTCCGAAACTGCCGCAACCGACGATGGACACGACCTTTCCCGCGAGCGCTTCCCGCTCCTTGGGGTTCCTGGCGCAAAACACAGGATGGCCTCCTGTTACACGGCATCCGGCTCGCCGTCGTGCTCTTCCAGATACTTGATGACGAC
>JAJYLS010000202.1 GCA_021787555.1 Acidobacteriota bacterium | reverse complement strand
CAGTGGGGCAGATTCATGGGGCGCATGGCGGGATCGGTCACGGCAACGGGCTGCTTGTTTTTGTCGTTGGGGAAAACCCAGTAGCCGCCGCGATTGACCATGAGGGTGGCCTTGGTGCCGTGGAAGGAGGTTCCATAGCCGCTACCATACATCGGGAACGGGCTCACAGTCCGGCTCTCGTAGGAGCCGATGAAGGCCGGGTAATGATAGGTCACCAGCATGGTGTCGGGCGTCTGGGTGTTGTCGGTGACATAGAACTTGCTGCCCTCGGCGGCGATGGATTCGGGCATGACTTCGTCGAAAGCGTACTGGACGATGTCGAGCAGGTGCACGCCCCAATCGGTCATGGCGCCACCGGCGTAATCCCAGAAATAACGGAAGGTCGAAAAATAGTGGGGGCTGACTCCCCAGCGGTTGGCGTTGAAGCGGTGCTCGGGCGCGGGACCGAGCCACATTTCCCAGTTGAGGCCGGGGGGCGGATCGGAATCGGGCGGATTGCCGAAGCCCTCTTTCTTGTCGTGGCCGGCCTGGAAGGTGCGGCAGAAGGTGATATCGCCGAGGTCGCCGCTCTTCACGATCTCGCGCGCCTTCTTGAAGAACGCGCCGGAGCGCTGCATGGTGCCGCCCTGTACCACGCGGTTGTACTTGCGGGCGGCTTCGACCATCTTGACGCCCTCCTCGACGTAGACGCAGGCGGGCTTTTCGACATAGACGTCCTTGCCGGCCTTGCAAGCCTCGACGGCGATGTAGGCATGCCAGTGGTCGGGCGTGGCGATGCAGACGGCGTCGATGGACTTGTCGGCGATGATGTCGCGGAAATCCGTGTAGGGTTTGACCGAAGTGAAACCGAACTTCCTGGCCGCTGCCTGGGCGCGCTCGAGGTAGGGCTGATACACTTCGCAGACGCCCACGACCTCGAAGCCGGGCACCTTGGCGCAATAGCCGAGGTTGCCCGAGCCCATACGGCCGAGGCCGATGAAGGCGATGTTGACCTTGTCGTTAGCGCCGCGGACATTGCCGGTAAACAGGGACGTGGTGAGCGCGGCAGCCCCCGCGGTTTTGAAAAATTGACGGCGATCGCTAGGTTCGAGTGCCATGAAATCTGTTGTAACAGAAATTCCAGAGGGCCGGAAGAACACGACCGCCGGAGCCGAAGGCCGCGGGGTTAGAAAGAAAGCCGCAATCCAAGCTGAAGCTGACGATTCCCGCCGCCGGAGAGAATGCGGCCGAAAGTCGGCGAAGTCACGCTGCTGTCGGGCGCTCCGAGCTGCGGGGTATTGAAGAGGTTGAAAGATTCGGCGCGGAACTCCAGGTTGGAGTTCTCCCAGAGCCGCTGGTTGCGCATCAGGGCGAAATCGAAATTCACAATTCCGGGGGCGCGCAGGTTGGGCTCGGTCCGCGAGTCGGTACCCAGAGTGAATGGCGAGGCCGCGGTGAAGGCCGCGGTGTCGAACCAGTGGTCCGTCGTCTGGCCGGTGGAGAGCACGCCGCTGTGGAGGCGGGCGGCGCGAGAGGTGAGGCCCGGCAGGCCCGAAGTATTGGGGCCGGTGATGACGAGCGGCATTCCCTTCTGCACGGAGGTGATTCCGCTGATCTGCCACGACCCCACGATTCGGGAGGCTAATCCGGAAGAGAAGTGCGCCTGGCCCGGGCCGAAGGGCATCTGGTAGACATAGCTGACAACCAGGCGCTGCGGTACGTCATAGTCGGCGACCGAACGGTTCAGCCGCAGGTTGTAAGGATCCGATATACCCGTGCGGCCGGAGAAGTGTTCGCCCACATCATCGATTTCCTTGCTGGCGGTATAGGAGACGAGCACGGTGAAGCCGTGCGAGAAGCGCCTGTCGGCGCGCAGGGTCAAGGCGTGGTACGTGGAGTCCCCAATCGGGTAATTGTGCAGGTTGATGCCGGTATACTGCGGGTACGGCAGGAGCAGTTGGCTGGCCGCCACGGTCTTGGCGCTGAGGGCGCCGGTGGAGATCTGGCCGTAAAACGGGTTGGGCACAAGCTGGGCGGAAGCCGTGCCCATGGACAGGTACATGGGGTTCGCCGCGTCGAGCGGGAAGTCCTGCCAGATATGCTCGCCGCGGCTGCCGGTATACGCGGCTTCAATCATGAGGCTGGCGGTCAACTGGTGCTGGAGGCTGGCGGTCCACTGCTGCTGCGTGGGATTGGGAAAATCGCGGAGGACGGTCGATATGCTCGCGCCCACCAGGTTCGAGGGCGGCTCCACGAAGCCGGTTACGAAGGGGTTGGAGAAACTGGCGCCCACAGGCGGAAGATAGGGGACCGGCGCGGGCGGCCCGAGATAGACCGAGGTGCTGGTCTGGAAGCCCTGCCCGAGTTCGCTCGATACGGCGCCGACGCCGCGGTTGCCCTGCGCATAGAATATGCCGTAGCCCGCGCGGAAAGTCGTCCGGGGAGCGACCAGCCAGGCGATGCCGGCGCGCGGCCCGAAATCGCGCGTGGGCGGGTCCGTCTGGCCGCGCTGCTGCGGGCTGACGAACTGGATGGCGCCGGGAAGGCCGGTGACCGCGTCCGCGGCGGAGGGATTGAAATAGGCGAGCTGATTGAACCGGTCCTGCCAAGGGGTGGTGAAGTCATACCGCAGGCCGAGGTCGAGCGTGAGCCTCTTCGTCACCCGGAAGGTGTCCTGGACGAAGCCGGCGGTATACACCTGCTGGGTGGCGAGAGACGGGTCCATGGTGAGCGCGCCGCTGGCCGGCAGGCCGAGGAGGAAGCTCGCCAGGCCGTAGCCGGCGTTGGCGGAAGCTTTGGTCGGGTTTGGGCCTTGCGTGTAAGGGGTGCTGAAGGAGAAGTTGCCGGCCGGACTGGAGGGCGAATAGGTGTCGTTGCGGAAGATTTCGACGTCCGCGCCGAACTTGACGGTGTGGCGGCCGGTGACCCAGGTAATCGTGCTCTGGGTCTGGCGGTTATCCTGCACGCTCCTCCGGAGGGCCGTGGTGGCGGTTCCGAGCGGGCTCATGCCGGTGATCGAGACACCCGGAAAAATCTGCGCGCGGGCGGCGGCGGCGACCGATGAACTGAAGCCCAGGGCCGTGAGATCGAACCCCATGCTCGTGGGCACGCTGTCCTTGTGGTTGCGAAGATAGCCGGCCCGGAATTCTCCAATCAGGTTCGGCCGGAAGGTCACGGTGTCGCCGATGACGGCGCTGGCGGTGAGAGTCGTAATGGGTTCGTAGGCGGTGGAGGTCTGCTGCGGAAATGCCTCGTTGACCACGGCGGTGGAGGTGGTGTCGCCAGTGTTAATGCCGATTCTTCCGAACAGGCGGTTGCGATCGTTGAGCGCGTGATCGATTCGCGTAATGAACCTGTTATTGCCGCTGCTGGCGACGCCGTTCCTGAGGTAATTCTGGGTGCCGAGCACGGGCAGGCCCGGTGCATTCGGCTGCGGATAGTAATTGAGAATGGCCCTCGCGACGGAATCGAGGCGGGCGGATGGAATCTGGTTGCCGGCGAACGGCGCGCGGGCGTACTGCCCGGGAGTCGCCGGATTGGCGGCGGTGGTGAGTGGGTCGTAAACCACGATCGGCTTTCCGTTGGCCCCGAACGTCTGGCTGAAATCTCCCGCCCGCTGAAGAGCGCTGGGCACGGTGGAAATCAACGTCTGCGGCTTGCGGTCCGGCACGGACTCCCAATTGAAGAAGAAAAACGTGCGGTTGTGCCCGTCGTAAACTTTCGGGAGCCACACGGGTCCGCCGAGAGCGGCGCCAAACTCGTTGTGGCGCACGACGGCTTTCTCCAGGCCCACGCGATCGTTCGACCACGTGTTGGCGTTGAGGGCATCGTTCCGGAAGTACTCGTAGGCAACGCCGTGGAACTGGTTGGTGCCCATTTTCGTGGTGGCGTTCAGCACGCCGCCGGCGGTGCGCCCGTACTCCGCCTGGTAACTGCTGGTGGACACTCTGAACTCCTCGACGGACTCGAGCGGGGGCGTGTAAGAGGCGTCGTTGGTGGTGGAGTTCAGGACCTGGCCACCGTCGAGGAGAACGGCGTTTGCATTCGAGCGCCCGCCATTGATCAGTGGGCCGGTGCCGCGGTTGCCCTTGGGGTTCACGCCCGGGGCAAGGACGACCAGGGTGAACGGATTGCGTCCGAGCAGGGGAATTTGCTCGATTTTTTCCGCCTGGATGGTGGTGCTGAGGCTGGCGCTGGATTGATCGATCAGGGGCGCCACATCCTGAACCGTTACCTGCTGTCGCACGGAGGAGAGCTGGAGCGTCACGTTGACGGTTGCCGCCTGGCCCACCGTGAGGGTGATGCGCGGGACCACCGAGGTGGCGAAGGCGGCGCCGGCGGCCGTGATGCGGTAATCGCCGGGCAGCAGCGTCATGTAGTAATTGCCGCTGCTGTTGGTGACGGTGGCGGTGTTGACTCCCGTCTCTAGGTTCAGAGCTTCGATTTTCGCACCGGGCACGGGGGCTCCGGAGCGGTCGCTGACGATGCCCGAAACGGATGCCCGCTCCACCTGTGCCAAGAGGGCGGGAGCCAGCAGCGTGGCCGCCGCCAGCACCGCGGCGCGTCTGCCGGAGAAGGCTCGGGCGAGAAACTTCAGGATACGATCGATCATGTTCTTGACCCCTTCGGGACAGTCTAACCCAAGGCGGTCACAAAGTGATTACGGGAACAACACACGCGAACGAACGGCCGCACAATTCTCAGCGGTTGGCCCGGCGGTCGCTCAGGCGGAGGACCAGATAAAACACGGCCGCCAGGCCGAGCGCGCCGGCGGCGAGCGTCCCGCCGTTGTGGATCAGGAAGCCCTGGGCGCCATGGCCGAGCTCCACGCCCAGCCAGGCTTCGCCGAAGTAACGCATCAGGCGGCCCACCAGGATCACGGCGATGAACCTGGCGCGAGGGACATGCATGGCGCCGGAAGAAATCACGAAAATCTTGAGCGGCAGAGGGAGGAACGGCACGGCGGCAGGGATGAAGACCGTCGCCAGGCCGTAGCGGTGGAACCACTGGCGGAAGCGGCCCGGCTTCCCCGGCATGGGCGCGGTTTCGCCGACGAGGCGGCGGCCGTGGCGGGCGGCCTCGTACAGCACGATATTGCCGGCGAGCGAACCGAGTACCGCTAGACCGGCCGCCAGCCAGGCGCGGTTCGGGTAGTGGGCGCTGCCCGCGGCGACGCCGAGCACGATCACATCCACCGCGGCAGGCAGAGGAATGCCCATGGAATCGATGGCGGCCAGGAGAAAGATGCCCCATGGACCGTAGGTGACCAGGACCGCGGCGAATTTCTGGAGGAAGGCGCGCATGGGCGGCTAAATCAGGTCGGCGAAGGATTTTCTGAGCTTGTAAAACCAGGCGTGGCCGAGGATGAAAACGGCGGCGGAGATCAACCACAGTTTCCAGAGCGGGCCGAAGGCGGGAGCCTGGGTCTCGAGAAAAATAACGCGATAGCCGCGAACCAGGACAAAGATCGGATTCTTGGATAGCAACGGCGCGGCGGCGGCGGGAAGCGAGGCCTCGGGGTAGCAGATGGGCGTGAGGAAAAACCAGAGCGTCAGAAGAAAGCCGATGATCTGCCCAAGGTCGCGAGCGAAAACGCCCAGCGCGGCGAGGAACCAGGCCAGGCCGGCGGTGAACAGGATCTGCGGAATGAGCAAGGCGGGCAGCCAGAAAACCGTCGGCGGGACGCCATGACGCACGGCCAGAAGGAACACGCAGAACAGGACCACGGCGAACAATTCGCTGACCAGCCCGGAGACCACGAGATTCACCGGCAGCGTTTCCACGGAGAAGACCAGTTTCTTGACGAAATTGCGGTGCTCCAGCATCACGGTGGGAGCGCGGCCGACCGCTTCGCTGAAGGCCAGCCACGGCAGCATGCCGGCGAGGAAATAGAGCGCGAAGCCCGAGCGGCTGTTGTCCTGGCCGAAGCGCGAGCGCAGGACCACGCCGAAAACGAAAAAATACGTCAGCATCAGCAGGAGCGGGTTGATGATCGTCCAGAAAGCGCCGGCGAACGAGCCGCGATAGCGGCCCAGGATGTCGCGGCGGACCATGACGCGGATGAGCCCGCGATTGCGCCAGATGGTGAGGACGGGATAGACGAAGGCGCGGCCGACCGAACGGAGGGCGCGCTCGCGGCGGATGCCGCCGATGGTCGCGACCCGCACACGGCCGGCCTCTACGACCAAAAATGGCCAACCCTGCTCGTAATACCAGCAGACGTTTTCGCGCATGGGCGAGATGAAGACCTGGTAGCGGCCGGGCTCTGGAGGCAGCTCGAAGGCAAGCGACACCTGGGTGGCTTCGCCGGGGCCGAGGTCGAGGGGTATGCGAGGGCCATCGACAATCAGCGTGCCCGCTTCGGCGTCGAAGATGTGATAGCCGATGGCAAATCCGTCGGCGGCGCGCCAGGCTTCACCGGAATCGTTACGGATGTGGAAACGGATTCCGCCGGGCTGGAGGCCGTACTTGAGCCAGGCGGCGCTCATGAATAGAGCCACCCGGGATAGCGCTCGCGGACCGGACCGGTCTTGCGGCCGAGCGCGTAGATGCCATCGCCGCGCAGGTCATCTTCGAGCGAGTAGCGCTCCAGGAGATGCCGCACCCAGCCGTACTCGGGATGCGGAAGGTCGCGGAATTCGCCGGTTTCCAGGCGCACCACCGCGAAGCCGGAATTTTCGAGCAGCTTGTGGACCTCGCGCGGCGTGTATTCGCGGTTGTGGCGGGCATCCACCTCGCCCGATTCCGACGGGCGGATGTAGGCGTGGAAGAAGCCCGGATGATAGCCCTGGAGAATGGCGGCGATGCCGCGCAGGCCGGCCACGTTGGGCGTGGTGAGGACCAGATGGCCGCCGGGCTTGAGGATACGGTTGATCTCGCCCATCATGTACATGGGATCCTCGAAGAGGTGCTCGATCAATTCGCAGCAGAGCACCGTATCGAAGAAATCGTCGCAGTAGGGGAAGCGGTCGCGTTCGGCGTCGAAGTGATCGATGTCGCATTCGAAACGCTCGCCTGCGGAGGAGACGACCGATTTGCGGTCGGTGCGGCCGGCGGGGCCGTAGTAGCAGCCGCGGACCATGCCGTAGCCCAGCTTGGTGCGCAGCGCGGGCGTGAGCTGGAGATAAGCGCCCATCTCGAGGATGCGGTCGCACAGGCCGCCGGGCGGGATGAGGTCGAGCGTTTTGGCCAGGCGGGTCTGGTGGGTTTCGAGATAGGAGAGCGAGGCGGGCGTGGTGGCCCACGAGTGAAGATACGGCTGCAATTCGGGGACTGGCTGCGAAACCCCAGCCGTTTGGGGGTTTCGTTGCCTGTCCCCGAATTGCCCTGGGTACTCCTTGCCTTCGATCACCGCTGCTAAAAATCCCGCATACTGTCTTGCCACCGCCGGCCAACTGCATTGCTCGGCGACGTATTGCTTCGCGCGGCGGCCCAGCTCTTTGGCCACTTCCGGGCGCGAGACCAGCAGGTTCAGGTATTCGAAAATCAAATCCTCTTCGCCGGGGCCGACAGGAACTTTCAGGCAGACGTCGTCGGGGAATTCCTGAAAGGAGCCGATTTGGGAAACCATCACCGCCTTTCCCAAACCGAGCGAGCGCAGCAGCGTGCCGGAGCTTTCGCCCACCGTGGGATAGCGCAGGTTGAGCACGATATCGCAGGCGGCGAGATAGCCGACAAAATCCTCGATGGGAGTGAACCCGAGGATCCGGACGTGCGCATCGAGGTCCATGGACCGGATCGTGGGAGCGAGGGGGAAATCGGGGTGTTCCTCGCCCACCAGAACCATGCGGGCGGTGGGGGCGACGCGGACGAGACGGCGGAAGGCGCGCAGGGATTCGGCGATGCGCTTGTAAGGCTTGAGGAAACCGAAGATGCCGATGAGAGGCGTGGTTTCGTCGAGGCCTAATTTGTGGCGGAACGCGAAGCGGTCGGCTTCGGGAATCCAGGCGCCGTGGGGGATGACGGCGACGGGGCCGGCAAAACCGGCGGCGCGCATTTCGCCTTCCATGAAACGGCTGTGCACGACGGTCCCACGCGCGGACCGAAGCACGCGGCGGGTCATGGTGAGGCCGTCGTAGTCGGGGCCGACTTCGAGTTTGCGCACGCGCTCGGCGAACGCGCGCGCGGGCTCGCCGCCCTCGAATTCGCACTCGCGGACGTAGGCGTCCCAATCGCCGCGCTTGATGGTAAGGTCGGCGATCAGGTGGTGGAGGTTGGATTCGTGCATCGCCAGCACGCCGGGATGGCGCAGGGCGGCCTCGTAGACGAAGGCGTGGAACGCGTTGTTGCCGAGGTGGTAGAGGGCGATATCGAAAGCCCCGGGATCGAACGGCTTTTCGGGTCCGGAGAAGATTTCGAGTTCCACCAGCGGGCCGAGGGATTCGATCAACGCTTCGGAATAATCGGCGATGCCGCTGCGCGCCGGAGGCAGCGGCGAGAAAAACGCTACGCGCATTTCAGCGCACCAGCTCCGCGGAGATCGTCCCAACGGACAAGGGGACGCGAATGAGCAGCGGCGTGCGGGCGGCGTCGCGGGCGAAGTAAATCTCGAACCGGGTATCGACGGAAGGACCTTTGACCGAAACATTGACGTGGTCCGTGACCACCATCTTGTTATCGGACGGGATGGTCTGCGCGCCGGTGTAATCGATGCGCACGTTATAAGACGCGCCGAAGAAGACGGTTTGGGGCGGTGCGACGCGCCCCTGCCCCATTTCACGGCGCACGAAGTAAACGAACGCCAGGGCGTCGCGGGCGCAAGTGGGGATCTCGAATTCGCTCTTGCCGCCGCCCTCGGGCTGGAGGGTGACACGCTTGGCGGACTGGTTTTTTTGATCGAAGGTGGTCTTCTCGCGGGAGGTGTGGCCAGCGTGGCTGGTATCGCGCTCCAGTTCGAGCGAGCAGAAATCGGAACCGGCGGTCGCGGAGCGGTAGTGGTCGGCGACATTGAAGCCGGGCACGCCGGCGTTGATCGTGAGCGAGAAGTCCCAACCGGGCCCTGTGCGGTGAGCGTCGAAATTGGCGTCACCGAGGCTGAGGCCGCTGGGCCAGTTGATGCTGTAGTGGAGGGCTTCGTCGGTGAAGGGGAAGCCGGTCTGGGCGAAGCAAGGAGTCAGGAGACAGAAGACAGGAGCCAGAATGACGAGGCGCCACGGGCGCGGCATTCTGGCTCCTGACTCCTGACTCCTGGCTCCTGATTTCATTGAGCTATGGCCGATCCTACGGTGGCGCGGGCGGCGTGCCGCTCGGCCACATCGTAGAACACTTCCAGTGTACGGCGGGCGGTCCTCTGCCAACTGAAGTGGGCGGCGCGCTGTCCACCCAGGCGCTCCATGCGCGCGCGCAACTCGGAATCGAGAAGCAGGTCGGCAATGGCGCGGGCGATCTCGTCGAGGGAATAGGGGTCGCAGAGGATCGCTCCGCCGTCCACCACCTCGGGCAGCGCCGAGGTGTTGGAGCAGACCACGGCCCGTCCGCAGGCCATGGCTTCCAGGACCGGCAGGCCGAAGCCTTCATAGAAGGAGGGGAAGGCGAACAGTTCGGCGGCGTTGTAGAGATGCAGGAGATCGCGATCGGTCACGAAGCCCACAAATTGGATGCGGCCGCCGATGCCGGATTCGCGCGCGGCTTCGCGGACGCGGTCGGCGAACCAGGTCTCCTTTCCCGCCAGCACGAGGTTGTGCTTGAACTGCGGATACGCGCGGAGAAGCCGGGCGAAGGCGCGGATCAGCCCGATCTGATTCTTGCGCGGCTGGAGGTCGCCGACCGAGAGGACGAACGGCCCGGCGATCGAGAACCGCTCCCGCACGGCGGCGCAGGCGGCTTCGCGCGAGATGGGGCGGAACTCGGGCGCGGCGGCGTTGGGCACCACCACCACTTTCTCTTCTTCGAGCTGGCCGTAGACCTTGAGGATCGACCAGCGCGAGAATTCGCTGCCGGTGAGGATGCGGGCCGCGCGGCGCACCGTGCGCCGCACGGTGGATTGCAGTTGCCAGGCCCGGTCGCGGGTAAAGTACTCGGGATGTTCCAGGAAACTCACATCGTGAACGCTGACCACGATGGGCGCGCTACAGGCAAGCGGTGCGGTGTACTGGACGTGCAGCAGGTCGGGGCGGTCCTGCCGGACCTTGACGGCCAGGTCGGCGCCCAGCCGCAGGAAGGGATTGGCCGAAACACGGCGGGTGTGAATGCGGGCGGGAATATGCTCGCATGCCTCGTCGGAGGAGACGTAGGCGATGAATTCGCAATCCGGATCTTCAGCCGCGAATGCGTTCAGCAGGCTTCGTACGTAAACCTCATTCCCCGTCAAGTGGCGGCCGATGGCATGAGCATCAACGGCAAAACGCATGAATCCCCCTAGTATAGCGGAGCTTAACGACACGCGGTTGTGTCAGAAATCCAGTTTTTGCCACGCGGCCTCCCACGTAAACTCCTTTTGCAGCAACGCCCTGCCGGCCGAGGCCAGTTCCTCCCGAAAATCCGGGCACGCCAGTAGCCGCGAGACGGCTTGAGCGAAGCGGGCGGGGTCGTCGGCAAGTAAAATCTCGTGCTCGTGGCGCGCTCCCAGGCCTTCGGCGCCGACGGTTGTGGAGACCACCGGCAGACCGGCGGCCCAGGCTTCGAGAATCTTGAACCGCGTGCCGCTGGCGGCGAGCAGCGGCACCACCGCTACCTGGGAACGGGCAAGCTCGGCGACGGCGTCGTCCATGGGGCCGCGGATTTCAATCCGAGGGTCGTTCGCGGTATACCGCCGGACAGCCTCCGGATTCTTTCCGGCGAGGCGCCAGACCAGTTGCGGCCAGCGCTCGCGAAGAAGCGGCCAGACTTCCGCGCGAAAAAAGCGGACGGCGGAAGTGTTCGGGTGATACT
>JAJYLS010000201.1 GCA_021787555.1 Acidobacteriota bacterium | reverse complement strand
CGCTGTTCCTTGTGTATTGGCTGTTGCCCAACTTGAAGGTGGATCCGCGGCAGGCGCTGCCGGTGGCGGTGGTAGTGGGGCTGGCGCTGGAGGCGCTGAAATACGTGAACCTGCTGGTGTGGCCGCTGCTCAAGACGAAGCTGGAGCGGGAGTACGCGATTTTTCAGTATTCGGTGACCATATTGCTGTGGAGCTTCGCGGCGGCGATGATCGTGTTGGGGGGAGCGTATTGGACGGCGCGGCGGGAGGAGTTGGGGGGGGGAAGGAAGGTTATGAAAAGGGATTGGAAGGCTATCGCGCGCGCACAGGGGTTCGAGATCGGGGATGCGGGACCGCTGGAGGGGCTGGAGAAGGCGTTCCGGCCGCTGGTGGCGGACCTTTCGGCGGAGCTCGAACCGGATTTCACGTTCGATCCTCGGGAGGACGAAGAGTGACGATTAAGGAGGCGGGGGAGGCACTGCGGGGCGGCGGGGTTTCGGCGGTCGAGCTGACCAAGGCGGCACTGGCGCGGGTCGAGCGGCTGGATAAGGCGCTGAACGCGTTCATCACGGTGACGCGCGAGATGGCGCTGGCGGAAGCGCAGCAGGCGGACAAGGAACTGGCGGCGGGACGCGGCCGCGGTCCGCTGCACGGGATTCCGATCGCGCTGAAAGACCTGTTTTTCACGCGCGGGGTGCGGACCACGGGTGGGTCGAAGGTGTTTTGGGACTTCGTTCCGGACCACGATGCGGCGGTGGTGGAAAAGCTGCGCGCGGCGGGTGCGGTACTGCTGGGGAAGCTGAACATGCACGAGCTGGCATACGGCACCACGTCGGCCAACCCGCACTTCGGACCGGTGCGGAACCCGTGGGACACGGAGCGGAACCCGGGCGGATCGAGCGGCGGATCGGGCGCGGCGGTGGCGTCGGGGATGGTGTTCATGGCGATGGGCAGCGACACGGGCGGATCGATCCGGATTCCGTCGTCGTTTTGCGGGACGGTGGGGCTGAAGCCGACATACGGGCGGGTGAGCCGGAGGGGCACGTTTCCGCTGGGGTTCACGCTGGACCACGTGGGGCCGCTGACGCGGTCGGCGCGGGACGCGGCGCTGGCGTTCAATGCGATTGTGGAGCGCGGCGGGACCGTGGCGATACCGGATGAAGGAGTGGGGATTCGCGGGCTGCGGGTGGGGTTCCCGGAGAACTTCTATTTCGAGAGACTGGACCGGGACGTGGAATCGGCGGTGCGCGGGGCGCTGGCGCGGGCGGAATCGCTGGGCGCGGCGATCAAGCCGGTGCGGGTGCCGGACGTGCCGGCGCTGAACGCGGCGGCGCGGGTGATATTGCTGGCGGAGGCGTCGGCGATTATGGAGCGGCACCTGGGGGAGCGGCAGAAGTTCGGGGCGGACGTGCTGGCGCTGCTGGACCAGGGGCGGGTGCTGGCGGCAACGGATTACGTGAACGCGCAGAGGGTGCGGCGGAAGCTGCGGGGGGAATTCGCGAAGCTGTGGAGCGAGGTGGACTGCCTGTTCACGCCGACGACGCCGATCGTGGCGCCGCGGATCGGGGAGCGGACGGTGCGGGTGGGCGGGGAAGACGAAGACGTGCGGCTGGCGAGCACGCGGATGCTGCGCGCGATCAACGCGCTGGGGTATCCGGCGGTGACGATTCCGTGTGGGCTCTCGGGGAGCGGGCTGCCGATCGGGCTACAGATCGTGGGCGCACCCGACGACGAGGGGCTGATCTTGAGGGCGGCGGCGGCGCTGGAGGACGCGGGGATCGTGATTCCGCCTTGCCCGGTGAAGGGGTAGCGGAGAAAACCAGGGAAGACCAATTCACCACAGAGGCACGGAGACACGGAGCTTACACGGAGAAGAGAAAATTCTCTGTGAATCCTCTGTGCTCTCCGTGGCTTTGTGGTGAGCAAGGTTGCAAGGGGACGAGAAGAATTTGAATAGGGTTTATTTGGATTTTCATTCGACGACGCCGGTGGATCCGCGGGTGCTGGAAAGGATGCTGCCGTATTTTTCGGAGAAGTTCGGGAATGCGGCCAGCGGGAGCCATGCGTTCGGATGGGAGGCGGCCCAGGCCGTCGAGTTCGCGCGGAAACGCGTGGCAGAACTGGCGGGAGCCGGCGCTCGCGAGATCGTGTTTACGAGCGGGGCGACAGAGTCGAATAACCTCGCCATTAAGGGCGCGTGCGGCGCCGCGAAGAAGCCCGGACATTTGATCACCATGAGCACCGAACATAAAGCGGTACTGGATCCGGTGCGGAGGATGGAGGCGGCGGGGTGGCGGGTGACGGTGTTGGAGCCGGGCGGGGACGGGCTGCTGGATGTGGGGCGGCTCGGCGAGGCGATGCGCGAGGACACCGCGCTGGTGAGCGTGATGTACGCCAACAACGAGATTGGCGTGGTTCAGCCGGTGCGGGAGATCGGGGCGCTGTGCCGGGAACGCGGGGTCCTGTTCCATTGCGATGCGGTGCAGGGGTTCGGGAAGATGCCGGTGAACGTGGAGGCGGATGGCATCGATTTGATGTCGGTGACGGCACACAAGATTTACGGGCCGAAGGGCGTGGGGGCGCTGTACGTGCGGCGGGGCCCAAAGGGCGCCCCAAGGCTTGCGGCGCAGATGGACGGCGGCGGGCACGAATTCGGGATGCGGCCGGGGACGCTGAACGTGCCGGGGATCGTGGGATTCGGGGAAGCGGCGGCGATCTGCGGGCGCGAGATGGAGGAAGAGGGCGCGCGGGTAGCGAAGCTGCGCGACCGGCTGCGGGAGCGGCTCGTTGGTGAGCTGGACGAGGTGCGGGTGAATGGATCGATGGAGCAGCGGCTGCCGGGGAATTTGAACATGAGCTTTGCGGGTGTGGACGCGGAGGCGCTGCTCATGAGCTTGCCGGAGATCGCGCTTTCGACGGGGTCGGCGTGCAGTTCGGCGACGGTGGAAACGAGCCACGTGCTGCGGGCAATCGGGCTGGCGGAGCATTGGGTGCGGGGTGCGGTGCGGTTCGGGTTGGGAAGGATGACAACGGAGGAGGAGATCGAGTACGCGGCGGGGCGGGTGGTGGAGGCGGTGCGGCGGTTGCGGAGGCTTTCGCCGGTGTTTGAGGGATAGGGGCCGGGGGCCAGGGGAAGGAAGGGGAGCTTTTTTGATTTACTGCACCCAGGGGCCACCGGGGCCGCCGTGCTTGCGGAGGTAGACCTGGAATTTTCTCTTGGCGCGGTGGAGACGCCACTGGCGCCAGGCGCCGCGGGCGTCGGGCAGGTGGACGCGGGGGAGACGGCCTTTCAGGTAGATGTAGCCGAAGGCCATGCCGCCGAGATGGGCGATGGTGCTGATGCCGGTGTTGGGGCCGAAGGTCATGAGGAGCTCGATGCCGGCGTAGATCATGACCATGTACTTGGCCTTGATGGGGAAAAGGAAACTCATCAGCACGGTCTGGTTGGGATAGAGGACACCGAAGGCCACCAGAACGCCGAAAATGGCGCCGGAGGCACCGATGGTGGGGGTGTACCAATCGCCGACCAGGACGTTGGCGGCAAGCACGCAGAGGCCGGCGACAATACCGCAGAGGAAATAGTACTTAAGGAAGCGCCGGGTGCCCCAATCCTGCTCGAGCTGCACGCCGAAGAACCAGAGGGTGAGCATATTGAACAGCAGGTGCCAGATGCCCCCGTGCAGGAACATGTAGGTAAACGGCTGCCAGAAGAAGGGCATGCCGACGCCGTGGACGACGCCCTGGGCGTACAGGGCGAAGAACATACGGAGCTGCTGGTTGAGGACCGGGGAGAGATAGCCCAGAACGAAGATGGCGGTATTGACGATAATCAGCCACTTGATGGCCGGGGGGAAGTAGATATAGAAGCGGGGCGTGGTGTATGGATTGCGGGATCGAGGCATGCTACCGTCTCTAAGAGCTAGAATAACAGAAGAAGGATTTCGGTCTTCATGTAGCAACCTTCTCTCCACGTCTTCCGTAGCGGTTGAGGAGACGCGAACAGAGCTGCAAGAGCACGGCTACACCCAACCAGACCTGCCAGTGAGAGAAAAGGCCCGAACGGATAGCAAAACTGCTGGTCCAGTCGAGATCGGCGGCGACGCCCCAAATGGCGAGGACAGCGGCCATGGCGGCAACGGGCGTCAAAAGCGCCGCGAATGTCGCTGCGATGCGGTATTTTTTTTTGCGCTTGCCGACCCTGGGACCGCGGCCGAAACGGATTCGGACCACCATGAAGGCTGTAAGATATTAATTTAACAGAAGACAGGAGACAGGAGTCAGGAGTCAGAAGATATGAAGAAATTGAGGACGGCAGTTTTGGGCACGGGGTTTGTGGGGCGCGTGCACCTGGAGGGCATCCGCAGGGTGGGCAGCGTGGAGCTGTATGCCATCGGAGAGCCTGAAGTGGACAAGGCGAAGGCGCTGGCGAAGGAGTTCGGGGTGGAGAGAGTCGAGGCGGATTACCACAAGCTGCTGGCGGACCCGTCGATCGACGCGGTGCATATCTGCACGCCGAACGCGCTGCATTACCCGATGGCGAAAGACGCGCTGGAAGCGGGCAAGCACGTGATTTGCGAGAAGCCGCTGGCGACGTCGATCGAAGAGGGGCAGAAGCTGGTGGACCTGGCGCGGGCGAAGAAGCTGCGCAACTGCAATTTCCACAACCTGCGGTACTACCCGATGGTGCAGCACATGCGGCGGATGCGGGAGGCGGGCGAGTTGGGCGAGATCCTGGTGGCGCAGGGCACGTATTCGCAGGACTGGCTGCTGTACGACACGGACTGGAACTGGCGGATCGATTCCAAGGCGAACGGGCCGCTGCGGTGCATGGCGGACATCGGGTCGCACTGGTGCGACATGATGGAGCACGTGACGGGGCTGCGGATCACGTCGCTGTGCGCGGATTTGCAGACGTTCCACAAGACGCGGAAGCGGCCGAAGGGACCGATCGAGACGTTCGCGGGGAAGACGTTGAAGCCGGAGGATTACGTGGAGGTGCCGATTGACACGGAAGATTTCGGGTCGGTGCTGATCCGGATGGGCGACCGGGCGCGCGGGTGCTTCACGGCGAGCCAGGTGGCGGCGGGACGGAAGAACCGGCTGAGCATGGAGATTTACGGCACGAAGATGGGCGTGGCTTGGGACCAGGAGCGGCCGGACGAGCTGTGGATCGGGCAGCGGAACAGCCCGAACCAGATCATCGTGAAAGACCCGTCGCTGATGAAGGAGCGGGCGCGGCCGTTCGCGGACCTGCCGGGCGGGCACAGCGAAGGGTACGACGATACCTTCAAGCAGGTGTTCCGGAGGTTCTATAAGTCGATCGAAGACCCGACGGTGGAACCGGAGTACGCACAGTTCGTGGACGGGCTGCGGCAGTTGAATATTCTGGCCGCGGAGCTGAAGAGCAGCCAGGGGCACGGGTGGGTGGACGTGCCGGCGTTCCAGGCGGCTACGGCGTAAGGAGCCGCTCCCTCACGGTCGCGGCTCGGATCGGGTGTTCGACACCGGGACGATTTGGGCGCCGGGGTTGGCGAGGAGGCGGAGGGAATCGATTTTCCATTCGCCTCCGAGGCGCTTGAGGATGAAGACCGCGGGCTGATTGCGCCACATCAGCGAGCCATATTGCGAGGCCGTTGCGTCGGCGAGGGCTACGTTGTGCGTGATGAAGCGCACGTCCTTGAATGTGAAATAGATTCGGGAGCGCTCGTCCCAGGGGCGGCCGCTGAGGTCGGGGATATCGGCGCCGGGCGCGAGGACGGAGGCGCGCGTGTGCGGGTCGTTAAACTGCCGGATGACGGTTTGAACGGCGGCGCGGTCGGAGGCGTCGTCGGCCCAGGCGAGGGTGCCGGCTGCCAGGACGAGGCAAAACAGCGGTTTCATATTGGGGAAATGCCGCGAGAGGAGAGTTCCTTGCAGAGGGGCTAAGGGCGGCGCAGGAAATCCACAATGAGCGGGTTGACGACTTCGGGGTGGTCCCAGTGGGGGTGGGGGCCGGCGTCGTCGATGGGGTAGAACTCGGCTTGGGGAATGGCCTGCCGCACTTTGGTGGCGAGGGCGATGGGGTGGTTGCGGTCGGCCTTGCCCCAGATCAGCAGCACGGACTTGCGGCTCTCGCCTAACTGCTCGTAATCTTCGGTGACATCCTGGGAGCAGTAGTTGGTGAGGGTGGACAGGAGCGCGCGGCGAAAGCCCTGATAGCGCATCTGCTGGCGGTAGGCCTCGAGGTAGTGGGAGAAACGCTGGGGATGGACGAACTCGGCCATCTGCTTCCGCGGCAGCCTGGGCTCGATGTCCACGGCCATGTCGAAGCGGCGCACCAGGGGGATGCGAAGTTGGACGGGCAGGAGCAGGCCGGTGCCGTAGTTAGGGTCGATCAGGAGGACGCGGCGGACGCGCTCGGGGTGCCAGTTGGCGAAAGTGACGGCGAGCCCGGCGCCCATGGAGATACCGGCGACATCGACGGGGACGCGGATGCCGAGGATGTCGAGGAGGTCGGTGATCTGCTTCAGGAAGAAATCCTCATCGTAGGGAGAGAGGGGGCGGTCGGAGAGGCCGCGGCCGAAGGCGTCGTAGCGGAGGGTGCGGAGGCCAGCCTTGGTGAGGGCGTCGAAAGTGGGGTCCCAGAGGGCGTAGGGGGCGGAGAAGCTGGAGATGAGGAGGACGGGCGTGCCGCCGGGCGGGCCGCCGAGTTCGTAGTGGGTGACGCCGTCCCAGGTGCGCACGAACCTGCCGGGGGCTTGGCGGCGCACGGCGTCGTCGAGGGTGAGGGTTTCCTGGTCGGCGTGACGGTAGAGGGCCACCGGCAGAACGACGATGGCTGCCGCCAGGAGTACCGCCCCAGCAGCGCGGGGGGAAAAGGGCCGCCTCATTTGTGAATAGGCTATTGTATGCCAGAATTCGGATGAGTGGGTGGTTTTCGAGCGCGGAGACGGGTACACAGGTGAAGCAGCGGATCAAGCGCTGGATTTTCGGCCTGCTGGGCAAAGATCCGGACGCGGTGGTGGTGACGTTCGCGAGCGGAGATGGTGAGATCTGCCGGCGGATGGCGGAAGAAGTGCGGCGGCTGGTGCCGGACCGGCGGCATTTCGTGGCGACGGAGGAGAACTGGCCGGATCTGCGGCAGGAATTGCGGCGGTACCGCATCGGCCTGGCGCCGGTGATGCTGGGGCGCGAGGGGAGCGCGCTGCGGCGGGCGGCGTGGCTCCTCGCGCCGCGAAAGATCCTGGCGTACAACTCGCGGCTGGAGCGGCACCATCTGCGGTTGGACCTGGCGTCATTTCTGTTCTGGCGCGGGGTGCCGCTGGACCGGATCTATCTGCGGCCGCGGTGGTGGCCGTGGCCGAAGCGGGAGCGGAGCGTGGCGCCCGAGGGGAGGGTCGTGATCGAGGGCCGGCCGTGCGCGGAGGGACGGCGGCGGGTGGCGGTGCTCTCGCCGTATCTGCCGTATCCGCTGTCGCATGGCGGTGCGGTGCGGATTTACCATCTGCTGCGCGAGATGGCGCGGGAATTCGACGTGGAGTTACTGGCATTTCGCGCGGCGGGGGAAGCGGGCGATGCGGGGCCGCTGGCGGAATTCTGCGCGCGCATCGTGCTGGTGGAGCAGCCGCGGTACCGGGAGCCGCGATGGTCGACGTGGAAGCCGCCGGAAGTGCACGAGTTCGAATCGCCGGCGATGCGGCGGGCGATTGCGGAGGAGCGGCGCGCGTTCGGGTTCGAGGTGTTGCAGGTGGAGTACACGGCGCTGGCGGAGTACGGCGGGGACGTGCTGGTGGAGCACGACGTGACGTTCGACCTTTTCGGGCAGATTGCGCGGCGGGAGCGGACGCTGGCGGCACGGTGGGACGCGTTCCGCTGGCGGCGGTTCGAACAGCGGGCGCTGGGGCGCTACCGGCGCGTGGTGGTGATGTCGAAGAAAGACGCGGAACTGGTGGGGAGCGCGGGGGCGGTGGCGATCGAGAACGGCGTGGACCTGGCGCGGTTTCAGCCGGAGGCGGAGAGGGCGGGGGAGCGGCTGCTGTTCATCGGATCTTTTCGGCATTTTCCGAACGTGACGGCGTTCCGCTGGTTCACGGAGCAGGTGTGGCCGCGGCTGCGCGCGCGCTTTCCGGAGATGACGCTGACGGTGGTGGCGGGGCCGGATCATCTGACGTATTGGCGCGCGTTCAGCGAGACGCCGGAACCGGCAGTAGACGCCCGTGTGCGGGTGCTTGGTTTCGTGGCGGACGTGCGGCCGCTCTACGTGGAGGCGAACGTGGTAGTGGTGCCGACGCCGGTTTCGGCGGGGACCAATCTGAAGGTGCTGGAGGCCATGGCGATGGAGCGGGCGGTAGTTTCGACCACGCCGGGATGCGCGGGTCTGGGGCTGGTGGACGGCGAGAGCGTGCGGGTGGGGGACACGGCGGAAGCGTTCGCGGCGGGGGTGGCGGAGCTGGCGGCGGATGCGGAGCGGCGGCGGCGGATGGCGCGGGCGGCGCGCGCACACGCGGAGCAGTATTTCGGGTGGGAGGCGATCGGGGCAAAGCAGCGGTCATTGCTGGTGAGTTTGGTAAAATAAATGCACCTCCCCATGTTTGTTGCGACCACTCTAGGCGACGAAATTCTGGATTTGAAGAAACAGCGGCGCGCGATTCTGCTGGCGCACCACTACCAGGCGCCTGAAATTCAGGAACTGGCGGACGTGGTGGGCGATTCGCTCGAACTGGCGCGCAAGGCGCTGGCGTTCGAGGGGGACGTGATCGCGTTCTGCGGGGTGTGGTTCATGGCGGAAACGGCCAAGGTGCTGAATCCGCACCGGGTGGTGGTGGTGCCGGACCGCGAGGCGAGCTGTTCGCTGGTGGATAGCTGCCCGGTGCAGCCGGTGCGGGAGTTCCGGCGGGCGCACCCGGAGTACACGATCGTCAGCTACATCAACACGTCGATCGAGGTGAAGGCGGAGAGCGACATTCTGTGCACGTCGCGGAACGCGGTGAAGGTGGTGAATTCGATTCCGCCGGAAAAGCCGATCCTGTTCCTGCCGGACGTGAACCTGGGGAACTATGTGAAGCGGCAGACGGGGCGGGCGAACCTGAAGATCTGGCAGGGGGCGTGCATCGTGCATGCCACGTTCGCCGCGCGGAAGCTGGCGGAGGTGCAAGTCCAACATCCCGAGGCGCAGATCGTGGCGCATCCGGAATGCCCGGAGGCGGTGCTGGCGATGGCGGATTTCGTGGGCTCGACTTCGGCGATCATCGAATACTGCGCGGCGAGCCAGGCGCGGGAATTCATCGTGATGACGGAGAGCGGGATCCAGTATTCGCTGGAGCACAAGGCGGCGGGGAAGCGGTTCTATTTCGTGCCCAACGAAAACTGCAATTGCAGCGAGTGCCCGTACATGAAACTCAACACGCTGGAGAAGTTGCGCGACTGCCTGGAGACGCTGGAGCCGCGGGTGGAACTGCCGGCGGAGACCATGGCGCGCGCGCTGGCGCCGCTGGAACGCATGCTCGCGGTGAAATGATGGCGCTTACCGATTCGTTCGGGCGCATTCACGACAATCTGCGGGTCAGCGTAACGGACCGCTGCAATATCCGGTGCTTCTACTGCATGCCGGAAACCGACGTGCGGTTCGTGCGGCGGAGCGAGATCCTGGACTTCGAAGAGATCGAGCGGTTCGTGCGGATCGCGGCGGGGCTGGGCGTGACGAAAGTGCGGATCACGGGCGGGGAGCCGCTGGTGCGGCGCGATCTGCCGGTGCTGGTGCGGCGGCTGGCGGCGGTTCCGGGGATCGCGGACCTGGCGCTGACGACCAACGGCGTGCTGCTGGCGGAGATGGCCGCGGCGCTTTACGACGCGGGGCTGCGGCGGATCAACGTGCACCTGGACACGCTGGACCGGGCGCGGTTCCGCGAGATCACGCGGCGCGACGATTTGGGCCGGGTGCTGGCCGGGCTGGAGGAATGCCGGCGGCTGGGGTACGCGAAGATCAAGCTGAACGCGGTGGCGGTGAAGGACCTGGTGGAGCCGGACATCGTGCCGCTGGCGCGGTTTGGGCGCGAGAACGGCTTCGAGGTGCGGTACATCGAGTTCATGCCGCTGGACGCGCAGGGGTTGTGGCAGCGCGGCAAGGTGCTGCTGGCGGACGAGATCCTGGCGATGCTGGCGAGCGGGATCGCGCCGCTCGAAGCGGTGCCGGATCCGGATCCGCGCGCGCCGGCGGCGGAATACGTGTTTGCGGACGGAATCGGGCGGGTGGGGTTCATCGCGAGCGTGAGCCGGCCGTTCTGCCTGAACTGCAACCGGCTGCGGCTGACGGCGGACGGCAAGCTGCGGTATTGCCTTTTCGCGATCGAGGAAGACGATGTAAAATCTCTCATGCGCACGGGTGCGCCGGATGCGGAGATCGCCGATTCGATCCGGCGCAATGTCGCGGCGAAATGGGAAGGGCACGAAATCAACAGCTCGAAATTCGTGGCGCCGCCGCGGCCGATGTATGCGATCGGGGGATGAAGAGCTTTTAGCTATTGGCTGTTGGCTATTAGCTGGCGCGGCTGTCGCTGACGGCATGGCTTTTCGCGCGGCTTTCCAGTAACCTCGAATAGTTATGCGTCTTGGTTTGTGGTTTTGCGCTGCCGCGCTGCTGCCGTGCGCGTTTGCGCAGCGCAGCGCGCCGGGCGGGCTGGTTCCGAATCAGTATGTGGTGATACTGGAGGATGCGCCGGTGGCGCAGAGGTTTCATTCGCGCGCTCAACTGCGCACGCCGGCGGCGGCGGGCTACCGGCAGCAGAGCGAGTCCAAGCAAGCGGCGCTGAAGCGGGACCTGGCGGGGCGCAACATCCGGGTAACGGGGTCGGTTACGACCGTGCTGAACGCGATTTTCGTAATCGCGCCGCCGGACCGCGTGGACGAATTGAAGAGGCTGCCGGGCGTGGTGGCGGTGCGGCCGATGCGGCGCGGAAAGCGGGACCTCAACAAAGCCACGGTGCTCATGAAGGCGCCGGCGGCGTGGGCGCTGACGGCCATCGGCGGGCAGGAGAATGCGGGGAAGGGAATCAAGATCGCGGTTCTGGACACCGGGATCGACCAGACGCACCCGGCGTTCGATCGG